>NZ_JBEKBF010000001.1:0-302661 GCF_050015535.1 Binatus soli (SeqCode) | reverse complement strand
TGCGTCCAAGCCACCGAAGCAAACGTCCGCTGATTACCCATCACCGCACCTCCTCATCCGCCACTCAACCAGTTCCTTTGTACACCAATCGATCAACTTATGCAGAGGTTCCCTAGCTGTTCAGTTCACGCATTCTCGGCGAAGGCTTCGAGCGTACGAGTTCGATCAGTGATGCCCCGTCAGGCGGCCGACTACGAAGACGATAAAACCGATTGCGGCTAACGCAATGAGCCCCGGTATCATTGTAGCAGCCAACGCGCGCCACGCCGAGAATCGATGCACCTCGGCGAGACACTTCAGCCAGACAACCATTCCCCATATCCCGAGCACTCCTTCAACGGCCATGACCTTGTAAAACGCGGGATCGATTTGAGGCAACGTTCCCGGCGTCGGAACCGGTATCGGCACGCCCAGCAGGACTGCGATCAGAAAGAAGATCGCACCGGCGATCGCAGGCACCTGCGACCATGCCAGCGCGGCCCGCACCTCGACTCGGCTCGCGCCGCCGCCCAGCAGGCTTCCCGACCATTTTAAAACCGCGCCAGAAATGAACAGAAAGAGAACTCCGAGAGCCGCCTGAATTGCAACGGTGACCGCCACCCATATCGGCCACAAGACCGACAGATTGGCGTTGTTGACAAGCGCCTTTGACCACTGACTCGCCAGCGCGCTGATCCCCGACCCGACGGCCGCAAGCGCGATTACGTTGCGCTTCGGATCGGTATCGACGATGCGCCGAATCGTCGCGCGCGGCGCGGTACATATCGTGAGGAAAGGTGAGATCGATCCGCCAGCCCCGTTCGCCATCGAAGCCCCCGTCCCGGTGCGAATTTCGTCACGCTAGCATCTTGCAACCTCACGCAACAGCATAACGTCCCGCCGCTCGCGCACGATTGACTCTATTTCACGATGCGAATTACCATCGCGCACGGGCTCCATTCGCGCCCAATCGGCAGACCGGAGGAACGATGAAACAGATCAACTCGATAGTTCTCGCTGCGTTGCTTGCGGGCTGCGTGCAGGCTTACGGATGCGTCTTCGTTCAATCGAGTGCGATCTCCGATCGCGCCGGCGCCGGTAACCCAATCAGCTCGAGCGCCAGCGATCTCGGATATCTTCACCTGGTCGCACCGCAAGGGCTCACGCAGACCGCGCTTGCGAACCTGCTCAGCAATTGCGCCAGCGGCAAAGTATCCGGAGTGACCACCGAGCTCAGCATGCGCGATTTTGTTATCGTGCAGTCGTACAACGTGTCGGTCAGCGGCGTCTGCAACTAATCAGTCGTCCCCGCGCCGTGGTCGAATCGTTCCGGTCGGGGCCTGCTAGCGGGTCTTGATGGCGGGCTTTTCTGCCGGTGGGTGGATGTGCTTGCCGCGCACCGGTCGTAGCGCGCGAAGAAAGCTCAGCACGGCTTCAGCTTCCGATCGCACCGCGTCGGGATCGTGCCCGGCCTGCTCCAGCTCCTTCTCAACTTCCGCGATCGTCCTGGCCCAGTCGTTTCTGAACTTGCGATTGAGTTCCTTCCACGCCACTCCCGCCAGCGCGTCGGTCACGTTCGCCGGTGGACGATAAAATCCGCGCGCGAGCAGCACCGCGATCGCCGGATAGCCGACGTAGCCCTGCCAGTACGACGCGTTGTCGTTCGACGCGATCTCGCGCCCGTCCGCCGAGGTCTCTACTTCGTAAGTCTTCGACCCGTCCGACGACGTTACCGTCGCGCGCCGGCTGTCCTCGATTCGCACGCGGCCGTCGCCAATCGCCCCGAGCGCTTCGTACACTTTTATGAGCGGCGGCATTTTCCATTGTGTCGCTGGCATGGCCATGAGCGATAGCCTCTCGCCGTCACGTTCGCATCGCGCCGCCGCGATCGTCAAGCCGCACACCTGCGCCTTAACATCGCGGCGTCTATCTGACACGATTGCTGCACGCATCCACGGCTTCACAGATGAAAGATCTGATCGTCTCCATCCTTCGCGACGCAATCGAACGGGCGCGCGCAGCGGGTCAGTTGGCCACCGGCATTCCTTCGATCGGAATCGAAGCGCCCAGGGACTCTGCCCACGGCGACGTCGCCTCGAACGTCGCGCTGACAATCGCCAAGGCCGAGCGCAAACCACCGCGCGTGATCGCGGAAATTATCAAGTCGCGCGTCGCGCTGCCCGCGGAAGTGAGCGAAGTCTCGGTCGCGGGCCCGGGCTTCATCAATTTCAAGATGTCGCCCGCCTACTGGCATTCCGAGATGCGCCGCGCGGCGAGCGACGGGCGCGCGTTCTGGAAGCCGCGCGCATGGGAGCTGCGTCCGGGAGCCAACGAAAGGAAAAAAGTCCAGGTCGAGTTTCTCTCCGCCAATCCCACCGGCCCCCTCACCGTCGGCCACGGCCGCAACGCCGTGCTCGGTGACACCATCGCGCGCCTTTACGAGGCGGCGGGCTTCGACGTCACGCGCGAATATTATTTCAACGACGGCGGCCGCCAGATGAAGTTGCTTGGCGAATCGGTGCGCGCGCGATATCTCCAGGAGCACGGCATCGACGCGCCGCTGCCCGAGGACGGCTATCAGGGCGAGTATATCTGCGACATCGCGCGCGCTCTGAAAGCGGAGTGGGGCGACGCGCTGGTGTCCGTCACCGATCTCGAGATTTTCCGCGCGGCGGCCGTCAAAGCCATCTTCGCCGACATCAACCAGACCTGCACGCGGCTGGGAATTCGCTTCGACGTCTATACCAACGAACTCGGTCTCATCAACGCCGGCCTGGTTGACGCCGTCCTCAAAGCGTTGCGCGAACGCGGCCTCACCGTCGAAAGGGACGGCGCCATCTGGCTGCGCGCCGAGCCGTTGGGACTTCCCAAGGACGCGGTGCTGATGCGCTCCGGCCCCGACTGGCTGCCCACCTATCGCACGCCCGACATCGCCTATCATATCGAGAAGCTCAAGCGCGGCTTCGATTTGATCGTGGACGTGTTCGGCGCCGATCATATCGCCGAGCATCAGCAGGTGATCGCAGCCGTCAAGGCGCTCGGCTGCGACATCACGCCCATCCGCGCGATTATCTACCAGTTCGTCACGCTCACGCGCGGCGGCGAAAAGGTCAAGATGTCCACGCGCAAGGCGACCTACGTCACGCTCGACGAGCTGATCGACGAGGTCGGCGCCGACGTGGTGCGATTTTTCTTCCTTTTCCGCAAGTCCGACAGCCAGCTCGACTTCGATCTCGAACTCGCCAAAAAGCAGGCGCCCGAGAATCCCGTCTTTTACGTCCAGTATGCGCACGCGCGCCTGGCGAGCATCTTTCGCGAGGGCGCGGCCAAGGGCTTGACGCTCCCCGCGGAGTCGTCGGCCATCGATCTCAATTTGCTCGGCGCTGAGGAACTCGATCTCGCCAAGCGTGTGGTTGGACTCCCCGACGTCATGTCCGCGGCGGCCGAGGCGCTCGAGCCGCATCGGATTCCGTTCTATCTGCTCGAGCTGGCCGGCGAGTTCCATCGCTACTACAACAAGCCCGCGAATCGTATAATCGGGCCGGATCGCGAACTCAGTTTGGCGCGGATGTTCATGGCGGGGATTCTCAAGGATGCGATTGCGGGCGGACTTGAGCTGCTCGGGGTGAGCGCTCCAGAGCGGATGTGAGGGCGGGATGCGATTCGAAATCAGGGCGGGCGGCGCGTTTCTAATTTTACTCGGACTGGTCGGGCTGTCGGGCGCGGTCTTCGCGCTCGGATTGATCGCGGGCTACGAGATGGCCCGGCAGAATCAACCCGACTTGAGTCAAATCTCCTCGACCTACTCGCTGCCGAATCCCCCGGCATCCGGCGAAAAGCCCGCGCCCGTAGCTGAGATGTCATCTGCGGCCGCCGCGTCGCCATCGGTTGCGTCTGTGCCGGCGCTGCCTGCGGTCCCGATCGAACCACCCGCGCCCGCCGTCGGCGAGATACGGCCGGCTGCGCGCACGTCACCTGCCACCGTCGCGCGCTTGAAACCGCGTCCTGAGGCGCCCGCGATCAATCGTCCCGCGCCTGACATCGAAAACGAATCCGACGAAGATTCCGAAACGGCTGCCGCTCCCGCCGCACCGGCCCGCGCCATTGCTCCCGGCGCGAAGCCGTACAACATCCAGATCGAAGCCGTGATGGACAAGAGCGGAGCAGACGAGATGGTCTCGCGGCTGAAGACGCTCGGCTACAACGCGCAGGAGATAAAGGTCGCGCTCAACGGGCAGACTTGGTACCGCGTGCGCATCGGACCCTACGCCAGCGCCGATGAAGCGAATGCGGCGCAGAACAAACTCCGCGAGCAATACCGCCAAGCCTACACGACCTCGCATTGAGGCAGTCGCCGAGAAACGCCAGCGAACTCGGAGTACGCAACTGACGCAATTCGAACAAAAGGCGAAACAGTTGATCCGTGCGGAACAAACAGGCCATTCTGATAGCTGTGAACAAATCTCGAACTTTACCGTTGAAATTTAAGGACGCCGGGCCGAAAAGAGCCAGCGTGATTATCGCCAATCGCCAAGGACCGTCTCTAAACAACCCATCGACTTATGAGCCGATCAGCAGTGTATGGGAAGGGAGCGATGGCGAACTGCTCGAAGCGATGTTCAACTTCTACGCAACCATCCCGCCTGAGCCGATTTTGGATTCGACCTACAATGCCGGGCGATTCTGGAAGGGCTCTAAACGGCGCGTCGTCTCGATGGATATCGACCCACAGCACAAGCCGATGATCGCGGGGGACAATCGCAAAATGACGGGCGTACCTTCTGCGAAATTCGGAACCGTCGTTTACGATCCACCGCACGTCGGACCGCAAGGTCGAGATAAGAGCCGCAAGCGATTCGACGTGGACTTCGGCGCGACGGTGGAGTGCGGCAAAGAGCAGGACTGGAGCCTGAGTTATCTGTATCCGCCATTTCTGAAACAGGCCAAGCGGGTACTAAAACCGAACGGCCTGCTGCTCGCAAAGATCACGGACATGGTGAACAACCACAAATCGAAATGGCCGCACTGCGACTTCATGCGAATGGCTGAAGAGGCTGGATTCACCGTGTGCGATTTGATTGTCAAAGTTCGGAATGGGCCGATGGTTTCGACCAAGTGGAAAGAAGCTCATCACGCAAGAAAGCGTCACTGTTTTTGGATAGTCTGCCGTAATGGCGATGACTGCGAGAGACAGTCATCAGGAATTCTTCGGGAATAACGCATCCCAGCGGCTAACGCGATGCGTTCCAGGACGGCCCACTCCTGGCACTTTGCTCCCAAACCCGCTTTCGTTCCATTCTGGTTGGTAGTGGACCATCAGCGCAAATTCAGCTGCGAACACCCACCATTCGCTCGAAAAGATCAGATAACGACACCTCATATCGGCCAGTGAAATATTTCGCCGGCTCCCGATCTTTGTTACGTGCTCACTGAGCCGACTGCGTAGCGTTCGCTTGCTTTTGGTGGTGCCCTTCGATGCTTTGCCTATGTAAACGAGCTTGTTCTTAAGGTAGAGGGCATAGATTCCACTGGCCTGCGGTCCCGTGCCTTTCGTTAGTGGGAGACGCGGACTTCTCTCCAATTTCTCAACAACTTGCGCGCGAATGCCTCGGTCAAGATCAAACTCGAAGTGGTGTGAATTGTCGGCAGCATCCAGCATAGCGACGAAATGGTAGCCGATAGACAGCCCAAGTCAAACAATGGTCAAAAGGAACGCGAATCAGCACACCTCGGCAGTCGCCCGCCCCTGCTCACGGTCCGATGGTAACTCCCAGCGGTCCGCTCATTCCATTGGTGGAAGTGGCGGCCGTCGATGAGGTGAAATTCGGCTGCCCGATGACGACGCTGGCGTTCATCCCGGTCGTCAGCGGCGGCTCGAACATCAGCACGCGATTGTTGTTGCGAGCTACGAGGAATCGGCGCGTTCACCGCCGCTTTGCCTTCTTGCTCGGGCAGGAATGCGCGTAGTATTACGCGAGCGGGAGGCATCCGCAAATGGCAAAGCTCATCATCGTTCATGAGTCGCCAAGAGGCCGACAGATTCTTATAAATTCCGAGCAAATCGAATACGCGCACATCATGCAACTTCAAAGCGGAAGCGCAGGGGTTACCGAGGTCAGAATGACGAACGATCATATTCATCATTTGCAGGAGAGCCTGGAGGACCTGATCGGCCTTTGCCGAGGCCAAGAGGAATAGCCGCCCCCTGCATTGACAATTGCCCGTTTCGCGTGGATCATTGATGCAACGATGAATATCATGAGCCGGAAAGTTTGTGCGGGATGGTGGCGTTGGCACGTCGATGCACCCGCCTGCGCGCCGACTTTATAATTCATCGCAAAACCGATTTCTTGAAGGGCCGCGGGCGAAAAACCTGCGGCCCTTTTCTTTTTTTCGGCTTTGGAATCGGACCTAAGAGAGGGAAACGAGATGTTGCAACCGAGTGAACTCGAATTCGAACAACTGGCGGCCAAGGGATTCAACCTCATCCCGGTCTTCGAGGAAATCGCCGCCGACCTCGAGACTCCCGTCTCCGCCTTCCTGAAGGTCGCGCGCGACGATTACGCCTTTCTGCTCGAAAGCGTCCGCGGCGGCGAGAAATGGGGACGCTACACTTTTCTCGGTTCCGAGCCGTCGGTCGTGATGCGTGCGCGCAAAAACCGTATGGACATCATCCGGCCCGGCCGCGGCGTCGAAGTGCGCTCGGTGGCCAACTCGTTCGAAGAGTTGCGCGCCGAGGTCAAGCGCTGGCGCGCCCCCGAGCTGGCGAACCTGCCGCGCTTCTTCGGCGGCGCGGTGGGATTTCTCGCTTACGATATCGTGCGATGCTTCGAGAAGATTCCCGAGACCACGCACGACGATCTCGGCACCCCCGATTTCCATTTGATGTTCACCGACACGGTGCTGTGCTTCGACAACATGCGCCAGACGCTCAAAATAATCGCCAACGTGCCGGTCGAGGAGTTCGCCTCGACAAAAATGGCGTATCAAAGCGCGCGCGTGAAGATCGACGAGATAATCGAGCGCCTCAAACGTCCCGCCGTGCCGCCGTTCCTCGAGGGTGCAAGCAGCGTCGCCGTCAACGACGCGTCCATCACCTCGAACCAGACGCGCGAAGGCTATATGGCGATGGTTTCTGCGGCCAAGGAATATATCGCGGCCGGCGACGTTATCCAGGTCGTTCCGTCGCAGCGCTTCGAGGCGCCCCTGACCGTGCATCCGTTCAACATCTACCGCAGCCTGCGCACGATTAACCCGTCGCCCTACATGTTCTACCTGCGCCTGGGCGACCACACGCTGGTCGGCGCCTCACCGGAAGTGATGGTCCGGGTCGAGGGTCGCGAGATTACGCTGCGGCCGATCGCGGGAACGCGCCGGCGCGGTGCGACGGAAGCCGAGGACCGGGAACTCGAAGCCGAGTTGCTCGCCGATCCCAAGGAACGCGCCGAGCACGTGATGCTGGTCGATCTCGGCCGCAACGACGTCGGCCGGGTCTCCGAAATCGGCTCGGTGAAAGTGACGGAGCTGATGGTGGTCGAACGCTATTCGCACGTGATGCATATAGTGTCGAACGTCACCGGCGTGCTGCGCGAGGGATGCGACGCATTCGACGCATTCGCGGCGACCTTTCCGCAGGGAACAGTCTCCGGCGCCCCGAAAATCCGCGCCATGGAAATTATCGACGAGCTCGAGACCGTGCGTCGCGGCGTGTACGCCGGCGCGGTCGGCTATTTCAGCTACACCGGCAACACCGACACCGCGATCGCGCTGCGCACGCTGCTGATCAAGAACAACCGCGTTTACATTCAGGCCGGCGGCGGCGTCGTCGCCGATTCGGACCCCGGCGCGGAATTCGAGGAATCGGTAAACAAGGCTCGCGCGATGGTGCGGGCGCTTCAGGCCGCGCGCGATTTTGAAAACGCGGCGAAGAGGTAGGTTGTATGGCGCGCAATGAAAAAGTTCGAGTCCTGATGATCGACAACTACGACTCGTTTACCTACAACCTCGTGCAGTACCTCGGCGAACTTGGCGCCGGCGTCACGGTCAAGCGCAACGATGCGATCGACGTCGCCGGCATTCGCGCGCTCCATCCCGCCGCAGTCGTCATCTCGCCCGGCCCGTGCACTCCCGCCCAGGCCGGAATCTCGCTGAAGCTGCTGCGCGAGATGGCGGGTGAAGTTCCGATTCTCGGCGTGTGCCTGGGCCTGCAATGTATCGGCGAGGCGTTCGGCGGAAAGGTCGTGCGCGCGGCTCGCCTGATGCACGGCAAGACCTCGCCGGTGATTCACGACGGCAAAACGATTTTCGCGGGAATCCCCAGCCCGTTCGAAGCGATGCGCTATCATTCGCTGCTGGTCGATGCGGCGTCGATTCCGTCGGCGCTGGAAGTCAGCGCCCGCACGGCGGAAAACGAAATCATGGGGCTTCGCCACAGACAGCACGCCATCGAAGGCGTGCAGTTTCATCCCGAATCGATTCTGACCTTCGAAGGCAAGCATCTGCTGAAAAACTTTCTCGACCGGATCGATCAGGACGGAAACTCGCGATGAGCGGACTCCACGACGCAATCCAGGCGCTCATCGACGGGCGCTCGCTCACCGGCGCCGAGGCCCAACTCGCGATCGGCGAGATTCTGGACGGCGGCGCGCACGACGCCGTCGTCGGCGCGTTCCTGGTGGCGCTGAAAATCAAGGGCGCCGAGGCCGATGAGCTGGCAGGCGCGGTGCGTGCGATGCTCGAGCGGGCGCGTCTGCTCAATCTTCGCGCCGGCGACGTGCTCGACACGTGCGGCACCGGTGGCGATGGCGCCGGCACCTTCAACATCTCGACCGGCGCCGCGTTGATCGCCGCGGCGGCGGGCGTGCCGGTCGCCAAGCATGGCAATCGGGCGGTCAGCGGCACGGTCGGCACGGCGGACGTGCTCGAGGCGATGGGCGTGAAGATCGATTGCGATCCGGATGGGCTGAAACGATGCCTGGAGATGGCGGGATGCTGCCACATTTTCGCTCCGGCGTATCATCCCGCGTTCAAGCAGATTGCGCCGCTCAGACGCGCGCTGCGGATTCGCACCATCTTCAATCTGATGGGCGCGATCGGCAATCCTGCGCGTCCGCACTTCCATCTCTTGGGCGTCGCCGAGGACAGCCTGATCAGACCGATCTCGCACGCGCTCAAGGCGCTCGGAACCCGGCGCGCGATGGTCGTGCATGGCGACAATGGAGTCGATGAAATCGCGCTCGACGGTCCGACCCACGTTACGGAACTCCGCAACGGCGAGTTGACGGAATATGAAATCACGCCGGAGAGCCTGGGCGTGCGCCGCGGCGACCATCGCGCGCTGATGATCAAGAATCTCGACGATGCCGTGCGAGTTCTCCGCGGCGCGCTTGATGGCGGCGCGGGCCCGGCGCAAGATGTGCTCGCGCTGAACGGGGGCGCCGCAATTTACGTCGGCGGCAGGGCCGCGTCGCTGAAAGAAGGCGTTGATGCAGCGCGCGAAATTATCGGCTCGAGCCGCGCCCTGGAAGTCCTCGACAAGATGCGGCGCGCCAGCAACGGAGAAATCCTGAAAGAAGTTCAATGACCTCGATCCTCGACAATATCTACGCCGCCAAACGCATCGAAGTGCGCGCTCGACGGGCAATCGTGTCGCCGATGGCAATCGTCGCCGAGGCGGGGCGCGCGCCCAAGCCGCGCGATTTCGTCGCAGCGTTGCGCGCCCGGCGTCCGGCGATAATCGCGGAGATAAAGCGCGCGTCGCCCAGCAAGGGCGACATCATGCCGGGACTCGATCCAGCCAATGTCGCTCGCGAGTATGTCAGCGGCGGAGCGGCTGCGATCTCCGTTCTGACCGACGTCCATTTCAAGGGCTCGCTCGACGATCTGCGCGCCGTCCGCGCCGCGGTGGATGTTCCACTGTTGCGCAAAGACTTCATCTTCGAGCCGTACCAGGTCTATGAGGCACGCGCGGCCGGCGCGGATTGCATTCTGCTGATCGCCGCGATGCTTAAAGAGGGGGAGCTGCGATCGATCGCGGCGCTCGCGCGTGAGCTTGGGATGGCGACGCTGGTCGAGTCGCACGACCCCGGCGAGTTCGCGCTCGCCGGGAAAATCGGCTCGGGGCTGGTAGGCATCAACAACCGCGACCTGCATACTTTTGTGACCGATATCACGGTGACCGAGCGCCTGCTGGCGGGCTACAGCGGCGACGAGGTGATCGTGACCGAGAGTGGAATCGATTCGGCCGGCGATATTCGGCGGCTCGACGCGGCGGGTGCGTGCGCGTTTCTGATCGGCGAGAGCCTGCTGAGGGGCGCTACGCCGGGTGCGAAACTCGGTGAGCTGATGAACGCGTTCGGGGGCGCGCCGCACAAGTAGGATGACAGTTCGCGTCAAAATCTGTGGTGTAACGCGCATCGAAGACGCGCACGCGGCAATTGCCGCCGGCGCCGATATGATCGGTCTCAATTTCTACGCGAAAAGTCCGCGTTACGTCGAGGTCGATCGAGCCAGAGAGATTCGCGCGGCGATCGGCTCCCGCGCCGCGGTGATCGGAGTGTTCGTTAACGCCGAGCGCGCCTACATCGATGACCGATTGCGCGCCGTGTCGCTCGACATGATCCAATTCTCCGGCGACGAGGATGACGCGGCGCTCGCAGGTTGGCCGGTTCCGTCGATTGTCACAAACCGTCTTCAGCCGGGCGAAATGTTGAGCGTGACGCCGCGCCGTGCGGACTACGTGCTGTTCGACGCCTTCGACGCGAGACTCCGCGGCGGCTCTGGAAGCCGTATTGCACTGGATCAGCTGCGCGGGCTCGACTTGAGCCGCGCGTTTGTCGCCGGCGGATTGAATCCCGACAACGTTGGCGAGGTGGCCGCGCTCGAACCTTACGCGGTCGATTGCGCAAGCGGCGTCGAATCGTCGCCGGGCGTAAAAGAGCACGAAAAACTGAGGAGCTTCGTAAAAAATGCAAAACGTTCCCGATAGCCGCGGTCATTTCGGCCAGTTCGGCGGAAAGTACGTTGCGGAAACCCTGATGCCGTCGCTGTTCGAGCTCGAGAGCGCCTACAAGCAAGCACGCCGCGATCCAAAATTCCGCGACGAGCTCGAGCAGCGCTCGCGGGAGTTCGTAGGACGCCCGACGCCGCTTTACCTGTGCGAGAATCTCACGGCACGGCTTGGCGGCGCGAAAATTTATTTGAAGCGCGAGGACCTCTGCCATACCGGCGCGCACAAGGTGAACAACACTCTTGGACAGGCGCTGCTGGCGGTGCGCATGAACAAGTCGCGCATCACGGCCGAGACCGGCGCGGGACAGCATGGCGTCGCCACGGCCACGATGGCGGCGCTGTTTCGCCGCGAATGCGAAGTCTTCATGGGTTCGGTGGACGTCGAGCGTCAATCGCTGAACGTCTTTCGGATGAAACTGCTCGGCGCGAAGGTCACTCCCGTCGAGGGCGGCAGCAAGAGCCTGAAGGACGCGATGAACGAGGCGCTGCGCGATTGGATCGCGACCGTGCGCAACACTTACTATCTGATCGGCACCACCGCGGGACCGCATCCGTACCCGATGATCGTGCGCGACTTCCAGTCGGTCATCGGGCGTGAAGCGCGCCGCCAGGTTCTCAAGCACGAAGGGCGCCTCCCCGATGTACTGGTCGCGTGCGTCAACGGCGGCTCGAATGCGATTGGACTTTTCTATCCGTTCATCAAAGACACGAGCGTGCGGATGATCGGCGTCGAGGCTGCCGGTCTCGGCATCAGCGGACCGCATCATGCGGCCACGATCACGACGGGCAGTGTCGGCGTACTGCACGGCAACAAGACCTACCTGCTGCAGGACGAGCTTGGGCAGATTCGCGAGACGCATTCGATCGCCGCCGGGCTGGACTATCCGGGCGTCGGCCCCGAGCATTCGTGGCTGAAGGATGTGGGCCGCGCCGAATACACCTCGGTTACCGACGCCGAGGCGCTCGACGCCTTGAAGACGCTGTCGGAGACCGAGGGAATCATTCCGGCGCTCGAGAGCGCTCATGCGGTGGCGCACGCAATCAAGCTGGCGCCGCAACTGCCGAAGGAGCAAATCATGATCGTGAATCTGTCGGGGCGCGGCGACAAGGACATGCAAACAGTCGCCCGGGCGCTCGGCGTGACGGTGTAGGACGATGGCATCGGCGGGCAGAATCAAACGCAAATTTCGCGAGCTGCGCGCGCGCGGCGAGGCGGCATTAATCCCGTTCATCGTTGCCGGCGATCCCGATATGGATACCACGCGGAGGCTGGTGCTCGAACTCGAGGCTCGCGGCGCCGACTTGATCGAGCTGGGCGTGCCGTTTTCCGATCCGATGGCCGACGGACCTGCCAATCAGCGCGCGCTGGCGCGCGGACTCGGCGCGGGCGCGTCGTTGGCGGCGATTCTCTCGATGGTGAGCGAGCTTCGCGCGCAGACGCAGATTCCGATTATCCTGTTCGGGTACTTCAACCCGATCTTTCACTACGGATGCGAGCGGTTGTGCGCGGACGCGGCGCGGGCGGGTATCGACGGGATACTGACGGTCGATCTGCCGCCCGAGGAAGCCGGTGAGCTCAAGCGGCCCGCGCACGCCAACGGTCTCGACATCATCTATCTGCTCGCGCCGACGACGCCGATCGACAGAAGTCGCGCGATCGCGCGCTCCGCCAGCGGCTTTCTCTATTATGTATCGGTGACGGGAGTGACCGGCGCGCGCGCGCATCTCGACGCGGAACTGGGCGAGCA
Organism: Binatus soli (SeqCode); assembly: GCF_050015535.1. NCBI lineage: Bacteria > Candidatus Binatota > Binatia (SeqCode) > Binatales (SeqCode) > Binataceae (SeqCode) > Binatus (SeqCode) > Binatus soli (SeqCode). The sequence continues at coordinate 289,924 of NZ_JBEKBF010000001.1, read as the reverse complement.
CATGCGCGAGCTTCGAAGCGTCACCGATCTGCCAATCGGAGTCGGCTTCGGCATCTCGACGCCCGAGCAGGCTGCCGAGGTCGCAACGATGGCGGATGCGGTCGTCGTCGGCAGTGCGATTTCCCTGTTGATCGAGGCGTACGCCAAATCCGGCGACGCGGCGGCGGCGGTGGGCGGACTGGTCGGCGCAATGAAAGATGCGATGAACTCGGCGCGCCGAGGCGAGCGGCCGCCCGGATTGGGGAATTCAGATGGCTGAACGCGAACCGACGACCGGCGCTGCGCCGGCGCCTTCCGACGACATCTGGACGAAGTGCCCGTCGTGCAAGGAGATGGCGTTCCGCAAAGAAGTGGAACGCAATCTGAACGTGTGCCCCAAGTGCGGATATCATTTCCGCGTCACAGTCGCGCAGCGGCTTTCGCTCGGCGTCGATCGCGGGACGTGGCGCGAGCTGATGGCCGAGATGGCGATTGGCGATCCGCTCGGCTTCGTCGATTCCAAGCCGTACCCGGCGCGGCTGGAACAGGCGCGGGCGAGCAGCGGCCGCAACGACGCGGTGGTGGTTGGAATCGGCAAAATTGAGAATCAGCCGGTGGCGATCGGCGTGATGGATTTTGAATTCATGGGCGGCAGCATGGGCGTGGTGGTGGGCGAGAAGCTGGCGCGCCTGTTCGACATCGCGCGCGAGCGCAAGATTCCGGTGATCGTGTTCGTTGCGTCGGGGGGCGCGCGGATGCAGGAAGGCGCGCTTTCACTGATGCAGATGGCGAAGGTATCCGCCGCGATCGCGCGATTTCGCGACGCGCGGCTGCCCTATATTTCCGTGCTGTGCGATCCGACCACCGGCGGCGTCGCCGCATCGTTTGCGATGCTCGGCGATTTGAATATCTCGGAGCCCGGAGCGCTGATCGGTTTTGCGGGCCGGCGGGTGACAGAACAGACCAGCAATCAGCAGCTTCCCGACGATTTCCAGCGCGCGGAGTTTTTGCTGGCACACGGGATGATCGACGCGATCGTCCCGCGGCATCAGATGCGCTTCACGCTGGCGCGGATTCTAACGATGCTGACGAGGCCGCGCGGCAATCGCGGCGCGGGTCCGGTCGCGTCGAAGGGCAAGGGCAAGCGCTCCGGGGAAGTGTCCTGATGCCGGGATTGGCCGACTCACCTCTAAGGGAATGCTGGAACAAGCTGCGTCGCGCCGAAGAACATGCGCAGGCGCTTGACACGGAGATCGCGCAATTCCTGGATTCGCAGCCCTACAGTGTTGTTCGAGAATTCGATGCGAACCAGTGCAAGTATTTGTTCCGGCTGAAGGTTCTTAAGACGATTCCGCAAGAGCGGTTGGCATGCATCATCGGCGACTGTATTCACAACGCCAGAAGTGCCCTCGATTACATCGCGTGGCGATTGGCTGGCAGCGATCTCGATGACAGACAAACGCTCTGGCCCGTCTTTTTGGAACCCGCCGGGTTCGAGAAGAGAGGGCTGCCTAGACTCACTAGGATGCATCCCGATGCGGTCGCAGAAATCAGAAGGCTGCAACCGTACAATCGAGGATACGGAGAACCTAGTGCCCTCTGGACACTTCACGATCTTGACGCGAGAGACAAACACAAGTTGCTCACGATGACGCAGACCGTAGCCAAAAATGCCGAAATCAACATCCTCCATCCGATCAATAGCAGGCCTTATCCGATCCGGTTTTCGCAGGGCACCTTTGAGGACGATGTAATACTCGCCGAAGTCGATATTCCCGCTGGCGTCGTTAATCCAAAGGTGGAAGTGCGGAGCAACTATATCTTTGACATATCGTTCCAGCAGGGAATCATCACTTTGAATGGCGAGTACGCCGTTAGACCTGCACTTGGCCAAATCCTCGAAACAGTCAAGCGGATACTCCTCAGATTCGAGAACCTGATCGCCGCGAATCCTTCTTGGATTTCCAACCGCTCGGCCTGTCGGGGTAAATCATAGCGCACCCTTCGGCTTCGCTCAGGGCAGGCTCTCTCCTCGGACAAGGAGGGGTTGGGATCCGGGGTCCCTCGGCTTCGCTCGGGATGACACAAAGAAAATGCGCGCGCGGGCCTTGGTGCTGTGATCGCAGAACCCTCACCTACCGGCGGCTTGGCGGCCGGCCGCCTCTCCCGTAAAGTACGCCGATTGGGTCGTGTCCTAATTTGACGTTGCGAATGACGCGCGCTCGCGCGGTTGGCGTCACGGATGGGCTATGGTCAATGGTTGAGCTACGTAATGAGGCAGGCATATGAAGAGAGACTTCGCGCTTAGAATTGATTCCCTCCTGGGCGGGGTTCGGTTGAACCTTGACGCCATTGTCGAGTACATGCGGCGTCATGTTCCGAAGGACGATTTATCGGAGGAAGAATTCAAGAAGTATGTCCATTTTATTGGCATGAGCATGTACGGCACGATCGAGTTTTCGACCGAACTTTATCGGCTGTTTCCCGACATTACGCCTGATGAGTTGAAGGGCGAACGACCCAAGTCAAATTAGGGCGCTACCGGCGAGTGTAACGGGCGAGGTAAGAATCGGACGCGGCCGCTCCCGAGGGGGAGCTTTGCATAACCTCCGCGCGCGCGTTCAAATCCGCTTCCGCCGCCCCGCAGAGGCAGAATCCTGAATCGCGCGCCCGTGGGCACGGGTAGCCAGTGTTAACAGGGGGAAACAGGGCGCGCGCTGGATAAGGACTTTTCACTCCCCTTCATTCCTCTCCTTGACAGGGAGAGGAAAAATAAAGCCTCGATCATGTTACGCAAGGTTCCCAAGAGGGGAGGCATCTTGGAAAATGGACCCTCACCCGCGCCGGAGGCGCGGCCTCTCCCTGTCAGGGAGAGGCGTAGGAAAAAGATCCGGGGTCCCTCGGCTTCGCTCGGGATGACACAAAAAGGGGACTGCGGGCGGAATCTTCCGCCGGCGAGTGACAGCCGGTAAACTGCGGGGCTGGAAATGGACCAGCTTAGCAAGACTATCGACTGGCTGTATTCGCTGGAGTCGCGCGGCGAGATCTACAAGCTCGAACGCATGGACGCCGCGCTCGAACTGATCGGCAATCCGCATCGGCGAATTCGCGCCGTACATATCGCGGGCACCAAGGGCAAAGGTTCCGTGGCCGCGATGCTCGACAGTTGCCTCCGCGCGGCCGGCTACCGCACGGGACTCTACACCAAGCCGCATCTGGTAAACCTGGCGGAGCGGACGCGAATCTCGGGCGCTGAAATTCCGGCGGCGCAGATGCTCGACTATATCGAGCGGCTGCGCGCGATTTACGATCGCGCGGGCCTGGCGCTCACGTTTTTCGAGTTCACGGTTGCGATGATGTTCCTGTACTTCGCCGAGGCGGGCGTTGATATCGCAGTGGTCGAGACGGGACTCGGCGGGCGGCTCGATTCGACCAACGTGGTGACGCCGATTTTGAGCGTGATCACGCCGATCGGTTTCGATCACATGGAATATCTCGGCTACACGATCGCGGCGATCGCGGGTGAGAAGGGCGGGATAATCAAAAACGATGTCCCGGTCGTGATTGGCGCGCGCGACCCCGATGCGCGGCTGGTGCTGACTTCGCTTGCGGCGCAGCGCCGAAGCGCCGTGCGTTTGATCGATCGCGACTTCTCGTACCGATCGCACGCCCCGGCGCATCGATTGGACTACCACGGCCTGGGCTTAAAAATCAGCGATCTCGAGATTGGACTCGCGGGTCCGTTTCAGCATGAGAACGCCGCGATTGCGGTGGCGTCGCTCGAGGCGCTCCGGGCCCAGGGCTGGCGAATAGACGAGGACGCCATCCGGCGAGGCATCCGGGAAATATGCTGGCCGGGGCGCTTCGACGTCGTATCGAAGCGGCCGCTCGTTATCCTTGATTGCGCGCACAACGAGATGAGTATCGCGGCATTGCTCGAGACGATGAGCATCGAGCTCGGTCCGGGCGTGAAACCGCGCCTGATATTCGGCTGCCAGTCCGCCAAGGAATGGGGCGCGATGGCCGCGATGCTGGGTCCGCGCGTGCGCGACGTCACCCTGACGCGGGCCAAGCCCAAAAGCCCGCTCGAACCGGAGGAACTGGTGGCGCATTTCGCGGCGCATTGTCCCGCTTGCGTCGAGCGCAATCCGATCCGCGCGATCGAGCGAGTGATTTCTGAAATGGCGCCCGATGACGTGGCGCTGGTCACGGGATCGGTGTATCTTATCGGCGAAGTTTACCCGCACTTTCTGACCCGCGAGGGCCGAATTGGGTTGTTCCCTGAAGCCGGCGCTTAAAAGAATTGCGATTGCGGTTTTGCTGGTGTGGGCAGCGATGCTCTTGCCGGCTGCCGTCAACGCGGACGCGCCGGCCGCTCCCCAGCCCGCCCAGCCCGCCAGAGCGAAGAAGGGGTTTGCAGTTCCCGCCCCGGTCCGCGCCGAACATGGAGTAGAACCGATCAACGTGACCGGCCAGGAAACGATCTACGACTCCAAGACCGACATCTTCGTGGTAAAGGGCGACGCCGTCATGAGCCAGGGCGGCAGCGTGCTGAAGGCCGACGAGATCGACATAATGCGCCGTGAGCGTCAGGCCCGCGCGATCGGCCATGTCCATTTGATCGACCCGGAAATCGAAATGTGGGCGACCGACGGGACGATCGACATTGCCAATGAGACGATGGTGCTTAACAACGCCAAGGTGTTGGCGAAAAAAGATATTTACCATCTTGAAGGCAAGCAGATCGTAAAGCTCGAGGGGCAGAGCTACGAGGTGAAGGATGGATTCTTTACGACCTGCGGATGCGAGAAGGGCACGCCCGACTGGTCGATAAGCGCGGATCAGATGGTAGTGAACATGGGACACACCGGCATCGCCAAGAACGCCACCTTCGACGTGGCCGGCTACCCGATATTGAAGACGCCGTACTTTATCTTTCCGGCCGATAGTTCGCGGCACAGCGGCCTTCTGATGGGGCGAGAGGGTAAGTCGGGACTGCGCGGATTTCAGTGGCTTCAGCCGTATTATATCGCGATTAGTAAAAGTTCCGACGCGACGGTGGCGCTCGACCTCGAGACCTCGCAGCGAATCGGCGGCCTGGCCGAGTATCGGTTGGTTAATGGGAAGGACGATTATTTCTGGGTGGACGGCGCGTTCTACAACGAGTCGCTCCGGTCGGATGCGAATCGTGCGGGCGACATCGACGACGCTCAGATCGCCGATCCGCATATCCCACTGGACCGCTACGGGATTATCGGGATGACGCGGGAGCATCTCACAGACGATCTGATGGCATACGGCAACACAATTTCCGTCAGCGACAGCCTGTACCTGCGAGAGATGGATGTGTGGACGTTGTCGCACGGCTTTGGCAAAGACTTCAGCACGATGCGAAATGCGCCGTCGGATTTCGGGTTGCTCGATCAATTCGAAGACGGGTACGCGCGGCTGGGAGGGAGCTGGAATCAGGATCTGATTCAGCCGCAACAATTCGCGTTGCAGCGGCTGCCCGATCTGACGGTGAGCGGGCGCCAGGAACTATTCAGCAACCTTATGTTCTCGGATTACGATGCGGAGGCGGTCAACTTCTACCGGGACCAAGGGATCGATGGGCTGCGCCTGGACGCCAATCCTCGCGTTACGCTGCCGTGGCGATGGGGCGACTACGTCTATGGTTACGGGGAAGTGGGTTCCCAAGCCGCGTTCTATGACACCGCCGGAAACAACATGCAGATCATTCCAGTGGGAACCGCACCCAAGTATCCCCATCCCACTTGCGCTAACGGTGGCGGTGTTGAGCTGATTTTTAATAATTGTGTTGCGCTGAGCCCTTTCAGCGCCGCAGGAACAAGCGCGCGAATCGTCCCATATGCAACAGCCGGAATCTCGACGGTCCTTGATCGCGTTTACGACTTCGAATGGAGGTCGGTCGAGAAGCTCAAAAATACGATCGAACCGTTTGCCAACTATTACTATGTGCCGAACATCTACCAGGGCAATATGCCCTTGTTCGATTCGTTCGATCGTCTGAACTCGCGCAGCCTCTTCAGTTATGGGGTCACCACGCGCCTGTTCGCCAAGGCCAGGGGAGTGCTTCCGGAGGAGACGACAACCGACGCGACTCCGACCGAGGAATTATCCGATGCCGATTCGGCCGCTGGGCCGCTGCGCGAAGAACCCATCGGCCCGGATTCGTTGGTGCCGCACGCCGGAAATATCGTCCGAGACGGCGAGCATTCCTCGCAGATTGGCTCGTTGACGATACAGCAGGCTTACGACATTGGGCACCAAGTGGCCGATGGGTCGGGCATGTCGGACGTCGAGGCGCTGCTGCACATCTACGCGAGCCAGGTTGCAACGTTCAGTTCGCAGGTCGACTACAGTCCGCGAGCCCATTCCGGGGTCACGCTTGCCGATGCGGCGGTGACTTATCAGCCGCCGTGGTCGACCGCCGGGTCGAAAATCTATATGGGCAAGGCGCTGCAAGGCTCGTTCCTCGAGTTGGGATACAACTACGCCAATCGGCGCGACACGGTCATCCCCGGGACGAACAAGAACGCCGCGGAGTTCATATCGGGCGCCGCGTACACAGAGTTATTCGATTTCATGGGCGTTTACTTTGCGCCCAACTACGATATCGCGTCGAATCAAATGCTGTATACCGAATATGGCGTGCGGCTGAAATCGCCGTGCGATTGCTGGGCGGTGGACCTCGGAATCACCAATTCGTACAATCCCAATGAGCTACAGTTCCAGTTCCAGTTGACGCTTGGCGGTTTGGGCTCGTATGGGCAAAAGCCATTTGGAACCAATCCGTTTCAGCAGCTGGGCCTGGTTGGCTCGCCGACCGGAGTTCTGCCAAATTATTGAGACCGCGCGCGCCCGGCAGTCCTAGAAGTACAACAACGCGACATCGGTGAGGATCCACAGCGCGACCGCGAGCATAAGCGGCCGATCGCTGAGCAGCGCGATGGCGGGGTCGCCGCCTTCGTTGCGCTCATCGATCAGGTACAGATAGCGCAGGATTCCGAATGCGACGAATGGCACCGTCAGATAGAGATGCCGGGTTCCGAGCCTCGCTTCGACCTCGGCAGACGCGGTGTAAATCATGTAGCTGACGAGAGCCGCGCCGGCGACGATTGAGATCATCTGATCGACCAGCCGGACGCTGTATTGCGAGAGCGCGCTGCGATGCGCGACGGCGTCGTCGCCCAGCGCAATCAGTTCGTGGCGTCTGCGCGCCAGCACCAGGAACAGCGCCAACACGAACGTGATGAAGACCAGCCACGGCGATACCTCGACGTGGATTGCGACGCCGCCGGCGAATGCGCGCAGCACGAAACCCGCCGCGACCGCGAGCACGTCGACGATCACCTGATGCTTGGCCCACAGCGAATAGCCAAGCTGAAGCGCGACGTACAGCACGGCGATCCCCACGAACGCCGGGCCCAATACGATGCTCAACACCGCCGCAATCGCTGCCAGCGACAGCGCCACCCTGCTTGCTGCGGCAACCGTGATATCGCCGTGCGCCAGCGGGCGGTCGCATTTTTCGGGATTCAGTCGATCCGCGTCGCGGTCGGTGATGTCATTGAGAACGTAACCAGCGCTCGAAAGCGCGCAGAACGCGACGAATGCGATCAGCGCAAGCACGACATCGTGGAAAACGAACAGACGCTGGCCGAATACCAACGCCGCCAATACCAGCGCGTTCTTGAGCCATTGATGGGGCCGCGCCAGGCGGATCATCGCGGCCAACTGGCCGGTGCTCTGGCTGTCGTTCAACTTTGGCGCCGCGTTCATTGCATCTCTTTGTACAGGTCTGCGCTTTGCCGTCGCAAGCCGGCGGTCGCGGAGGGGGCGGCAGCCCACTCGGGACAGCCACGTCAATTTCACTTGACCGCGAGCTGCGTTTGCGAAGACAGTACGGCTCGATGAGCACTTCGACGCAGGAAAAAACCGGACCGTCGGCCACGGTGGATCTCGCCGGCTTGAAGCGGTTCCTCGACGAGCGCAAGCTCGGCGGCACCGGTGCGCTTCGGTCCGAAAATATCTCGTTCGGCCATTCCAACGAGGTTCACCTGATTCATTTCGATGGCCATTGCTGGGCGCTGCGCCGCCCGCCGCGTGGACCGCTGCTCCCGACCGCGCACGACGTGATGCGCGAATATCGCGTGCTCAAGGCTCTCCAGGACACTCCGGTGCCGGTGCCGCGCGTATACGCTGCGTGCGACGATCCGTCATATATCGGCGCGCCGTTTTACCTGATGGAGTACGTGCGCGGCGAGGTAGTGCGAGCCGACAACCGGCATTTCGCGCAAACGCCCGAGCTTCGCCGCCGGGTCAGCGAGCAGATGGTGGATGTGCTCGTCGCACTGCAGGAAGTCGATTGGCGCGCGGTCGGTCTTGAGGGTTTCGGACGGCCTGACGGCTACCTCGAACGCCAACTCAAGCGATGGTCCGATCAGCTCGAACGCACGATTCCGCACACCCGCCCGCTGCCCGTGATGGAAAACGTCAAGGATTGGCTGCGCGCGCGAATCCCCGAGTCGCCGGCGCCCACGATTGTCCATGGGGATTACAAGCTCGACAACGTGATGTTCGACCCCGACAGCGCCCGCGCGATCGCCGTGCTCGATTGGGAGATGTCCACAATTGGCGATCCGCTGGCGGATTTCGGCTGGATGCTGACCTACTGGCCCGACCCAACCGACCGCGCATCGGGTGGCGTGATCGCCAGCATGGGCGCCGCCGAAGGATGGCTGACGCGGCGCGAGATGATCGATCGATACGAACGCCGCACCGGGCGCGCGATGCGCGATTTTCCTTTCTATCAGGCGTTCGCGCTGTTCAAGCTTGCGATCATCATGGAGGGCAGCTACGCCCGATTGGTGCGCGGACAGGCCGACGATCCCCTGTTCGCCGGCATGAAGGAGCTGGTACCCGCGCTTGCCGACGCGGCCTGGTCGGTGTGCGGCTCCGCGCCGAGTCGCTAGCGATGCCAACGCCCCATTCTGATCTGCTCGCCGAACTGGCGCGCTTCATAGAACGTATAACAGCGATCGCGCGAACCGGACTTGCCTTCAAGCCCGACGGCTTCGACTCCGAACGCTACGAGGAATTGCTCAAAGAGGCGGCCAGAATGCATGCGGTCCTTGCCGGCGCGAACGACGAAGATGCCGAAGCGTTGCGCCGGCGATGGCGCGAGCAGGTGATCGCCGGCTACGAAGGATATGTCACGGCGGCGTCGGGATGCGGCGTGATCGCATTCAACGAGCGCGACGAAATTCTGTTGATTCAGCGGCCGACCGGCAAATGGTGGTATCCCACCGGGTTCTGCGATGTCGGCGTATCGCCCGCCGAGAACGCGGCGAAAGAAGCACGCGAGGAAACCGGGCTTATCGTCGAGCCCGAGCGCTTGATCGCAGTAATCGACAGCAAGAAGTACGGCTCACCCGCCCGGCATATCTACTCGATGCTTTTCTATTGTCGAATCGTCGGTGGTGAGCTCAAGCCAAATCCGCTCGAGGCGGTTGCCGCCGGTTTCTTCCCGCTCGACCGTCTGCCGGAGCCGATGCACGGGATCGATCGCAAGTGGATTGGGCTGGCGCGCGAGTTCCACTTCGACGGCCGCGTCGCGGCGTATTTCGATCCGCTGTGATCGCGCGCCCGCGGTAGTGGCCGCGCCTGCCAACGGCTTAATACTGCGCCGCCGTCGCCACGGCCAGGGGTCACCCCTGCTGCTAGCGGGTATTTGCCTGGGCCGGGGCGCCCACCTGAGCCCGCATCGGATGCGATCCGCCGGTGCTCGCGCCAATCGAGATGATCATCATCCCCTGCTCGTAGCGCGGGCCGCCGACGATCAACGTCCCATTGTTCTTGAGCTTGAGGTCGGTGGTCATCATCGGGCGCGTTCCGTCGAACAGCACGATCTCCATCGCGATCATATCGCCGTCGATGGCGCGCGGCTGCACGTGGAGAATTTTGCCGCCCGGCAACGTGAACGCGATCATCTTGCCGCAATCGGTCTGCCCCTCGTTGTGACCGATCAGGCTGTAAGTCGAAAAGCCGAACAAACCCTGCAGCTTCTTGCCCATCGGCGCCAGCCGCGGATCGGTTCCCTCGTTGGTATCTGCGGCCATAACCGAGTCGATATAAACGGTCACCCGCTTCGGTCCCGCCTGAGCGTGCGCGAGACCCGGCGTACCGAAGGCCGCGATCGCGATGATGAGGAAGGTGAGGCTACCTGGGCGCAGCGTCATGGCGACCTAAGGCTGATCCGGCAACCAAATGACTGTCGTGTCCCTGCGAGGCTCGCTCCAGACTGCAACCGAATGGTTTTCCGACTCGAGCCGCGAGATGTCGGCATGAGAATCATTATCCGCCATTGTAGGCTCGCTGGCCGTCGCTTCCGCCACTTGATTTACGGCCGTGGCGGCTTCGTGCCCGGCGATCGAGGTGGTCGAGTGCGGCCCTCGATTGGCGAACTGCTCGGCATATGGCGTCATCAGAATTATCGTCAGGACGGCGATCGCCGCTGCCGCGCCGCCCCACGCGAAGCCGGAACCGACAGAATCCGCCTGGCGCCTCAAGTAGCGCGCGATTCTCGTCAGCACCGGCTGTGGCAGGCGATCGACGCGAGCGATTACCGCGCTCGAAAATCCAGCCAGCGACGGCTCTGCCGTAATCGATCTGAGGTCTCGTCCGAGGGTCGAGTAATCGGCGAGGATGCCGGTGCAGGATTCGCATCGCGCCAGATGAAACGCAACCTCCTGCATCTCGTTGGGCTCGAGTTCGGAGTCCTCGAACGCGCCGAGCATCATGCCTATTTCACCGCATTCAGCCATATGCCGCTCAGCTCCCGGCCACGTCCTTCAAGATGTTGCGCAGATGGGTTCGAGCATAGTGCAACCTGCTCATGACCGTTCCTCTTGGACACTGCAAAACGTCGCTGATTTCGTCGTACGACATTCCCTCGACTTCGCGTAAAAGTATCACTGCACGATGTTCCGGCGTCAACTCCTCCAGCGCTTGCTTTAGGCGCGCCGAGAGTTCACTACGGCTGACTTCCTTGAATGAGTCTCCCTGGCTGGTCGGCAACCGGCTGATTTCGTTATCGGCGTCTTCTCCATGAAGGACCACGTGGCGCCCCTCGCGGCGCCAGAAATCGATTGCGAGGTTGGCGGCGATTCGATAGAGCCAGGTTGAAAAGCTCGATCGCGATTCGAATTTGGAAAGGTTTTCATAGGCGCGAATAAATGTCTCTTGCGCCAGTTCAATCGCGTCATCCTGATTGTGCACTACTGCCAGCGCGACTCCGACCACGCGGCGCTGATAACGTTCCACCAAAACGCCAAACGCCTCGGAATCGCCCTTGCGGGAGCGATCGATTAGCTCGGCTTCATCACCGTCCTGGCGACCTGGTGTTCTCAACTTGAGTAGACGCAGGTGCGGGCGACTAAATTCAGCGGATTTTTCATGCGGCGCCGCTCATCTCAGCCCAGTTTGGTCCGGATTTCAGCTCCACCTTCAGCGGAACTTTGAGTTCGGCCACCCCCTCCATTTCGCGTTTTGCCAGCATGGCCGCCTCTCGCCACTCGTCTTTTGGCGCTTCCAGCAGTAGTTCGTCATGCACCTGCAAAATCATCCGCGTACCCAGCCCGCGCTCTCGAAGGACCCCATCCAGCCGTATCATAGCGAGTTTTATCAGGTCTGCCGCCGTGCCCTGGATGGGTGTGTTAATGGCGATTCGCTCTGCTTGCGCCCGGGCCCCGCCCGGCTGGGCGTTGAGCTCGGGCAGATAACGGCGCCGCCCGTACATCGTCGTTACGTAGCCCGTCGTGCGCGCGTTGCGAACCGTCTCATCGAGCCACGCACGCACGCCCGGCAGCCGCTCGAAGTAGCGCTTGATGTAGTCCGAGGCGTCAGCCAGCGCAATCCCGAGCTCGCCCGCCAGCCGCTGCGGCCCCATCCCGTAAATGATCCCGAAGTTTATCACCTTGGCCAGCCGCCGCGCTTCGGCGTTGACTTTGTCCGGCGTGACTCCCAGTACCTCGGTCGCGGTCCGCACGTGGATGTCCTCGCCGGTGTTGAATGCGTCCACCAATGTCTGGTCGCCTGACAGATGAGCCAGCACGCGCAGATCGATCTGGGAATAGTCGGCTGACACGAAGATGCATCCCGGCTTCGGCACGAACGCCCGGCGAATCCGGCGGCCTTCCGTGCTGCGGGTCGGGATGTTTTGCAGATTCGGATCGCTCGAGCTGACGCGTCCGGTCGCGACCAGCGCCTGATGCCAGGTCGTGTGAATTCGCCCGGTGCCCGAGCGGATCACCTCGGACAGCGCGTCGGCGTAGGTGGACTTCAATTTCGAAATCGTGCGGTATTCGATCAGCTTGCGCGGCATGGGATGCACCGCCGCGAGCTTTTGGAGCGTGTCGGCGTCGGTCGAAAATCCGCTCTTGGTTTTTTTCAGACCCTTGGCCGAAAGTTTCAGCTCGTTGAACAGCAGCTCGCGCAGCTGCGTGGGCGAGTTGAGATTGAACTCGCGGCCGGCCAGCTCGTAGCACTCGCGTTCCAGCCGATTCAGTTGCCCGGCAAATTCCTTCGAGATGATCTTGAGCGCATCGCCGTCGATGCCGATTCCTTCAGCTTCCATCGCCGCCAGCAAAGGCGCGGTCGGCATCTCGATGTCGTCGAACAGCGAAGTGAGCCCGTCGGCTTCCAGCCGCGCCGCCAGCGCTTCGCGAAGATTTCTCACCAGCTCCGCATTCGTGCCCGGTGTAGCGCCGGCGCCAAGCGGAGCCAGGTACTCGTGATACAGATCGGCCAGCGACGGCTCCGGCTTTCCCGAATTGATCAGAAAGCCCGCCAGCATCGTGTCGAAATCGACGCCTTTGAGCGTAATTCCGTGGCGGGCGAACGCTCCGATTTGAGTCTTCAGATCGTGGCACGATTTGGGCGGGCGCTCGGAGCCGAGAATCGGCGCTGCGCTCGCAATCCCGTCATGTTCGACGACGATTGTTTGGTTGGCGCTTGCGAGCTGCAGGCGGTCCTGACCGGCCTCGGCGATGGCGAGGTCAAACGCGATGCGCGGCGCGCCGGCAAGAGTTTTGAGCGCGTCGGCGAGATCTTTCCCGGTGACGGCGGGGGCAGGCTTCGCGGTCGATTCCAGACCTGGAAGTTCCACTTGCGACGGCGATATCTCGCGCAGGATCGAATGGAACTCCAACTCGCGCAGCAGTTCCGCAGCCGCGCGCTCGTCCACACCCCGCCACGCGAATTCGTCGGGCGCGACGCTCAGCGGCACATCGGTGTCGATGCGAACCAATCGTCGCGCCAGGTCCACCGCCGCGCGATGCTCGCCGAGCAGGCCCGCGATTTTTTTCGCCCCGCGAATCCCGCTCTCCTCGATACGGTCCAGGTTCTCGTAGATTTCTTTAACCCCGCCGAACTTCTGAACCAGCGCAGCGGCCGTTTTCTCGCCGACCCCCGGCACGCCTTTGATATTATCGATCGTATCTCCCGTAAGCGCCTGGATATCGACCAGCGCCGCCGGCTCGACGCCGAAGCGCTCCCTGACCTCGCGCGCTCCGATTCGCTTTTCACGGGTCGCGATCGTATCCCACAGAGTGACGTGCGGGCCGACCAGCTGCATGAAGTCCTTGTCGGCCGTGATGATCGTGACGATGAAATGCTCGTGCGCCGCGCGCTTGGCGAGCGTGCCGATCACGTCGTCGGCCTCGTATCCATCGAGCATCAGCGACTTGATCCGAAACGCCTCGACCGCGCGGTGGATATAGGGAATCTGCACGATAAGATCATTCGGCGCCTCGGCGCGGTTGGCCTTGTAGTCGGCGAACAGGTCGTCGCGAAAAGTTTTTTTCGGCGAGTCGAAGACGATCGCGATATGCGACGGGCGCACGTCCTTCAACAGCTTCAGAATCATCCGGATGAAGCCGTAAACCGCCTGGGTCGGCATCCCGCGCGACGTATTCATCGGCGGCAGCGCGAAGAAAGCGCGGAAGATGTAGCCGGAGCCGTCGACGAGAATGAGTTGCTTGCGTTCCGCGGCCATCAGTCGAAACTATCCGATACGGTTCTCAAAGCAAAAGCGCCGCGAAGGCAAATCGAAAATATTGCCCGACCTCGGATCGTTGTATTGACAGTTTGGCGTGGTGTGTTTAATTAGTCGGTTGCTCTGTTGTTGATTGAATTGCCGGGCAGGCCGCTTCGTCAATTGAAGCTGAACCGGCCACGGCGTCCCGGCGGCTGTCGAATCGGACGATCTGAATGATTGAGGTTAAAAACCTAACTAAAGCCTACGGCAACTTTGTCGCGGTAAAAGACGTATCGTTCAAAGCCGAGAACGGTTCCATCCTCGGCTTTCTCGGCCCCAACGGCGCCGGCAAGACCACCACGATGCGCATCATCACGGGCTATATGCCGGCGACTGCGGGCACCGTGCTGATAGACGGACTCGATATCTTTTCGCAATCGCTCGAAGCGCGCCGGAAAATCGGATACCTGCCCGAGAGTCCGCCGCTGTATCCCGACATGCGGGTCGAAGCCTATCTCAGGTTTGTCGCGAAACTCCGCGGCGTCCCGCGCGCGAAGATCGAGTCGGCGCTCGAGCACGTGCTCGAAGTATGCGGCCTCGCCGACATGCCGCATCGGATTTGCGGCCAATTGTCCAAGGGCTATCGCCAGCGCGTCGGCCTGGCGCAGGCGTTGATTCACGATCCGCCCGTGCTGGTACTCGACGAACCGACGATCGGTCTCGATCCGCGGCAGATTCACGAAATTCGCGGTCTGATTCACCATCTCGCGGGGAACAGAACGGTCGTGCTCTCGACGCACATCCTGCCCGAGGTCTCGCAGATCTGCGACAAGGTCGTGATCATCGCCGACGGCCAGGTGGTGCTCGAGGAATACTTGAAGAAACTCCCGGCCGGGACCTCGCTCGAAGATATTTTCCTGAACGCGATCACCAAGGAGCGTCACGACGACGCCGCGAGTGCCGAGGAAACGCTGGAGGAGGTTGGAGCGGGGCATACCTAGACCCGTGCCGCTCGAATGAAAAATTCTCTTACAATCGCGGGCAAGGAGCTCGCGGGCTATTTCCTGCAGCCGGTCGCCTACGTCGTGATGACGGTGTTTCTCCTGCTGGGCGGATTCTTTTTCTTCGCGCTGCTGCGCTACTTCGAAGTGACGCTGACCGCCTACTCCGCGATGCAAAATCCCGAGGTGTTGCAGCGCTTGAATCTCAACGAGCGGGTAATCGAGCCGATGCTGCACAACCTGGCGATCGTGCTCGTCATCCTGGTGCCGGCGATCACGATGCGAAGCTTTGCCGAGGAGAAGCGAACCGGCACGTACGAACTTTTGTTGACAGCTCCGATCCGGACCGGCGAGATCGTCGCGGGAAAGTTCATCGCGGCGGCGGCTTTTATGCTGATTATGATAGGGCTGGCCGGGATGTTTCCGCTGATCCTCGTAGCCTTCGGCAATCCCGAGGTCGGCGTGATGTTCTCCGGCTATCTCGGACTGGCGTTCCTGGCGGTCTCGTTTGTTGCGATAGGATTGTTCACCAGCTCGCTCACCCAGAATCAGATCATCGCGGCGATCAGTTGCTTCGGCCTGCTGCTGCTGCTGTTCGTCATATCGTGGCCGGCGCAGGCAGGTGGAGGGTCACTTGCGGACCTGGTGCGCTATCTCTCGCTGCCGGAGCATTTCGCACAGATGGTCAC
This sequence comes from Binatus soli (SeqCode), assembly GCF_050015535.1. Lineage (NCBI taxonomy): Bacteria > Candidatus Binatota > Binatia (SeqCode) > Binatales (SeqCode) > Binataceae (SeqCode) > Binatus (SeqCode) > Binatus soli (SeqCode). Next base: position 274,196 of record NZ_JBEKBF010000001.1, on the reverse strand, counting down.
CGGCATCATCGATACGCGCGACATCGTTTATTTCCTGAGTCTAATCTTCGTGGCGCTGTTCTTGACCCAACGCTCGGTCGAGTCGGCGCGCTGGCGGTAAGGTAGAGGGGCGGATGCGGCGATCAGCGGCGCTTTACGGGATTCTCGGCCTGGTTCTGCTCTCATTCGGGCTGGTTGACTATTTCATTTCGAGCGGCTTTCGGCTGTTCGTGTGGGTCAACCTGATCTGCGGCATCTTCGCGATAGTCCTGTGGATCACTTCGAGCCGCTCCGAGCTTTCATCGATCACGACCGGGCGCTCGGCGCGTTACGGCGCCAACGCCGTCATCTACTCGGCCGCCTACATCGGGCTGCTGTTCGCGATTAACTATATCTCAACGCTCCATCATACGCGGCTGGACCTGACGGCCGAGAAGGTATTCAGTCTTTCGAGCCAGTCGGTGAACGTGGTGAAGGGTTTGCAGAAGCCGCTCAAGTTCTACGGCTTCTTTCAGGGCGGCGAGAATCCTACCGCGCGCGAACTCTACGAGACGTTTGCGTATTACTCTCCCAAGCTCACCTACGAGCTGGTCGATCCCGACAAGCATCCCGAACTCGCCGAGCGTTTCAAAGTGTCGGTGATGGGCACCACGCATATGCAGTACGGCGGCGACAATGGCGAAGGCACCAACGTCACCGAGCTCAACGAGGAAGCGCTGACTAACGCGATCATTCGCGCGACCAGGAGCAGCAAGAAGGTAGTCGAGTTCCTCGACGGGCACGGCGAGGCCGATCCCGACGATGCCGAAACCCAGTCGGGCTACGGCACCATCAAGAAAGATTTGGAAGGCGAAGGCTACGAGGTTCGCAAGCTCGAGCTCGCGCAATTGCCCAAGGTGCCCGACGACGCCAACCTGGTCGTGGTCGCGGGACCGATCAAGCCGCTCGGCCGGCACGAGATCGATTCGTTGAATGACTATCTGAAGCATGGCGGGCGCATGATCGCGATGTACCGGCCGCAGCGCCCGGACAATCCAATTGACGAAGCGGCACTGGTTAAGCTGGCGGGCGATTGGGGCGTCAAGGTCGGCAACGATATCGTGGTGGACCAGGTGATGAGGCTGTTCCAAAGTCCCGCGCTCGGCCTCAATCCGCTGGTGCAGACCTACGGCGAGCATCCGATTACTAAGGGTTTCAAGCAGCGCACCGAATTTCCGATGTCGCGATCGCTTACCGCCGAACCCGATTTGAAGCCGGGACTGACCGTCACCCCGATTGCGAACACCAGCGATACGTCGTGGGCGGAGGTCGATCTCGACCTGCTGTTCCGGCAGCAGAAGGCCGAACTGACAGCCAAGGACACGCGCGGACCGATCACGGTGGTGATGGCGGTGGACGGCAACCTGGAGCGACTCGGCTGGGGCAAGGGCGATGCGCGCATGGTGGTGTACGGCAGCACCGAGGTTGCCGAAAATCAATATGCGACGTCCTTCAACCCCGATTTTTTCATCAATAGCGCCGACTGGCTGACCGGCGAGGAAAATTCGATCTCGATCAGGCCGCGTTCTATCCGCGCGTCGCGCTTTCGTCTGACCACCGGGCAGTTCTCCATAGTGTTTGCGTTTGCGGTGCTGTTCCTGCCCGAGATGCTGCTGATTGCGGGGATCGTTGTGTGGTGGGAACGGCGCAACTGAGGCGCCCCCCTAATCCGACTCAAGTCCGATGCGGCTGCGCAACACCATTATCGTTCTGATCCTGTTTGGGGCTGTCGGCGGCTACGCCTTTATCGTCGGCCATTATTCCTCGCCGGAGGCGCAGCGCAAACTGCTCGCCGTCAAGCAGGACGATATCGCGAAAATTGAACTGCGCTATTCGGACCGGGACATCGTGCTCGGGCGCGACAAGGGCAAGCCGTGGCGGCTCGTGAAGCCTATCGGAGCCGACGCCGACCAGACGCAGGCCAACAACCTGGCGCGCGCAATCGCCGACTGCGCCGTGGTCCGCACGGCGGACGAGAAGCCGGCGGACCTCGTGCCATTCGGGCTTAAGCCTCCGACCACGACCGTCACGGTCACGACCTTCGACAAGAAAACGTTGCCCGCAATCGAAGTGGGGAAATCGACGCCGATTGGGTTCAACGCTTATGTCCGGCTCGCCGACAGTCCGGCGGTGCTGCTGACCGAAGCCGTGTTCTCGGCCGGGATGAACAAGACGGTCAACGATTTGCGCGTCCGCGACTTGATGGCATTCAAAATCGACGACGTTCAGAAGCTGATCATCGTGCGGGACAACGGACCGACGGTGGAAATCGATCGCGACGGCGACCAGTGGAAAATCGTCAAGCCCGCGCCGTACGCGGCCGACGACATGGCGGTCCGGATGGCGCTGAGCACGCTGGTCAACGCGAAGGCGTCCGACTTTATCGCCGATGCGCCCGGCAACGTCACGCAATACGGGCTCGAAAAACCGCATCTGACGGCGACGGTGGTGCTCAAGAACGGCGAGCAGCAATCGATGCTGTTCGGCTTCAAACAGAGCGAGCAGGGGAAGAGCGGAATTTACGTGCGCCGCGGAGAGCGCGCGCCGGTTTACGTCGTGGCCGAGTACGTGATGAGCAGCCTGGACAAGTCGGCGCTGGATTTTCGCGATCGAACAATTCTGAAAGTCGATCCCGAGGCGGTTGTGACGGTCAAAGTCAAAAACAGCGACGGCGACTTCACGCTCAAGCGCGCGGCGGGCGGGAAGTGGGACGTGATGGTGGGGGGCAAGACGTCGGAGGGCGATATTCCGGTCGTGGAGCGGATGCTCAATCAGTTGCGCGATCTGAAGGGCACGTCGATCGTCGCCGATCCGATGCCGAGCGCTCAGCCGTTCGGGCTGGACAATCCCGCGGCTGAAATCACGCTGGTCGGCAAGGACGGCAAGGAGCTCGGCGCGGTCAAGCTCGCGAAGATCAGCGTCAAGCCAACGACCCCGCCAATTCCCGGCGAACCGGCCGGACCGCGGACGGAGTACTACGCATCTTCAAGCGCGAGCAAAGCTGTATTCTCGCTGAGCGATTTCAGTTTCGCGCAACTCAACAAGCCTGCGCCGCTGTACATGGCAAAGGCGCCCGAGGCGGCGCCGTCGCCGGCGAAGTAGCCGGGCGTCAGGTTTCGGGCGCTGGTTCGGAGGATGAAGGCTGGTCTCCGCGGCGCAGCGGCCATCCCCTGGTTAGCGGCTGTCCTCTTTATCCTGAGCTTTCCAGTGATTGCATCGGCGGGACCTCCATATATCACGGACGACCCCGAACCCGTCGAATATCAGCACTGGGAGGTCTACGTGGCATCGCTATTCACCAAACAGCCGGATGCCTGGACAAGCACGGCGCCGCACCTGGAAGTGAATTATGGGCCGCTTCAAAACCTCCAAGTCCACGTGATCGCACCGCTGGCCCTCTACGCGCCCAACAAGGGCGCCACCAGCTACGGCTACAGCGATACCGAGCTCGGGACGAAGTTCCGCTTCGTTCAAGAGGGCGACTGGATGCCACAGATCGGTACGTATCCGATGCTGGAACTGCCGACCGGCTCCCACAGCCGGAATCTTGGCAGCGGGTACCTGCAGATGTTCCTGCCGATATGGCTCCAGAAGAGCATGGGCAAGTGGACCGCGTATGGAGGAGGCGGTTATTGGATCAATCCCGGGCCGCAAAACCACAACTGGTATTTCACCGGGTTGGTCATACAGCGTCAGGTTCTGCCAAACCTGACGCCGGGCATAGAGATCTTTCACGGCATCGAGGAAGAGGTCGGCGGTCCACATGCAACGGGTATCAATCTCGGGTTGATCTGGGACCTTAGCGGCCTTCACCACATACTTCTCTCGGCTGGTCCCGCTTTCGATGGGCAAAATCAACTCCAGGGATATTTCGCTTATATATTGACCTTTGGGCCATAGGCGTCAGGTTTCGGCGATGACGTGGGCGATGGCCTGGGCGCCGGTATGCGTGATGCTCAGATGAAAGCGCGCGATCTGTTTTGTTTGCGCGAACGCCGCCGCCTTGCCCGATAGCGCGATGGTCGGCGCTTTGCCGCGCTCGCGCACGACTTCGATCTCACTCCATCCGACGTTGCGGTTCCATCCCGTGCCGAGCGCTTTCATCGTCGCTTCCTTGGCGGCGAAGCGCGCGGCGTAGCTCTGGTAGCGGGGACGCCCGCGCGACTCGCAGTACCTGACCTCGGCTGCCGTGAAGACGCGGGCGCGAAAACGCTCGCCGGTGGCGGGCCGCGTGAGCGCGCGCTCGATCCGTTCGACCTCGATAACGTCGATTCCGGTGCCGGCGATTTGCCCCATCGCGAATGAGTATCAGCCGCGCCGCGGGCGGATTCAATTGCGAGCGCGCACGACCGGGTGATTGAAGCAGTGGAATACTTGCGACGCGCCGAGTGCGGATTCTATTCTTCATCCACAACGCGGAGGCAGCGATGGCGAAGTTTTTTTCGATCACAGTGAACAAGACCCGTTGCATCGGCAGCGGCGACTGCGTGGAAACGGCGCCCGCCGTGTTTCAACTCGGCGCGGACGGCAAGTCCGAAGTCGTCAACGCATCGGGCGCCGGCGACTCGATAATTATTTCGGCGGCGCGTTCGTGTCCGGTCAAAGCGATCACGGTGGTGGACGAAGACGCCGGCGTGCAGCTTTTTCCGCCGCCGAAGAAGTAGCCTTACGGATCGCGCCATGGCCATACGCAGGCGTCGCGCAGGCGAACTCGTAATCGAGCAGACGCGCGACCTCGCGCGCGTGCGCGAAATGCTCGCGCGAGCCGGCATGATGACGGACGGAATCGAATGGCCGGCCGCGTGTTACATCTTTGCGTATGTCGGCGATGAAGCGGTCGGAGCGATCGGCGTCGAGTCGAAGATCGACGCGGCGCTGATACGTTCGCTGTACGTGAATGAATCGATGCGCCGGCGTGGAATTGGCGGCGCGTTGATCGCGGCGGCACGCAAGGCTGCGCACACGCGCGGCGCGCGTCATCTGTACCTGTTCAGCACCGATGCGGGCGGTTTCTTCCGGCGGCACGGTTTCGCGACGGTGGCCGTCGCCGACGTGATCGCCGCGATCCCCGGCGTGCCGCAGGTCGAGTACTATCGCGCGCGGCCCGAGGAGCTTGCGCACGAGGTCGCGTACCATCTGGATATTTCGGGCGATGGAGTGATCGAGAGATAGCAGCGGCAGGCCCCTGCACCCGAGTCAGGAGGAACGGGAGAGGGACTACTGAGCTTGAGACGCGAGGTAGCGGCCGAGGTATTTTCCCATCGCGGTCGTCACAATCAGGTACGGATTCGAAGCCATCAGTTTCGCAGCGAGTCGCGGCGTCATGTCGGGGCGAATCGTTTGCGGAGCGGGATTCATCGCAGCGAGCGCGCGCGGCGCGGACTCGGATTGTTCGATCGCGCCGAGCAGGACTCCTTCGGGACTGAGCACGACGGCGCGCGGCGTCGGCGAATCGGGCGAGGCCGGCGAGGCGGAGTCTTCAGGGCCGAGGCGGAGGAGGTCGTCGCGCATAAACTCGCCGACGCGCACGCGGTCCGAACAGCGAATCCAAAATGAGCGCAAGCCGGGCGCGAGATTGTTGATGAAATAGGGAAGCGCGCGCATCCGCTCTGAGAGCGGGGCCGGGGGATCGGTGGGCAATCCGCGGACGATCCAATCGGCCTTGCCGCGGAAGTAGTGGCGGACGTCGGTGAATCCCAGCATCTCGAGCTGCGCCGCGGCTCGCGCGCCAAGGTCGCACAAGGAATCGCGGCAATAGACGACGACCGGGCGCGTGCGGTGCAAAGACGGGGTCGCGTCGCGGATGATGCAGCGGAGCGGAATGTGAACGGCGCCGCGAATGTGCGCGGCGGTGAACTCGTGCGACGGAAGCACGTCAACGATTTGCACGCCGTCGGACGCGCGCATCCGGGCAAGCTCGCGATGCCGAATCTCGCGCACGAGTTACGCGCGCATCGCGGCGAGAGCGGAGAGGGCAGTATCGACGATCGTCTCGCCGCTACCGGCGGCGATCCGCGCGGTATCGACTTCATAACCGCCCTCGGCGTACGCGGCACGGGTGGGAATATATCCGATCAGGTCGTTGCAGTAGCCGACCACAAAAGTTTGATCGAAGTACGGATTTGCCTTTATCGCGAGGCCGAGCTCGACGAAAAGTTCGCCCGGGACCCCGACGATGGCGAGATTCCCGATGGTGATGACGGTCAGCGCGGTGGCAAGCTCGCGGCGCGCCATATCAACGCGGCGGTCGCGGCGATTTTGCTCCTCGAGGGCTTCCAGAGCGCTCAGCGCCGAAAGCGATTGTGCATGATGGTCGCGCAGGCGTTTCAACTGATAGCCGTCGCCGCCGCGATGGTTGTCGAGCGAGGCCTGGGTCTGGGCGGCGCAATCGCGCGCGATGGCGAGGTCGGCGCCGAGATCCTTGAGCTTGAGGCGAAGCGGGATTTTGCGGGCGGCGATCTTTACCTCACCGATCCCGGCGTAGCCGATCGGGGGCGCGTGCTCGAGCGCGTCGAACGCGCCGCGACCCATCGCGCGGCCGTATTTTTCGGCGACATCGAAATTGCCGCGGCTGCGCGGATCGATGTTGCCGGTCGCGCCCTGGAGGAAAATCGATATTGGGCGCGGGCCGGCGCCGGAGCCGGCCGCGCTTTCGATTTCGTCCATCGCAAAGCCGGGCCAGTCGCGCGAGTAGAGCAGGTTGTCCTCACACAGCACGACACCGTGGCACGGATAGTTCATGAGGAACGCGACTGGACTTCCATCCGGGCGGTACGCGCCGAGGGCTATGACTTCGGCGTCAGCCGGCCCGGAGCGGTTGGCGGCAAGCTGAATTTGCCGGTCCGGACGCATCAGGCGGCGATTGATTCCGAACGTGAATCGGGCAGAGGCAGCGCGGAGCATCGCGGGCTCGAGACGTTCGTGCGCCTGAATGATGGCGGATGCGATCTTTCCGGGCAGCGCGCGCTCCCATCCGAGGTCGCGGCCGGCGGCGGGAATTGCCGCGGCGCGCGGAGTCGCGAAGATGTTGAAGGCGGGCGCGGAATGGGTGTGAGTGGCGCAAATCAGGATCGAATCGGCGGGGATGCCGGTGTCGGCGGCGACGCGCTCGCGGATGTCGTCGGCGATGCGAATCCCGATCGCCAGCACGTCAACGCCGGCGATGGCGACTTTCGCGCCGCCGTCCTCGAGCACGAGCGCATTCGCGGCGAGGTCGTCGTGCACGCCGGTCGCAGGGCCGACGCGGTTGCCGTAGCCGATCATCGCGAGACCGACCGGCGGGTCGAGCTTTACTCGCGCGGCGCCGGCGTGGAGGGGACGCATAGCTAGCTCGATTTGTCGAGATTGGCTGCGGCGAGCTCGGCCGCTCTGGAAGCCACTTTTGCGGCTGCGGCGACGATGTCGTCAACGTCGCGGTCGTCGCCGAGCAGGCATTCGTGCGGTATCGCGGCCATCGCGTACTCGAAAAGGCGTTCGGCGACCGGACAATCGATCGAGGTCCTCTCGAGGTTGGAAGCGCCTGCAAGTTCGCACGCTTTTCGATAGGCGGCAGACTCGCGCGGAAAGAGTGCGGACCGATAAACGGGGTCGTTGCCGACGCCGCATGGAATGCCCTCGGCGCGCATCGCGCGGACGAATCGGTTGCGCGACAGGCCGAGCGCGGATTCATAGACGAGAAAAACGAACGCGTAGATGACTTCGCGCGTGACGCGTGGATCGCGCGCGATGGGGCTAATCCCCCTGATTGCGCCGAGTCCTTCGCGCAGGCGGGCGGCAGCGCGGCTCTTGCGTTCGATCTGTTCGGGAAGGCGCGCGAGTTGCGCGAGCAGAATTCCGCATTGCCATTCCGTCATCCGGTAGTTCGCGCCCATCAACGGACCCTCGAAAGTGTCGCCGGGGCGGCGACGCCCGCAATTGATGAGCGACTGGCATCGTTGCTCGAGGTCGGGGTCGTCGGTCGTGATCATTCCACCTTCGCCCGCGGTCATCGGCTTGGTGGACTGAAAACTAAAGCATCCGAGAGCGCCATGAGTGCCGACGCCGCGCTCGCGCCATCGAGCACCCGGGACGTGGGCGCAATCCTCGACGAGCGGAATGGAATGCGCGCGCGAAATTTCCGCAAGTGCGTCGAGATCGGCGAGCGACGCGCCGTAGTGGACGGGGATGATCGCCTTGGTGCGGCGCGTGATCAGCCGCGTGACGGAATCCGGATCGATGCATGCGTTGGCGGCGCTGACGTCGGCGAAGATCGGACGCGCCATGCATGCGACGGCAGCATAGGGGGTCGCGGCGAAGGTGAGTGCGGGAACGATGACCTCATCGCCGGCGCCGATGCCGAGCGCCTTGAGCGCGACTTCGAGCGCGCTGGTGCCGGAAGTGGTAGGAATGGCGAAGCGGGCGCCCTGATACGCGGCGAATGCGGCGGCGAACTCGGCGGCCTTGCGATTGGGGCTGGGGAAGCCGCCCCAGTTGGACGAGTTGAGGACGTCGTCGAGCTGCTCACGCTCGCGGGCGTCGAAGACCGGCCACGTCGGGAAGGGGCGGGTGCGAAGGGGCTGGCCGCCCAGGATTGCAAGAGTGGATGGCATCGAAGTTAAACGATTACTTTAAGTACCAAAATATCCGCACCTCAGGCGCCTCGCTGCGCCGGGCGGCCGTGACGCTACTTGCGCGCGACTTCTTCGAGCACCGCAATCTCGGGACGTCCGGCGAGCAGGCCGCCGATTTTTCCGCCGAATGCCCTCATGTGGTCGGTCTTGCCGTGGGAATCGAGCGCAGCCTGATCCTGGTAAACCTCGTAGTAGGTGAATTCGGTCGGGTCCTTGGTGTTCTTGTGGAGGACATAGGCGAGGGTGCCGGGCTCGGAAGTTTTCACCGTCGCGATCATTTCCTTTCCTGCGGCTTCGAACGCGGCTTCGCTGCCGGGCTTCACTTTAAGTTTTGCAATCACAGTAATCGGCATCGTGGGTCTCCTTGAAAGATCAATTCAACTACCGTCGTATTCGGACGCGCGCGGAATTTCAAGGCGAATCGAAGCGCGGCGCGGCGGCTCTTTCCTTGCAGCGCGCGGTCGGTTAACGGTTAAAAGCCAATTGCGGCGACGCGACGATCGATCACAGCCGGGATCGTGGAGAATAATAATATGCTTGGTTTCGATTTGACCGACGAACAACGCGAACTGAAAGAGCTGGCGCACAGGTTTGCCGAACAGGAAATAATTCCGCGCGCGCGCGAATACGACGAGAAGGAAATTTTTCCGGTGGACGTGTGCGAGAAAGCGTTCGCGGCGGGGCTGATGAACTTTGGAGTGCCGAAGGAGCTGGGCGGACCGGGACTCGGCGTGCTCGACACGTGCCTGATCGTCGAGGAGCTGAACTACGGATGCTCGGGAATCTCGAACGCGGTGGGCGCCAACGACCTCGCGACGCTGCCGATTCTAATCGCGGGCAACGATGAGCAGAAGCGGACCTACCTGGGGCAGTTGGTGAAGAAGCTGACGTTTTGCGCGTTCGCGATCACCGAGCCGGGCGCGGGATCGGATGTTGCCGCGATGAGTACGGCGTACCGGCGCGAGGGCGACGAGTTCATCATCAACGGCACCAAGCATTTCATCTCGAACGGATCGGGCGCGGACTGGTACGTCACGTTTGCGACGTCGGACAAGCGGCTCAAGCACAAGGGCATCTCGTGCTTCGTGTTTCCGTCGAGCGTGCCGGGAATCACGCGCAATCGGATGCACGGGAAACTCGGGCAACGCGCAGCCGACACCGGCGAAATTTTTTACGAGGACGTGCGAATACCCGCCAGCGCGCTCGTCGGACGCGAGGGCGAGGGTTTCAAGTACGCGATGGCGACGTTCGATCACAGCCGGCCCGAGATTGGCGCGATCGCGATTGGGATTGCGCAGCGCGCGCTCGACGAATGCCTCAAGTACTCGAAGCAACGGAGCGCGTTCGGGCAGCCGATCGCAAACTTTCAGGCGATTCAGTTCATGATGGCCGACATGGCGATCGAAATCGAAGCGATGCGGCTGCTGACGTACAAGGCGGCGTGGCTGGTCGATCGCGGCCAGGGCGCCAACACGATTTCGGCCTACGCGAAGGCATTCAGCGCCGATGCGACGATGCGGATCACGACCGACGCCGTGCAGATTTTCGGCGGCTACGGCTACATGAAGGATTATCCGGTGGAGAAGCTGATGCGCGACGCGAAGTTGCTGCAGATCTACGAGGGCACGTCGCAGATCCAGCGCGTCGTGATCGCGCGCAACCTGCTCAAGGAGTGAGCGCGGCGCGCGGGGTCAATTCGCGGGCACGACGGGATGCGGGATCGGCGGGTCCTGGCCGGCGGGCTCGCTGCCGGTGATCGCGCCGACGTATTCACCCTCGTGGTACACGTCAACCTGGCCGGTGGTCGGATCGGGAAATAGATTCCATTCGTCAGGCGGCGGCACATCAGATGGCGGCACATACACGGCCGGTGCAGGCGCAGGAGGAGCCGGCGGCGCCGCCGAGCATGAGGCGATCGCGATCGACAAAAGCAGGGGTAACGCGGCTCGCGAAATCCTTCTATTCATGGTGCGGCGCTGGTTCGCGCAGACGGGACTTAAAATTATCTTGTCGCCGGATTGCACGAATCGCAAGCGGCGTGGCGCGCGCGCGAGAGCGGCAAGCGTTATTTGCGCGGGAGGCCCAGGACTTCGCGGAAGTGATGGATTGTTTTTTCGAGGCCGGGCCGAAGTGCGGTATGCGGCTGCCAGCCGAGGAGCTTTTTCGCGAGCTCGATATCTGGTTTGCGGCGGACGGGATCGTCGGCACGGCGCGGCTTGAAGACGACTTTCGAGGAGCTGTCCGAGAGTTCGATGGCGAGCTTGGCCAGTTCCGCGATTGTGAATTCGTCGGGGTTGCCGATGTTCACCGGGCCGATGTGCGACTCCTGATTCATCATGCGCACGAGCGCGTCGATGATGTCGTCAACGTAGGCGAACGAGCGGGTCGAAGCGCCGTCGCCGTAGATCTCGAGGTTCTCGCCGCGCAGTGCGGCCACGCAGAAGTTGGAAACCACGCGGCCGTCGTTGATCGCCATCCGCGGACCGTAAGTGTTGAAGATCCGCACGATGCGGGTGTCGACGTTGTTCTGCCGGTGATAGTCCATCATGAGGCATTCGGCGACGCGCTTGCCCTCGTCATAGCAGGAGCGCACGCCGATCGGGTTGACGTGGCCCCAGTACGACTCGGTTTGCGGATGCTCCTCGGGATCGCCGTAAACCTCGCTGGTCGAGGTGAGCAGGATGCGCGCGTGCACGCGCTTGGCAAGGCCGAGCATGTTGATGGTGCCCATCACGCTGGTCTTGATGGTCTTGACCGGGTTGTACTGGTAGTGCACGGGCGAGGCAGGGCAGGCGAGGCTGAAGATGCGATCGACCTCGAGCAGGATGGGCTCGACGACGTCATGGCGGATAAATTCGAAATTCCGATCGCCGAGCAGGTGCATGATGTTGGCGCGCTTGCCGCTGAAGAAGTTGTCGAGGCAGATGACCTCGTGGCCGTCTTTGAGCAAGCGCTCGCATAGATGAGAGCCGAGGAATCCCGCGCCGCCGGTTACCAGTGCTCGCACGGTTGTTCTCCAGGGTCAGCGGCGGTTTTCGCGGGCGATCGCGAGAACGGTTTCGATTACGTAGGCGACATCTTCGTCGGTCATCGAGGCGTAGATGGGAAGCGACAGGCAGCGGCTGAAGATCTCTTCGGCGACCGGAAAATCGCCGTTGCGGTAGCCGTAGGAGCGCTGATAGTAGTCCATCGTGTGCAGCGGGATGCAGTGCACGGAGCATCCCACGCCGCGCTCGCGCAGTATCTCGATGAACTGGTTGCGGCCGAGCTTGAGGCGCTCGGGCCGGATGCGCAGCACGTAGAGATGCCAGGCGTGCTCGATCCCCGGCTCGGAGTAGGCGGCCTGGAGAGCGTCGTCGGCGCGAAACGCCTCGTTGTAGGCGCGCGCGATCTCGCCACGGCGGCGCATGAAGCCGTCCGCGCGCTTGATCTGGGCCAATCCGATGGCGGCGTGCACGTCAGACAGGTTGTATTTGAAACCCATGTCGTGGATTTCGTAGTACCACGAGCCGCTCTTGTCGTAGCGCTTCCACGCGTTCTTGTCCATTCCGTGCAGGCTGGCGACGGCGATTTTTTCGGCCAGCGCGTCGTCGGCGGTGGTGATCATGCCGCCCTCGGCGGTGGTGAAATTCTTGGTCGCGTAGAAACTGAAACAGGTGAGGTCGGCGATGGTGCCGATCTTCGTCATCCCGCGCCCGTCCATGTGGCGCGCGGAGCCGGCCGCGTGCGCGGCATCCTCGACAATTTTCAAATTGTAGTTGCGCGCGATTTTGAGGATCCAATCCATGTCGCAAGCCTGGCCGCCGAAGTGCACGGGCAGGATCGCGCGGACCCGTTTGTTGGCGCCACTCTCGAGCGCCTCCTCGATGCGGGCCGGGTTGATGTTGAAGGTGCCGGGATCGACGTCAACGAATACCGGACGCGCGCCGAGGTAGCCGAGAACCTCGGCGGTCGCGGTGAAGGTAAACGGCGTCGTGATAACTTCGTCGCCAGGGCCGATGCCGAGCGCCCATAGCGAAAGATGAAGCGCGCCGGTGCAATGCGCAACGGCCAGCGCGTGTTTCGCGCCGACGTAGCCCGCGAACTCCTGCTCGAAGCGCTTGGCCTTGGGGCCGGTGGTGATCCATCCGGAGCGCAGCGCCTCGAGCACCTCGCGCTCCTCGTCGGGTCCGATAGACGGACGATAAAATGCTACTTCTCGCATCGTGTATGCTTCCGTTGAAATCAGCGCAATCCCGTTGGTTGAGTTAGCTTCGGAGTATAAGGGATAGGTCAAAAGCGGAGCAAGGCGGAAGTCGATGAGGCGCGCAGGATGGGCCGCGGCAGCGGTGGTGGTCGGATGGTACGTGTTCGCGCTGGCGATATTGCATCCGCTCACCGACGCGCCGGTGGTGGATAGCTGGTTGTACGACTCTGCCGTGCGGCGTTTTCTGCGCACCGGCGAGATCAGGTTTGCCGGCTTCACGCAGGCGATGCCGATAGCGCAGGTGATCTACGGCGCGGCTTGGTCGCGCGTGTCCGGCGCGAACTCGGTGTCGCTGGAAATCTCGGTAGTGACGCTGGCGGTGCTGTGCGGAGTGATGTTCCATGCGCTCGCGATCAAATGCGGGGCGTCGCGATGGCAGGCGCTGGCGGCGACGGGGCTGCTGATCTGCAATCCTTGTTTCACCTTCCTGAGTTTTTCGTTCATGACCGAGATTCCGTTCCTGACGATGCTGGTCGCAGCGCATCTGGCGTTCGCCAGGGCCGAAGGTCGGCGCGAGGATTTGTGGCTGTGGATAGCGGCGGCGCTGGCGGTGATCGCTTTCATGATTCGGCCGTTCGGTGCGATGGCGATAGCCGGGTGCGTGGGCGCGATGCTGCTTTACGGCGCGGGGTGGCCGGCAACGCGTCGTTTGGATCGCGCGCGGTGGATCAAGATGATGGCGCCGTTCGCAGTGGCGCTGGCGGTTTGCACGGGGCTGTGGGTCTGGCTGACGGTGCTGGGTCCGAAGCCATGGGCCCTGCAGATTGACGAACATCACTTCGCCTACATTTTCCGCGTTCCGCTGGCGAACTACCTCCGCGCGGGCGTGCTCGGTCCTGCCCTTTACCTGGGCATGGTGCTTTCGCCGCTTGCGCTTCTACAGTTGACGACGCCGCGATGGCGCCGGGTGGTGATGGGCGGCGCTGGAATTTTCGCAGCCGCGCTGATCCTGATGTGGATGGACAATCGGTTGCCCGTGACGCCGGAGTGCAGTTGCTTCGGCGGGTGGCGCAACGCGCTGATACTGCGCGGGGGTTCGAGTCGTTTTTCATGGGACGGAAACTGGCAATATGCGTTCCTGACGCTGGCAAGTTTTGGCGCGGCCGGACTTATCGCCGCGTTCGCGGAAATCTTCAGAACTCTTTCACGGACGGCTGCCGCGATTGTGATAGCGGCGATAATTTATTGGGCGGCGACCATACCGCTGTGGTTTTACAACGACCGCTACTACCTGGTGATGGTCCCGGCCGGCGCAATCGTGCTTGCACTTGCGCCGCTGCCTCGAAGCAGGATGGTCAAGGCGGCAGGATTCGCGATGACACTCGCGATGGGCCTGATGTCGCTCGGCGGGACGTATGCCTATCAACGTGGAATGGCGGTAATACTCGCAACGCGCAACGAACTGGAGCGCGAACGAGTTCCGCGCTCGGCGATCGACGCCGGTTACGCGCTCAACGGCGAAGATCTCTATCGCTATCCCAAGCATGGGATTGAAACGATGAAGTTCGAAGCTGGAATCCCGATGATTACGTCGGAGAAAGTGGATGAATACACGATCGCGAGCGAGCCTATCGCCGGCACCGACGTCGTGCGGCGGCTTAAGTGGCCGGGACCGTTCGGCCTGGGCCATCGCTACTTTTACTTGGTGAAAAAGCAGGTCGCGGCTGGCAACGGCAGCAATCCGCCCAATGAGCCGCCAGCCGCCCCGCCGCCGCGCAACTAACTGGCGCCGCCGGGCGCGGGTCCCGGCATCACATAGGTCGGGACACCGGTTTTCTGTTCGACAGCTTTTTCGAGCTTCTGCATATCGACCTGGTCGGTAATTCCCAGCCGATCGGCTTCCTTGTGCGCGTACGCCCACAGGCCGGCGTAACGGCCGTAGAGATCGTCGTGGACCTCGACGTAGAGTGAGTCGCCGCGCCATCCAAACTTCACGGGCTGATAGACGAACATCCCGGGCGTGCCGATTTTCACCTTGTTGAAGAGGCGCTCGATGTCCTCGGGATACAGCCGGATGCATCCGTGGCTGACTTCCATGCCGACGCCCCACGGCACGTTGGTGCCATGCAGGGCGTACTGGGGGATAGTCAGTTCGATGCGGTAATGGCCGAGAGGATTGTCGGGATCGTCGCCGGAGACAACATGCTCGGCTTCGCCGTCACGCTCGAGATGTTCCTCGTAGATGTCGTCGGGCACCACCCAGGTCGGATTGCGGGTCTTGCCGCGGACCGTAAAATCTCCGACCGGCGTTTTCCAATCGAAACGTCCCAGCCCGACCGGAAACGTGTACACCACCGACGGCCTGACTCCGCCCGGAGAGTGCTTCTTGCCCGTGACGAATTTGGCGGGCGTTACCTTGTCCTTGTCTTTGCGATGGAGCGGTCCGATCGGCGACGGAAAATAATAGTACAGCCGCATCTCGGGGATGTTCAGCACGATCCCTACGTGCGGCGTATCGGGAAGGATGTGCTCGTCGGGCAGAATGATCTGCCTGCCGGCCGGGGGCCCCCACCAGTCGATTCCGCCATTTGCGTTCGAAATTTCCTTGGCCGTCACGCCGAACCATCGCCCGACGTCGAGCAGCGTGTCGCCCTTCTGGATTTCGTACGTAATGAGATTGCCGATGATGTCGTCCTTGCCGTGAGGAAGCGGGTAGGCATAGAGCGGGCGACGCTCGAATTCGTCTTCGGTCCACGCGCCATTGGCAGCCGGGATCGCGACCAACGCGATCAGGAGCAGGGCGGGGAAGAATCGAATCGCGATATCAATGAAGCGCTTCATGAACTCCCAGGCGGGGTTGGCCAAAATCGGCGCGAACGATTCGGATGCAGGCGGTGTGGTCGCATTCAGTGGAATGATAGCGGCCCGATCAGTCTCCGAGCAACCGCAGGTTTGCGAACTTCAGCACCAGCAGCTTGATCCCGCCGCGCTCGAAATTAACCCACGCCTTGGCGCCATCGCCGCGTCCCTCGCGCCTTCGAACAATTCCGCGTCCGAAGGTCGGATGGATCACGCGCGAGCCGATTGAAAGGCTTCCGTTGTCGCCGCCGAGTTCCGGCTCGTCGTCCGGTAGCTGGCTGTCGGCGAAATCGACGTAGGGCTCGCGCGGCGACAGCGGGCGTATCGGCGAGGTCTCGCGAGCGGGTGCGATACGGCGAATCAGGCCGGGATCGACTTCGCGCAAGAATCGCGATTGACGCGACTCCTGGCGCACGCCGTAGATTTCGCGCGAGAGCGTGTTGGTCAGATACAGCAACTGCCGCGCGCGCGTCATGCCGACGTAGCACAGACGGCGCTCCTCCTCGACTTCCTCGTCGATGTCGGCGGAGCGGCTATGCGGAAACAGGCCTTCCTCCATCCCGGCCATGAACACGATTGGGTATTCGAGGCCCTTGGAGGTGTGCAGCGTCATCAGCGCCGCGCGTCCGCCGCTGGAATCGATCTGCTCGGTGTCGCTGACGAGTGCGACCCGTTCGAGGAACTCGGACAAACCGCCGCCGGACTTTTCGGCGTCGAAGGCGCCGGCCGCAGAGAGCATCTCGGCCAGATTTTGCCTGCGTGCCGGCGCATCGTCGAGCGTATCGAGGTAGGGCTCGAAACCGCTGCGCGCCACCACTTCCTCGACAATTCCACGAACGCTCAAATCCGGCGCACGGGCGCTGAGATCGTGCATCCACGCATAGAGCATTCCAGCCTGCTTGGCGATTCGCAGCGCGACCCTGGAGTAAGACTCGAGCCGGCCCATCGCCTCGAACGCCGGGATGCGCTCGCGCGCGGCCAGTTCGGCAATCGCCTCGAAGGACTTCGCGCCAATTCCGCGCGGCGGCGTGCCGACCATTCGTTCGAGGCTGACGGCGTCGGCTGGATTGGCGATCACGCGCAGGTAGGCAAGCAGATCCTTGACGTCGCGCTGCTCGTAAAAGCGCACGCCGCCGACGATGTAGTAGGGGATTCGCCGGCGCACGAGAGCCTCTTCGATCGCGCGCGACTGGGCGTTGACGCGGTAGAAAACTACGACGTCGGCAGCTCTGAATCCGCCCGCGCCGGTCAGCCGCGCAGTCTCCAGCGCTATAAAGTCGGCTTCGTCGCGCTCGGTGACGCCGGTGAAGTAGGTGACCGGCTCGCCGGCGCCGTTTTCGGTCCACAGGTTTTTGACCTTGCGCTCGGTGTTGTTGCGGATGACGGCGCCCGCCGCGGCAAGGATGGTTTTCGTCGAGCGGTAGTTTTGCTCGAGCTTGAAAATTTGCGCGGCCGGGTAGTCGCGCTCGAAATCGAGGATGTTGCGAATGTCGGCGCCGCGCCAGCGGTAGATGGACTGATCCTCGTCGCCGACCACGCACAGATTTCCCGATCGAGCGGCGAGCGCCTTGACGATCAAATACTGGACGCGATTGGTGTCCTGGTACTCATCGACCAGCAGATGCGCCGCGCGCCGCCGCCATTTCTCGAGGATTTCAGGAAAGCGCTCGAACAGCAGCCAGGTCTGCAATTGCAAATCGCTGAAGTCCATCGCGTTCATCTCGCGCATCCGATCCTGGTAGAGCCGGTAAATCTGCGCGATCGAGGCCTCGCGCCCAGGCTTGGCGCTCGCAAGCATTTCGTCGGGCGTGATCGCCTCGTTCTTGGCCTGCTCGATTCGTGCGCGCGCAAGTTCGAGCGGGGGCGAGTCGGCCAGCGCGGCATCGTCGAGCACGCGGCGAATCGTGGTCAGCGAATCGGCTTCGTCGAGGATCGAAAAATTGCGGTCGTAGCCCAGGAGGTGGCCTTCGTGTCGCAGGATTCGCGCGCACGCGGAATGAAACGTGCTGACCCACGGCTGTCGCGCGTAGTTATCGTCACCGAGCAGCGATATGACGCGCTCGCGCATCTCGTTGGCGGCCTTGTTGGTGAACGTCACCGCCAGCACCTCGGCGGGCGACGCCTTGCGCTCGGCCAGGATGTGGGCGATACGGTAGGTCAGCGCGCGGGTCTTGCCCGAGCCGGCGCCGGCCATGATGAGTATCGGGCCGCCGGGCGCAAGCACAGCGGCGCGCTGTTCAGGATTCAAATCGTCGAGCTTCACGGTGACCGTCGCAGCTTCAAAACTTCCGGGCGGAGCCAATCAGGATAGCGGCTCCAGCGCGTGCGGCAAAGCGAGCGGGCGTCGAGGCGGGTGAATTTGTGCCGACTTACGAACCGCACGACAAATTTTACCGCAAGGCGCGTGCGCTGGGATTGCCGTCGCGGGCGGCGTTCAAGATTGAAGAAATAATTGCGCGCAACCGGCTCCTCGCCAGGGATGCGCGAATCGTCGATTTGGGATGCGCGCCCGGCGGATGGCTGGCGATCCTCGTAGCGGCGGCGGGCGCGGGCGGACGCGTGGTCGGAGTCGATCTCGCGCAGGTCAAGAATCCGCCAGCCGGTGCGATCACCATCGTCGGTGACATCCTCGATCCAACTGTCGCCGCGCGGGTGCAGAGCGAGCTTGGCGGACGGGCCGATCTGGTGACGAGCGACCTTGCGCCGAAACTGACCGGGATCGCCGCGCGCGACGAGGCGCGTTGCCGGGAGCTGATAGATTCCGCGTTGGGCTTCGCGATAACGATGCTGAGACCGGGTGGCGCGATGGTCGTGAAGCTCTTCATGGGCGCGCAATTCAAGGACATCGTCGATTCATTCAGGCGGCATTTCGGAAATGTCGAAGTGACGCGCACCAAAGCCAGCCGCCCGGGATCTTCGGAACTGTACATCGTGGCCCGCGAGTTCCGGGGTTGAGAAGGCGGAGAAGGCGGCGCGGTGCGCTTGTCATCGAGTGCACGACGCGCGTAAGGTTTGACCATGAAGGCTGTAGGCGGAAGGCATCTATGCCTGCTGCTTATCGCAGCCGTCGTGGCGGCCTGCTCATGCGGCCGTTCGCCATTCACCAGCACGTCCACCGCCGCCGGACTTTCGCACGACGACGTCAAAGTCCAGGTCTCGCGCGTCGGCTTTGACCACGAGACGGGCTCGCATTACGTGCTCCTGCTCGACGAGACCGAGTCGCGCGAATTGCCAATCATGATCGGCGAGAACGAGGCGCAGGCAATTATGCTCGCGCTGCGCGGAATCAAGCCCGAACGGCCGTTCACGCATGATTTGATTCGGTCCATCATAGGGAAGACCGGGAATCGCGTCGATCGAATCGTGATCGCGGATATGCGCGACGAGATCTATTACGCGACAATCTCCATGGATGGCGGCCGCTACTCGATCGACAGCCGGCCCAGCGACGCGATCGCGTTGGCGATGGGCATGAACGCGCCGATCTACGTGAACAGCAAGCTCTTCGGGTCGGCGCCCACGCCGGGGCTCGGCGGCGGCGGGAAAATTCCCGCCATCGCGCGCGCGCTGGGACTGACCGTGGAGCAACTGACTCCCGATCTGGCGAGCTACTTCGGCCAGAGCGCCGGGCGTGGCGTGCTGGTGTCGGGGGTCTCTTCGTCGGCGAAGAAAGCGGGCGTCGCGCGCGGCGATATCGTAGTGAAGGTGGGAGATCGCGAGGTCAGGGCGCTCGACGATTTCAGCCGGCAAGCTGCGCAGCTCAAGAGCGGCGGCGCCGTGACGTTGACGCTGAATCGCGGCGGCTCGAACCGCACCGTCACGCTTGAAAGTTCGCCCGCCGCAGACGCGCCGAAACCCTAGCCCTGGCGCACCAGCACGCTTTCGATAAAGCGCGGATCGATCTCCCGTTCGCCGCCCAGGTTGGCGAACTCTTCTTCGAGCAGGTTCAGGCAGGAATTCAGGAAGTCGGCGGTGCGCCGTCGTGCCGCGTCGTCCAGCCGCTCGGCCAGCGCCTGATGCACCCTGGCGCGAAACTCATTGTTGAGCGTCCCGGGCTGCCCGGTCATGATCGCCGCGCGCATCGCGGTCAGCCTGCTGCCTTCGATTGGATCGATCGCGAGGCGGTTGTCCAGCGCCAGCCGCGCGAGCCCGGTCAGCACGAGTTGACTTAGGCGAATTTCCCGGGCCGCCATCTGGGCGCGGAAGTTCGGCGATGCGATATCGATCGCGAACATCGCGCGGAACAATTCGGCGGCCGAATCGACTTGATCGAGAATCGCGTAGCTCAGATGCAGATCGCGCATGCTGCTGAAATCGCGCATCGCGACCCCGCCGCCGCCGTCCAGGCCGCTGTAGAATCGCGGCTGCCGCGCCATGAAGCCGGCCAGCGCCTCCCGGTAGGGCGAGTCGAGGTACGATATCTCGCGCACCTTGACGGTCGACAGGCCGAGTTTCCTGAGCGTAGCCTCGGCGCCGGCGCGGAGATCGATCGTCAAGCTCACGCCGAGGCGAAAGAGCAGTTTCAGCGGCGTATCGCGCAGATGCTCGATCGCGCTTTGCAGGTCGCCGCCGGCCAGATGCTCGAGCGCCAGGTTCAAGTAATGATGCGTCATCTCGACCGCGACGCGCACCGCTTCCAGATCGCCGAAATCCACCGCGCGCGCAACCAGCACCTGGTTGCTGACCATCGCCATCTCGCTGCGGAGCTGGCGTTTGCCTTGCGCCGCGAATCCCGCGGTTAGCGCGGTGTTGAACAGCGAAGCATCGCCGTCGGCCATCGCGGGCGCCATCTCGGGCGCGATCACTTCGGTATCGTCGGGCAGATCGGCGCGGCTCGGCGGCTCATATTCCGCGCGAATCTTGAGAAACTGCCCGGGCTTGAGGTACGCGAACACGCTCTGCGCCTCGAAGAAGTCGGGAAAGCCCCGGTCGTTCAAGCGCGCGCGCCGGAACTGGTAGGCCTCTTCCACGAGCTCGGCTTCGACGCCCCAATAGATTTCCTCCATCAGCCCGGCGAAGTAGTTATAGTCGCGCTCGAACGCTTCTTCGATGAAGTCCGAGATGTGCTGCGAGATTGCGTCGTGGCGGATGAACTCGATCAGATAATTTTCGTCGTACTGCGCGAAGCGATTCGCAGTCGCGTCGGGCGAGGATGCCGCGTCCTCGATTCGATGCACTTTTATGTAGCCGCGCAGCAACAGCGACATCATCTCAAGGTCGAGCCCCATCAACGCGTCGGCCAGTTTGCGCCGTCCGCCGTCGGCCATCGCCTCGATCCACTCGCGCATGCGATGCACGTTGGGACGATCGCGGTTCCAGCAATCCAGATCGAACAGCGACTTGACCTGCTCGGGCATCGCGAGGCTGAGCAGATCGCCGGCGTCGGCGCTGCCGATTTCCTTGAGCGTGTAGAAAAGCGTCTCGGGTGAAAACGATTGCACCAGCCGCTCGGCCTCGGGCGCGGAGAGGATCAGGTCGCGCTTCTGGCGCGCGGGAAGGCCGTACAGGAACTCCAGCTTCTCCTGGAAGGGAAGGTTGAGAAATTCCGATTCGCCTCTTACCGCCATATCGCCCGGACCAATAGTTCCATCTCAAGGGCAAAGTATCGCGCGCTTCCACGAGGGATCAACCAAGCGCCTATCTTTCGCCTGGCCGCGCCGTTAGATAAGATTTTTACAACCTATCAGAGCCCATTCTTGGCCTCTCCCAAATCAAAACATCCGGTCGCACTGACTATCGCGGGCAGCGACCCCGGTGGCGGCGCCGGACTCCAGGCCGACGTTAAAACCTTCGCTGCGCTGGGCGTGTATGGCTACTCGGTCATCACCGAGGTGATCGCGCAGAACAGCTCGCGAATTACCGACGTCGAAAACGTATCGCCGGAGATGGTCGAGGCGCAGCTCGATACTCTTGCTCTGGAATGCGCGCCGCGCGCGGTCAAGACGGGTGCGCTGGCCAGCGCGGCGATTGTCAAGGCGGTGGCGCGCGCGATCGAGCGCCTCAAATTGCCGGCGCCGGTGGTCGATCCCGTGATCGTGTCGAGCAGCGGCGCGCTGCTGATCGGCCCAAAAGGGGAACGCGCGATTCGAAAACGCCTGATCCCCATCGCGCGCATCGTCACGCCTAATATTCCCGAGGCCGAAGTGCTGGCGCGCATTCGAATCGACTCCGAGGCGGCGATTCGCGAGGCCGCAATCAAGATCATCAAGCTCGGCGCAAGAGCGGTCGTCATCAAGGGCGGGCATCGCAAGGACGATTCGTCCGCGACGGATTTGTTTCACGACGGCCGCCGCTTCATCGAGCTCAAGGGCCCGCGAATAGCAGGCGGCGGCGCGCATGGCACAGGATGCGCGTTCTCGGCGGCGATCGCGGCGTATCTGGCGCGCGGGATGAGCCTGGAGGATGCGGTCCGCGGCGCGAAACGCTACGTCACCACGGCGCTCAGGCACAGCTTCAAATTGGGCAAGGGGCGCGCGATCCTCGATCACTTCGCGATGACGCGCCCCGACCGCATAACGATCTGAGGGCGCCTGCGCTCCTCCTCTTGAGGGCGCCATCCACCCGGCGATAGCCTGTATGATCATGTCGGTGGCAACGAAAGCGAATGTACCCGCGTAAGCGTGCACTCGAGCGCATCGCGCGCGAAAAAGTGCTCTACCAGCGCCACCCCGGCGGCGACATCTCGGTCTGCGTCATCTATCCCAACATCTACCGGCTCGGGATGGCCAACCTCGGCTTTCAGGCCGTTTTCCACATCTTCGAATCCGATCCATCCGTCGCCGCCGATCGCGCGTTCATCCCCGACGCCGACGAGCGTGACACGTTGCGCAGCGGCGGCGAGCGCCTGGTCTCTTTCGAGCGCGGCCGTCCGCTCTCTGATTTCGACATCCTCGCGTTTTCGATTTCCTTCGAGACTGACTATCTCAATGTCTTGAGCGTGCTGCGGATGGCCGGGATCCCGGCTCGTCGCGCCGACCGCGCGGGCCGCAATTTTCCGCTGATCATCGCCGGTGGCTCCGCCGTTTTTCTCAATCCCGAACCGATCGCCGATTTCATCGATCTGTTTCTGATTGGCGAGGGCGAGGAGATGGTCCCGGAGTTCATCGAGCGATGGCAAGCGACGCGCGGATCGCCGAATCAACTGCGCGAACTCGCAGCCGTCCAGGGCGCCTACCTGCCCGACTTCTACTCACCCGTTTACGACGACGCCGGCCGCCTCGCCGCGGTGAATTACAGCGGCCCCGGGGTTGCACAGGTTAATCGCCGCCTGATTCGCGACCTCAACCGCTTCCCCACCTCGTCGCTGATTCTCACCGAGGAATCCGTCTTCGGCGACATGTTCCTGGTCGAGGCGAGCCGCGGATGCCAATGGGGATGCCGCTTTTGCGCGGCCGGTTTCATGTATCGGCCGATCCGTTATCGCGCGCCTGAAACTCTAATCGCCGAGGCCGGGCGCGGTCTTGGCGAGCGCAAGGTGATCGGCCTGGTCGGCGCCGAGATGGCGAGCGTTCCCGGCGTCGCCGACATCGCATCTGCCGTCGCCGATCGCGGCGGACGGCTGTCGCCCTCGTCGCTGAAGGCCGATTGCATTTCGCCCGCGCTCGCATCGGCGTTGGCGCGCGGCGGAAATCAAAGCGTGACCGTCGCGCCGGAGGCCGGCAGCGAGCGGATGCGCAAGGTCATCAACAAGAATCTTACCGAGGCCGAGATTCTGGGCGCGGCCGATATGATGCTGGGTGAGGGCGTCGGCAACCTGAAATTTTACTTCATGATCGGCTTGCCCGAGGAGCGCGACGAAGACGTGCTCGCGATTGCCGAGCTGGTCGCCAAGGTGCTCGAGCGCGCCCGCGCGCGCCGCACCCGCATCGGCGCCGTGACCGTGTCGCTCAATCCATTTGTGCCCAAGCCGTGGACGCCATTTCAATGGGATCCGATGCAGGACGCGCGATCGATCAAGCGCAAGGTCGCGATGCTGCGCCAGCGCCTCACGAGCCTGGGGCAAGTCGAGCTCGATGCCGAGTCACCGCGCGAGGCGTATTTCCAGACCATGGTCTCGCGAGGCGATCGCCGCGTCGGCGGTATCCTCGAACGGCTGGAAGCCGCGGGATGCGAAGGTTCCGGACCCATCTGGCACGAGTTGTCGAAGATTCATCGCGAAGCCCAGGCGGGCGGCAGTGAAGCTTCATCTTTGCCCGACCCCGATTTCTTCGTTACCCGTCCTTACGCCCACGACGAGCTGCTGCCGTGGGACTTTATCGATCATCACATTCACAAATGGTTTCTGCTTGCGGAACGAAAAAAGGCGCATCATGAGCATCAGAGTCCTCCGTGCGACGTGGTCCGATGCACCGTGTGCGGAGCCTGCTAGAATAAATGCGCAAGTCGAGGAGGGGAGGAAGAGGAAGATGGTTCATCGTGATTTGCGTTCAGCGCGGATAACGGCTCTGATGGCCGCGGCGGTGGCGATGCTCGCGTGGTCGGCGCCGGCCTTCATGGCCCCAGTCGGCGAGGAAGACGTTCCCGCGACCTCGATTGTCCCGGCCGGCGGCGAAGGCGCGCCCTCGTCCGTCAATCCTCCATCCTCGGCGGGGACTCCGTCGGCTCCCGCCGCAGCCGGGATGCCCTACCTTCCCGCGCCGACACCAAAACCCCCTTCGCACCGCGCGTCGATTAAAAGTAAAAACAGCGTCCGCGAACCGGAAGTCGAATTCGCGCAGGCTCGGCTGAAATTGCTTCAGAGCGTGCCGGTCTATTCCGCGCCCGCGAAAAGCAGCAAGCATATCGCGCAGGTGTCGCAGGACAATTTCGTGATCGTGACTGGTTCCACTCACTATTATCTGCAGGTGAAGCTCAAGACCGGACAGACCGGATACATCGATCCGTCGGCGGTTGAACTCGTTAAGCCGGCCGACAAGCTGTTCGTGCTCACCCACGACGCCGGTGTGCTCGAAAAGCCGAATCGATGGGCCAAAAAACTCGCCGACGTTCACCGGGGCCGCAATGTTCACGTCGTCGGCCTCGCGCTGAACTACATGAAAATCCGGATGAAGAGCGGGCTGGAAGGCTTCATCCCGATTACCGCGCTCGAATAGTCGCCAACGCCATCGCCGGCGCGCGTCGATCGGGTCTTTCGCGCTCGACGCTCGTCGGTCGTGTCGCTATAAGTCTCCACTCGGGGAGTCTTAGATGACGGATCGAGAACGACAGGGTTGGATCATCGTCGCGAGCCTCTTCGTTACGCTGGTGTTCGTTTTCGGCTCCGGCTACAACACCGGCGGCCTGTTCTTTCCGCATCTGCTGAAATATTTCGGATGGAAGCGCGCACAACTCTCCACCCTCCAGGGCGCCGCGCTGCCGCTGTCCGCAGGGCTTAGCGCTCCGTTGGTCGGATGGCTGCTCGATCGCGTCGAGGCGCGGGTCGTGATGGTTGCCGGCGCAATCATGACCGGCGTCGCTTTTCTCATCGCCAGCCGCGTCGATTCATTCGGTCCGCTGTTCGGCGCCTACGTCCTGCTTGGCGTCGGCATCGGCGCATCGACGTTGCTGCCGTGCTCGCTTGTGATCGCCAACTGGTTCGGTGCGCGGCGCGGGCTTGCGATGGGCCTGGCGTTTGCGGGCACCTCGCTCGGCGGCGCTGCGATGACGATGGTTGGGAACTTCGCGATCGTGCGCGGCGGATGGCGCGCCGGCTACGTCGCGCTGGCGATTCCGATATTCGTCATCGTGGTCCCGTTGATAATCATCGTCGTCAGGACCCGCCCGCCGCAGGCCGATGGCGTCAGCGTCGCGCAGGCCCGCGACGCGTTGCCGGGATTCGAGCTGCGCGAAGCGTTCCGCGCGCGCTCGTTCTGGATGATTTCCGCGGCGCAGTTCTTTTTCGCCGCCGTCGCGGCTGGCGCGACTTTGCATCTGATCACCTATCTCACCGAACTCGGCTACACGCCGTCATTCGCGGCCGGCATGATGAGCCTGGGGTTCGTGTTCGCGGCCTTCGGCAAGCTCGGGATGGGTCTGTTTGCCGATCGCGTGAGCGCAAGAATCGCGCTGACGTTCAACTTTCTTGCCGCTGGCTTCGGGATGATTTTGATATTCGGCGCGGCGCGAACCGCCGTGCTGATTCCGTTCGTGCTGATTTTCGGACTGTCGCTCGGCGCGCCGTTGGTGCTGATTCCGATGCTGGTGGCGGAGTCGCTCGGGCTCAAGCGCTTCGGCTCGATCGGCGGTATCGCAGGCGTCTTCAACACGATCGGCGCGTTCGTCGGCCCGGTCGGCGCGGGAAAGATTTACGATCTGAGCGGCAGCTATGTGCCCGCCTTCGAAGTGTTCGTCGTGATGTGCATCCTGGGCGCCGCGGTAGCATATTCGTGCCGACCGCTCGAGTCGGAGCAGGCCCGCCAGACCCCCGCCCCCCTCCCCGAGACGGCATAGCCGATTCGGAAAACTTTGTGCTAATCGCGTGCGAGCGCGAGGATCGAGCGGACTTTGGCGCCGATGTCCGGCGCGTTCACTACGTCGGTGATGATTGCCACGGCGTCTGCGCCGGCCGCGAGAGTTTCCGCTACCCGCGCTTCGGTGATCCCGCCAATCGCGACGATTGGAATCCTTACGGCGGCGCGTATCGCACGAAGATTGTCGAGGCCCATCCCCGTGGCGATGTTCTTCAGTCCACCGGAATACATCGGTCCGAATCCGATGTAGTCCGCGCCGCCATTTTCAGCCGCGCGCGCCTGCTCGACGGTGTGGGTCGAAATTCCAATTATTTTGTTTTCGTTGGGACCGGCGATCCGCCGCGCCGCCTCGAGTGGGAGATCCTCCTGCCCAAGATGCACTCCGTGCGCATCGGCGAGAATTGCTATATCGACTCGGTCGTTGACGATCAGAATCGCACCGCGCTTCCGGCACAGCTCGGCAATCGCGCGTGCGGCGGCCAGGAACTCGCGGCCGGGCGCATCCTTGAGCCGCAGCTGCATGATTCGCGCGCCGGCGTCGAGGATAGTCTCCGCCATCGAGACCGGCTCGTGTCCGCCGGCCGGATCGATCATCGCGTAAAAATGCGAGGGCAGCCGCGTCATCCGGGCGGAAATTTGGTCAGTACGATCTTGTGGTCGGTGATCTTCTTGCGCAGCGTGTTGCGATTCAGCCCCAGCATCCGCGCCGCCCGCACCTGATTGCCGCCGGCGCGCTTGAGCGCGAGTTCGACAAGCGGACGCTCGATTTCGGCCACCAGCCGATGGTAGAGGTCGCGCGGTTCCTCGCCGCCGGGCGAATCGAACCATCCTGCGATGCGTCCCGAGATGATGTCGCCGAGCGGGGCGCCGTCGGCGGCCGCGGCTGCTCCAGCGCCCGCGCCGCCCGGGCGCGTGAGCTCGATATCGTCGGCGCGAATCGTAGTGCCCGGCGCGAGCAGCGCCGCGCGCATCACGGCATTTTCGAGTTCGCGCACGTTACCCGGCCAATCGGCGGACTCCAGTTTGGCGCGCGCTTCGGGGCTGATGGTGGTGGCGCGCGCGCCCATCTCCTGGGCCGCCTTGGAGACGAAATAATCGGTCATCTCCGCAATATCCTCGCGCCGCTCGCGCAGCGCAGGCATCTGAATCGGAATCACCCGCAGCCGAAAGTACAGGTCCTCGCGGAATTTCCGCGCGGCAACCAGGGTCTCGAGGTTCTGGTTGGTTGCGGCGATTACGCGCGCCTTGAGCTTGAGCGTCTCGGCGCTGCCGACCCGGTTGAACTCCCGCTCCTGCAGCACGCGCAGCAGCTTGGGCTGCAATTCGACCGGCAGGTCGCCGATTTCGTCGAGGAAGATTGTGCCGCTGTCGGCCATCTCGAATTTGCCGGCGCGCCGCTCGGACGCGCCGGTGAATGAGCCGCGTTCGTGTCCGAACAGTTCACTCTCGAGCAGACCGTGCGGGATGGCGGAGCAGTTGACGGCGACGAACGGCGAGCGCCAGCGCGCCGATTTGAAATGAATCGCGCGCGCCACCAGCTCCTTGCCGGTGCCGCTCTCGCCGCTGAGCAAAACGGTCGCGTCATTGGTGACGACACGCCCGATCAGCTTGTAAACCTCCTGCATCGCAGCGCTGCGGCCGATTATCTCGCCACCGACCAGCTGGCGATTCACCTGGTCTTTCAGGCGGTTGAGATCCGCGGCCTGCGCGCCGACTTCGACCGCCCGCTTCACGGCCGCCGCGACCAGATCGAGATTGGCGAACGGCTTGGTCAGGTAATCGTGAGCGCCGCGCTTCATCGCCTCGACGGCGTTGTTCATCGTGCTCGCCGCGGTGATCACGATGATCAGCGTGCGGACGGCTTCGGCGTGCGCCGCCGACAATACGTCGAGTCCGCCGGTGCCCGGCATGATGATGTCGAGCAATGCAACGTCGAATCGATTGCTGCGCAGCGCCGCAAGCGCGGCCGAGCTGTCTACAGCCTCTTCGACGCGATGGCCGTCGGCTTCGAGGCGATGGCGCAATACGAGGCGAATTGCGGGATCGTCGTCGGCGATCAGAATCGCCGCGCCGACGCCGGGATCCTTCAGACGTTCGGCGAAGTTCTGGTTCGATGCGCTTGCGCCCATGGTTGTCATGCTCATGAGCTAGAATGGTAACAGTAAGTTGGATCTTATCGCCAATGGCCTGAGAGTCGCCCAAAATTTAAGCATTACGCCGCTGTTACGAGTGGGGTGGCGCAATCTTGACTCGGTCGATTTGCAGGAAAAGGGGGAAATACACAATCCATTGTGGTTTTGGGACGGCAACGCTCTATGGATAGTTTCGTTCCGTCAAAAAAATATTTTGCCGGAAGCGAGTGTGTCGCTGTCCCCATGGTGAGTCCTCGCGCGGCTTTTTGCGGCGAGCGCGAGCGTGCAGCATCGTGGCTGTTGACCATAACGTGATCGGGTAGCACGGCGAGCGATCCGGCGTAAGGCTGAACAGTTCAGCCGTTGCGGCGGGTACGCAGTGTTTGCCGTTGCGACGGCAGCCGTCGCGACGGCAGCGCAGTGTTGGCCCGCTGCGGCGGGCACGCAGTGTTTGCCCGCTGCGGCGGGCACACAGTGCTGGCAGCGCTGCGGCCTCGCGATGATTTCGAGGTCGCCAGTTCGGCTATCTGGTGCTCGGAAAGGATTCGGCGCTCGATGCGCGTCGGTCACGGCGAGATGTCGCGCGGCAGGGCGCGCTCGGTCTCCGCTGTGCCCGAAATTGTGCCCAAAAGGTCGCGTCAGCCCGTGATCTTCTCCCACCGCTCCGCAAAGTCCTTGACTTCCTCCGCGCTCACGCTGGTGCCGTAGTAATCCCCCTTCCCACCCTTCCCCTTCCAATAGGGAACATTGTCTTCATCGATGGTTACCTTGCCCCGCCCCAGTGGGTCAGCGAGTTTTTTTTGTACCCACTTGCCCCAATCTTCACAGTTGAGAACGTAGAAATCGGGCCTTTCGGTCGGGCTTTTTCGCTGAATATCAACGAACACTAGGAATCTGTTTTTCTCTTTCGGGGACAGTCCTTTAACGCCCGGCCAGACCTGGGTCTGCTTGGCTTTGACTTCGACCGCGGCGTATTTGCCGTTGGGGTATGCGACGAGCAAGTCCACCTTCTTTCGGTTACCGAGGGTAAGTTGAGCGTACAAACCTCTCCTACACAGCTCGCTCGCAGCTGCGTATTCCCCTGCCAGCCCGACTAGCTCTTTTGGTTCGCGTCCATCATCCATCAGCTCCACTCCTTTTGGTCCTTCCGCAGAGCTCTGACAGTCTTACGGGTTCGTATAGTTCCGCTTCGACCATTTGCCTCAGTTATCAAACTGCTGCGCGACCGACAAACGGCGGACATAAACGATCAGCGCCGTCGTCGGGAGAAAAAGTGTCTTTTTGTGTCGGAGGCGAGCAAATCCGAGACGATGCGAGGGCTTCCCGATTTGGGAAACCCTTTTTCAGTTGCCCGACTTTTTCAGTTGCCTGACCGCGCGCCGATGGCGCGCGGGAGAGATGGCGCGCCGGGGAGATGTCGCACCGATGCCGTTACATTCCCCCGACCACCTTAGCAATGTGGTGCCGATTTCTCATTGCGGGCGTTTCTCCGGCGGCATGATTGGGAGCGTCACCTTGAACGTCATCCCATCCTTGGATGCGCCCGCGCCCTTGACTTCGACGCCCCCGCGCTGCGCCCACAGCCTGCCGCCGTGAAGCGCAATAATTCGATGGCATAGCACGAGACCCAGGCCGGTTCCGGCAGGCTTGGTGGTGAAGAACGGGGTAAACAGTTGCGCGAGCTGATCCTCGGGGATGCCGGCGCCGCTGTCGCTGACCTCGACCCGCAGGAACTGGCGGCGCCGCCCCTCGGCCGTCATCGTGAACTCCCGTTCGATTCGCGTATGCAGTCGAATCGTGCCCGACGAACCGATCGATTCCGCCGCGTTCTTGATCAAATTCAGGAACGTTCGTTCCAATGCGCCCGCGTCGCCAACCACGTCGGGCAGGCTGGGATCGAAATCCTGGAGCACCACGACACCGTCGGGCGGCTGCGGGAACAACCCCGCCATCCTCAGCGCCTGGTGCAGCACCATGTGTATGTTGACCGGCTCCTGCTCCAGGCGTTGCGGCCCGCTGACCATCAGCACCTGCTCGACGAGCGAAGCGATCCGATTGACCCCATCGAGAATCACGCTGCAGTACTGCTGCGCGCGCCCGTCATCGGGAAACATCCCGGCCATCAGCTCGGCGGCACCCTTGATGCCCGTCAGCGGGTTCCTGACCTCATGGGCCAGACCGGCCGGCGAAAGTTGCAGGCTCAAGTCGCCGGTGGTCCCTGCCTCGGCGGCGCCTTTTTCGTGAGACAGGTCGTGAAGCAGGATAATGACCCCCCCGGGTTGTCCCTCGGCGTTCAGCAGGGGGGATACTTCGGCGCGAATCGTCAGTTCCCGAGGCCCCGCGGTCAGAACCGTCTCCATGTCTCCAAAGTCCTGACCGCTGTCGAGGCACGCACTGACCATGCGGTCCAACCAGTCGTTCTGGCGGATGAGGTCGGCCACTGTCGCGGCGCTCACCTGGGAAACCCCGAGCATCGTCTTAGCGGCAGGATTTACTGCCTGGGGCTCCATCGCGGGCGAGAGCACGATGATCGCATCGGTCAGGCTATCGATAATGTCGTGCCAGAGACTCAAATTTACTCCCGGTCAGTCGCTATCAGAATCGTTCCGGTTATCAACCGTAACACAACGGACTTAACCGGCTAAACATTAGACGTGGCGAATATATTCCTGCGTCTGAGCGCCAAGATTCGTGAGCATTTCCAAGCATAATTAAAAAACCGCTTCTCAAGGATTAGGCTTTTTAATAGTTTGTCCACTGCCGATCGGTTGATCTTGGTCGTATCGGTCGGTACCGTTGGGGTCAATCTTGTCGGGGGAGAATGATTAGAACGAAGTCTATCTATCGAGTGTTTGTTGCCCTGATGGTGGCCTTGATTGTCGCTGGATGGGCACCCACTCGTGCACTCGCCGACGAATTTGACGGGTCCGAGGCTCCGCCAGGGGTGTACACCCCACCTCCGAGCCTGGTCGGACAAAGCACCGGTTTTGAACTCGAGACTCCTGCGGAAGCCGGCGCCCAGCCGATTGCGTCGCCGTACGTGCTTCCGCTGCCTGAGGCGGTTCCGCCGTTCCCGATTCTCCTTAATCGGTCAGTTCGTCGCTATGTCTCGGATTTTCTGAATTCTCCCGACCATCTGCAGGATACCTTCGACCGCAGCCACCCCTACCTGCCTGATATGGTCCGGGTACTGAGAAGCTATGGCCTTCCCGACGACTTGGTGTACCTGGCTTTCGCTGAAAGCGAATTTTCCAAGCGCGGCAGGGGTCCGTGGCAGTTCAATTACGACACCGCCAAGCGCTTCGGCCTCCATATCGACCGCTACGTCGATGAGCGCCGCGACCCCGTAATGTCCACCAGGGCGGCGGCTGAGTATCTGGCGACCTTGCACGACGAGGCCGGTGACGATTGGCCGATGACGCTGGTCGCGTGGAACAACGGCGATAAGGCGATCGATCGTTATTGGTCGTTGCGCGGCCCCAACATCGAAAAGTTCGGCAACCGGCTGCCGCGGCGAACCCGTGGGCTGCTGGGACGTTTCATGGCCGTCGCGTATATCGCGCATCATGCCGATAGCTACGGAATCACCCCCGTCAAGCTCGACGATCCGCCGGCGTATCAGATGCTGCCGGTTCGCGGCGGCACTCCTCTGAGCCGGGTCGCCCTCAATCACGGGACGACCCTCCAGCGCCTGCATGAGCTCAACCCGGCCTTGCTGCGCGACGTCATTCCTCCCTACGAGCAGTCGTACAGCGTCCGCGTTCCCGTGGATACCCACGCCAGCGCGGAGCACGTCGAATTCTAGTTTTTCAGGCTCTGTTCGCTCCTTGCTCCAGACGGGCATTGGCCGGTCGCCGGTTCATTGCTCTAAAGCGGCATTGGCCGGTCGCCGGTTCATTCGTGACCCGAAGCGGCGTATCCTTTTTTCCGCATGATTAGCGCCGACCAGGCCCTGCAAATCGTACTCGAAAATGTAGCTCCGCTCGGCGTCGAGCGGATTCCAATCGTCGAGGCGGCTCGCCGCGTGCTCGCCCAGGATATCAGCTCGCCGCGCGACATCCCCGGCTTCGACAACTCCGCGATGGACGGTTACGCAGTGCGCGCCGCCGATCTTGCCAAGGCGTCGGAGGCCAGCCCCGTCAAGCTGACCGTCGTCGAGACCGTGGGCGCCGGCAAGATGCCGACCCGCCGCGTCAGCGCGGGCGAGGCGGCTCGCACGATGACCGGCGCGCCGATCGCCGAGGGCGCAGACGCGATCGTTCCGGTCGAACGGACGCGCGGCAGCGGCGCTGTGGTCGAGTTTCTCGTCCCCGTCGAGAAAGGCGCTTCCATCCGGCCGCGCGGCGAGGATTTGCGTCTCGGCGATCTCGTAATGTCGGCGGGCAAGACGCTTAAGCCGGCGGATCTTGGGATGCTGGCGTCGGTGAATCGCGCGATGGTCGAAGTCATTCGCCGCCCGCGCGTCGCGATCGTTGCTACCGGCGACGAACTCGTGGACGTCGATCAATCGCCGGTCGGCGCGCAGGTTGTCAATTCGAGCGCGTACGCGCTTGCCGGCGCGATTCGCGAGGCCGGCGCCGAGGCCGTCATCCTCAAAGTGGCGCGCGACGACGCGCGCGAGATTCGCGAGCGGCTGGCCGAGGCCATGACCTTCGACGTGGTGCTATCGACCGGCGGCGTCTCGGTGGGCCAGTTCGATCACGTCGCAGGTGCGCTCGACGAACTCGGGATGCGCCAGCTTTTTCACGGCGTCGCGCAAAGACCGGGGCGTCCGCTCAAATTCGGCGCCGTCGGCTACCGCCCGATATTCGGCCTGCCGGGCAATCCCGTTTCCACTCTGGTCTGCTTCTACCTGTATGCGCGCCCCGCGATCCTCAAGATGAGTGGGATGCGGCGCGTCGGTCTGCCGCGCATCCGAGCGCGATGCGCCGTCGATATCACGGTCGGCAAGGACGTCACCGAGTTTGTGCGAGTTAAAATCGAGCGCGACGCTCGAGGCTGGCTCGCAACTCCCACCGGCAGCCAGGGCTCGGGGATTTTAAGCTCGCTCTCGCGCGCTGACGGTTTGCTCGTCGGCCCGTCAACCGAAACTCTGTTAAAGGCCGGCGCTCAGGCGACCGTGCTGCTCTTGGGGGCTGGCGGCGACGGCGGCGCGGTTGCGGCCGATGAACTCTTCGAGGGTGACCGCCATAGCCAATGAATCACCATCGTCGCGACGGCCCCGAAAATCGCGGCGCCGATTATCACCGCCGAGAGCCTGACCTGGAGTTTCAGTATGTTGAAAGGCAGCAGGTAAAACGTGACCATCTCCATCTGAAAGTTTGCGTAAATGACGAACGCCACCCACAGGACCACGATCGTGCCGATGATGAATTTAGGGTTCTTGGCAAATGCGGGCATCGCGGGCGATCCTCCTGACGGGGCGATGGGAAAAGCTTGGCGGCTGAAATAGCGATTGTCAACGCAGCCGGGCGCAGTGCAAATGATGCGCTCGTCGGAGTCATCCCCGCGCGAGGGTTAGAGCAATGGCGACGCGTTATCGCATAGGCAACGGATTCGATTTTCATCGGCTCGAAGCGGGCCGCCGGCTCGTGCTGGGCGGCGTCGAAATCAAGCACGACAAGGGACTCCGCGGCCATTCGGACGCCGACGTCGCGGCGCATGCGCTCGCCAACGCGATCCTCGGCGCGATCGGCGCGGGCGACCTTGGCCGGCATTTTCCCGACAGCGATCCGCGCTACAAAGACGCCGACTCGATCGCGCTGCTGGCTGCCGTCTGGAAGCTCGCGCTCGATCTCGGATGGCGGCTGGGCAACGCCGACCTGACGATTTTCGCCGAAGCGCCGAAGCTGAAGCCGTATCTCGATGCGATGCGCGAGCGGCTCGCCACCGCACTCGGCGCGGATCGATCGCGCGTCAACGTGAAAGCGTCGAGCCCCGAGGGAATCGGCGCGCTAGGCCGCGGCGACGGGATGGCAGCGGCGGCGATTGTGATGCTCGAAGCGGACTAATGGTAAGCAGGCGGTCATCAAACGAACGACGATCCTGAAATCGACGAGAATCCAGAGCTTAATGAATGGAGGGTAATTACAGGTCATCCTCGCCCGATCCGTCATCGCCCAAATCACCACCGCTCTCCAATTCCTCGACCGCTTCGTCGAATTCCGGGCCGTTGAACTCGTCGCCCATCTCCTTGCCCATCCGCTTCATCATCCGCGCGACGCTCTTGGGATCGTTCTCGTCGATGTCGCCCATCTTCGACGGATCGGCGAGCGACTCCATTCGCGATTCCTCGCTGCGCGGCATCGCGAATCGCGACATCAGGCGGCGCATTTTCTTTCCGCCGCAATGCGCGCAAACCGCGTCAACCTTTTCGCTGACGCGCGTGGTCAGGACGCTGGTCGTCCGGCGGCACTTCTCGCAACGATATTCGTAGATCGGCATAGGGACGGTATTGTATCTGCTGCCAACGCAGATTTCACGGACAATTAATTCCTCGATCCCGGTGAATGCGCAAAAACGGTGGTTACTCTCTGATTCGAAACAGCGCGCGCGCGTTGGCCGTCGTCAATCCGGCGATTTCCTCGAACGTAGTGCACCGCAGATGCGCAATCGCGGCGACCACATCCTTGATCATCGCTGGTTCGGTCAACCGCCCCGCGAACTGGCCGCCGTACGGCCACGGTCCGTCGGTCTCGGCAAGTATCCTGTTCGAAGGCAACATCCGGGCGAGATCGCGATCGCGCTCCCGGTAGGCGACCTCGGGGGTCAGCGAAATAAAGTATCCGGCGTTGATGATCGCGCGCGTGGTCTGTTCGTCGGACTTATGCCAATGAAAGACCGCGCGCGTCACTCCAGCCTCGCCAATTATCGCGAGCGCCTCGGCGGCGCATCGGTGCGGCGCATGCAGTATCAGCGCCAGATCCATCGCGGCGGCGGCTTTCGCAAAGCGTGCGAGCATCAGTTTCGCAGCGTCCCGCACGCCCGCATCTCCCGCGCCTGGGCCGTACCATGGCAGTCCGACTTCGCCGACGGCGCAAATCGAGTCGCGCTCACGCGCGATCGTTTCGAGCGCCTCGAGCGCGTCATGTTCGCTATGTTCAAACTGCTCGGGATGAAATCCTAATGCCGGGAAAATGACACCCGGATATTTCCTTGCTAGTTCGAGCACTCTGCGATTCGACGCGGGCCCAACCCCCGGCACGACCATCGCCGATACTCCCGCATCCAGCGCCCGCTTGATTGCGCCGGAAGGGTCGGGATACTGGTCAGCGTCGAGATGAACGTGGCTGTCGATCATTTCATTCGTATAGCAGGCATGCGCCGCGCGCGCATCGTATCGCGCGTGCCGCGATGAGCGATCTTCGCCTGATGTGGCGCAACACGCGGATGGTCGTGCTATGCGCGATCTCGGCGGCCCTCTACGCAGCGGTGTTGGTGCCGTTCAAGGTCGTCCCGCTGATTCCCGGCGTCACCGAACTTCGCCCCGCCAACGCGATTCCAGTTGTCTGCTCGTTCCTGTTCGGTCCCGCGGCCGCCTGGGGTTCGGCGATCGGAAACATGATTGGCGATTTTTTCGGCGGCGTGTCGCCGGGCGATATTTTCGGATTCTTCGCGAACCTGGCCTACGGGTGGATTCCGTACAAAGTCTGGGAATTGATCGGCCGCGGCCAAAGTCCTATCAGCCGCTCGCCGCTTGGAATTCTCAAGTATGTCATCGCATGCCTGGCCGCGAGCGTGCTGTGCGCCGACCTGGTCGGATGGGCTGACAACGTGCTCGTCATCAGGCCGTTCGCGATGCTCGGCAACGTGATCATCTTCAACAATATGGTGTCTGCCCTCGTGCTCTCGCCGTTCATCCTCGCGGCGGTCTATCCGCGGGTCAAAAAGGGCCGGATGCTTTACACGGACGTGATGCCGGAGGTGAAACTGAAGCCGGTGGGAATTCGAGCCTCCGGTTTCGCGCTGCTGATAGCGGGCGAAGGCGGCGCCTGGATTTTTGGGAATTTGCTTTCGACCGGGTATTGGGCGCCGAAGTTTCTGCCCGCGTGGATGATTGTCGCCCCGTACGACAAGCCGGTCTTGATAATCGTCGGCCCGTTTATCCTGTTGGCGTTCGCGGGCCTGTTCATGATGTGAAAATCGACGGGCAAATATTTTCAGTTTTTTCAGTGAATCCTAATCAGCACGCAGTGTCGGTCCAGGGCGTAACCTTCACCTATCACGGCGCCGAGCGTCCCGCGCTTCGAGCGGTAAGCTTCGTGCAGTCCGCCGGTGAGATGATCGGCGTGATGGGCGCGTCGGGAGCGGGCAAGTCCACGCTCGCGAAATGCCTTAATCGCATCATCCCGGAGTTCGAGGACGGCGATTTTCGCGGCACGGTCCGCATTGCAGGCGAGCCGCTTGAGCATCTTCGCGTCTGCGACGTCGCGCCGAAAGTGGGGATGGTCTTTCAGGATTTCGAGTCGCAATTGTTTTCGACCAACGTCGCGCACGAAGTCGCGTTCGCGATGGAACAGGTCGGCATGGACCGCGCCGAGATGGATAGGCGAATCATTCCCGCGCTGGAGGCCGTTGGGCTGCGCGGCTTCGACCATCGCGATCCGATGTCGCTGTCGGGCGGCGAGAAGCAGCGCCTTGCGATCGCGTCGGTGCTGGCGTTGCGGCCGTCGGTTATCGTGCTCGACGAGCCGACCACCGATCTCGATCCCGAGGGCAGGGCGGAAGTCTTCGAGTTGATCGCCAAGCTGCGCGCGCAAGGCTTGAGCCTGATCGTTATCGAGCATGAGTCCGAGGAACTGCGCGCCGCCGATCGGATAATGGTATTGCGCGAGGGGGAAATCGCCGCCGACGGTCCGCCTTCCGAGGTGTTCGCGCGCACCGACCTGCTCATGGGATGCGGCGTGCGTCCGCCCGGACTGGGCCACGCGCTCAAACTGCTCGGAATCGACGCTCAACCGGAAAGCGTCGCGCATGCTTACGACGCGATCGTGCGCGCCTACCCGCATCTCACCGCAACTTTAGTTGACAACCTCGCCGATTCCCGCGCACCCGAACACCCGACGATTGCCGAAAACGCCTCGATCGGCTCCGCATTCATGGCAATCGAGGATGTGACCTTCAGCTATGCGGACGGGCCGCGGGTGCTCGATTCGATCGATCTCAGAGTCGAAGCCGGCGACTTCATCGCGATAGTCGGGCAGAACGGCTCCGGCAAAACCACTTTGGCCAAGCAAATCGTCGGTCTGCTCCAGCCGGCCACGGGCCGCGTGATAATCGAAGGCAAGGACCGCGCGCAGATGCGGCCGGCCGAGACGGCGCGCGAAGTCGCGTACGTTTTCCAGAATCCAGACCATCAGATTTTCGCCGCCACGGTCCAGGAGGAAGTCGCGTTCGGCCCGCGCAACTTCGGCTTGGCGGATGACGAGATTCGGCGTCGATGCGACGAAGCGCTCGAGGCGGTCGGCCTTCAGAACGAGCGCCAGAGCGACCCGTTCCTGCTCAGCAAGGGCGAGCGCCAGCGGCTGGCGGTTGCGAGCGTGCTCGTGCTCAGGCCGCGGATGTTGATTCTCGACGAACCGACCACCGGCCTGGACCATCGCGAGCAGCTTCGGATGATGGCGCTGGTGCGGGACCTCAACCGCGCCGGAATCGCGATCGTGATCATCACCCATACGCCGTGGCTGGTCGCGGAGTATGCGCGGCGCGTCGTGCTGCTGC
Source organism: Binatus soli (SeqCode) (assembly GCF_050015535.1). Classification (NCBI taxonomy): domain Bacteria; phylum Candidatus Binatota; class Binatia (SeqCode); order Binatales (SeqCode); family Binataceae (SeqCode); genus Binatus (SeqCode); species Binatus soli (SeqCode). The sequence continues at coordinate 236,224 of NZ_JBEKBF010000001.1, read as the reverse complement.
GCAAAGGCGCCAAGATTTTCGACGGCGGCGTGCGCGAGTTTTTCATGCAGGACGAACTGCTGCGGTCGTCGTCATTCCGGGCGCCGGAAATCACCGAGTTGAGCCGCCGCTTCGGGACGCTGGCGCTGACGACCGACGAATTCGTCGCGTGGGTCAAGGGGCGCGCCTGATGCCGATTTATCTGTACATCGATCGCGGCACGTTTGTTCATCGGCTGCATCCCACGGTCAAGGTGTTCGCGCTCTTCATCATGTTCTGGTCGGTGTACTGGGTGGACAATCCTTTAGCGCTCGCGCCGGTCGGATTGGTCATGCTGTGGATCGCGCAGCTTACCGATTCGTGGCCGAACTTCTACCGCCTGCGATGGTTCTTCGCGATTCTGGTTTTCAGCACGACGATTGCGTGGATGGTTTTCTACCGGCGCGGTGCGGTGCTGGTGAACGTGCCGATTTTTCACGTCAGCAGGTTGTCGCTGATATTCGGCATCGGGCGCGGCATCAAGCTCGCGGAGCTGCTGGCGGCATCGGTGCTGTTTCTTTCGACCACCAAGATCGAGGAGTTCACCTACGGACTACAACGAATGCGGGTGCCGTATCGCGTGGGGTTCGCGATCTCGCTGTCATTTCGGCTGGTGCCGCTGTTTATCGACTCTGCCGTGACGATCGTCGATGCGCAGCGGCTGCGCGGCTACGATTTCAACCAGGGCGGGCCGCTGGAGCGCGTGCGGCGCTACGTGCCGGTGGTGATTCCGGTTTTTATGGGCGCGCTGCGCAAGGCCAACAACATGGCGATGGCTCTGGAAGCGCGCGGTTTCGGATTCAGCCACGAGCCGACGACGTTTATCGATTACCCGGTGACCGTCGCGGATATCCTGGCGTTCGCGTTCTTGATCGCGCTCGGTACGCTATCCTTCATGCTCTACTGGACGGGGCTGGGCGGAATCGGTCCGCTGAAGTAACGTACAACCCGGCCGTTGCGTACTATCGGCCAGGAATTCGGCACATCACGGGGCATAGCAATGAGCATCAAGTCGGAATTTCTTAAACGGCCGATCGAACACATCGATATCACGCGCGAAAGCGTGGTGCCGATCGTCGAGGCGATGGGGCAAATGGCGTACAGCGCCCGCGACTTGCATCGCGCGGCGACGATTTACGATCGGATGCTGCGCGATCGCGACTGCGGCATAATCCTGTGCCTGGCGGGTTCGCTCATCAGCGCCGGGCTCAAGCGCGTCTTCGCCGACATGATTCGCAACCACATGGTCGATGCGATCGTGAGCACCGGCGCGAACATCGTCGATCAGGATTTCTTCGAGGCGCTCGGTTTCAGGCATTGGATGGCCGAAGACCGGTTCAAGTACGGGCTCGACGACGACAAGCTGCGCGGACTGCATATCGATCGTATCTACGACACGCTTATAGACGAAGACGAACTGCGCGTGTGCGACGAGACGACCCAGAAAATCGCCGACCGCCTCGAGCCGCGGCCGTATTCGTCGCGCGAATTCGTCGCCGAGATGGGCAAGTACCTGGCCGAGACGGGCGCGAAGACCGGCGCCAGTATCGTGCTCGAGGCGTATCGCGAGGAGGTGCCGATTTTCTGCCCTGCCTTCAGCGACTGCTCTGCCGGCTTCGGGCTGGTGGCGCATCAGGCGGCGCGGCACGGCAAACCCAAGGTTTCGCTCGACAGCGCCAAGGATTTTTACGAGTTGACGCGGCTCAAGGTGAAGAACGAAACCACCGGGCTGTTCATGATTGGCGGCGGAGTGCCGAAAAATTTCGCGCAGGATATCGTGGTCGCTGCCGAGGTACTGGGGCATGACGTGCCGATGCATAAGTACGCGGTTCAGATCACCGTGGCCGACGTGCGCGATGGCGCGCTCTCGGGCAGCACGCTCAAAGAGGCCAGCAGCTGGGGCAAGGTCGATACGACTTACGAGCAGATGGTGTATTGCGAGGCGACGATCGCGGTGCCGCTGATCGTGGGCTACGCTTATCACAAGCGCGGATGGGAAGGCCGCACGTCGCGCAAGTGGAACTCGTCGCTGGATAAGGATCGGGTGTAGGCAGGGATGGAAGGAACCTAGGTGTAGCCTTTGAAGAAAGTGAACCCCACCGTGGGTTTGCAGGGGTGACCCCTTTACCCAATGCTAAGAAGGAAGGGGGTGGTTTTCAATGAGTTATTCACGATGTGGTCTCCATTAGTTTCTCTGATGAGCTTAGATTCGAGCATGAGCGTTGTTTTCATGCTGAGTCACACATCCGCAAGCCGGCACGTGTCAGCGTGGTCGCTTACAACCTGGGGAACTCCGCCGGAGGTTTGATCAAGCACGCACGCTACGATAAAACAAGGATCAGGAAATATGAAATTGGTAGCCAGATTCTTGCTCGCACTGCTTTTAGTTTGCGCCTCTTTCGCACCCGTGCGCGCGCAAACTCCCCCCACTTGGATTACCAATCAAGGCGGCTACAGCGGGGATTGCTATGACGCAGACGAGAACGATTTGGGTCCGAATTACCCGCTCCCGAATAACGAGTCGCAGGTGGTCGTCTGGGATGACGCCTTCTATGACAACGGAGTGGAGTCCATCATTGAGGAGTACGAAGGGGACCTTTGGAATTACTCGGTGACCGGCGACCTTGTGATAGCCAATCTAACCGTTGAGCCGGTGTATTTGCAGATGGACCTTTGGATGCAATCTGACTACCATACCGAAACGCAGTGGCTTCTGGTTCCCAATGGTGGCTCCTCTGTGTTTCCATTCAACGGAATTACGGCCAATTTGCCGACCGCATTGGTGGGATATTTCTACCTGACCGTAACGCCGCAGACACCTGGGTGGGCAAGTGGTCCAGTCCTGGCGTGCGCCAGTGTCAGTTTTACCACGACAGAGCACAATTGAAACGGTGATTGTAAATTATATCTATTATGTCTATGTCGCTGGAATGCGGTGCTCGTGAGGTGGCTGGGTCCCTCCGTTTTGGCCTCGAATGAGACTGAGACCGCAATTTTCTTAATACTAAGGGGCAGGGGTTACCCCTGCCCAAGGATGCGCGAAACCCATGGTGGGTTTCGCATACAATTAAGTTCTCCCTTTTGTTTTCCTGCCTCCGCCCCCATCTTTGTTTTGATGTTGGGTGCAGGGGTCACCCCTGCTGATTTTGCCCGCGCAGCCGCGCCGTGCTAATTATCACGGGCTTATTCCGGCGTATTTCTTCAGAAGGACGATGCGATGCTGTTCGTGATTATCGGCCATGACGGACCCGGCGGCGCTGCCATCCGGCCGCGAGTAAGGCCGGCTCATCTCGACAATCTCCGGCCGCTGGATCGAGCCGGCAAGGTGAAGATCGCGGGGCCATTCACCGACGGCAGCGGCAGTCTTATCATCGTGGATATGGAGAGTGAGGCCGAAGCGATTGCGTTTGCCAATAGCGATCCGTACACGACCGGCGGCGTGTTCGAACGCGTCGAGGTGAAGCCGTTCCGGCAGGTTTTTCCGGAGTAGAATTTAGCAATCTCGTATAGATGGAGTATCGATGGCGGGAGCGTTAAGCAGTTTAAAGATTGTTGAAGTGGGCGAGATGGTGTCGGCGCCGTATTGCAGCAAGATGCTGGCGGACATGGGCGCCGAGGTCGTCAAGATCGAGCGGCCCGGCGCCGGGGATCGCGCGCGCACGCGCGGGCCGTTTCCCGGCGATGTCCCAAATCCCGAGAAGAGCGGACTGTTCCTCTATCTCAACACCAACAAACGCGGCGTCACACTCGACATCACGCAGCCCGACGGCTTCGAGATTCTGGAGAAGCTGGCGGCGGATGCCGACATCCTGGTTCACAACGTCACGCCGCCCGAGATGGATCGCGTCGGGCTCACCTACGAGCGGATGCGTCGCACGAATCCGAAGTTGATCATGACGTCGATCCTGCCGTTCGGACTGACGGGTCCGTATCGCAACTACCGCGCCGAGGATTTGACCATCTGGTGCGCGGGCGGTGTCTGCGTGCTCAACGGCGCCCCGCAGTTTCCGGCGTTGCCACCGCTGAAAACCGCGGGACAGCAGGCGGGATACCAGGGCGGAGCGCATGCTGCGACCGCCACCGTGGCGGCGGCGTTCGCGCAGCTTCGCGACGGCGCCGGGCAGCATGTCGAGATCTCGATCCAGGAATCGATCGCCTCGATCCTCGAGATGACGTTTGAGTACTGGCCGTATATGAAAATGCTCTCGACGCGGTGGGGGCAAAAGCCGCTGGCCCCCGTCGCAGCGATGCAGTGCAAGGACGGCTATATCTTTCTGTGCTGCATCGAGGAGCATCAGTGGCGCAATTTCGTGGAGATCATGGGCAATCCCGAATGGGCCGAAGAGGAGATCTTCAAGGACCGGCTGGTGCGCGCGGTCAACTGGGACGCGCTCAAAGTGTTGCTTGAACCATGGGTCAGCCAGCAGACCGTGCAGGATTTGTATCGTAAGGCGCAGGCCAAACGGGTGCCGTTTGCGCCGGTGTCGACGATGGGCGATCTGCTCAACTCGGAGCATCTCAAGGCGCGCGGATTTTTCGTCGAAATCGCGCAGCCGGTTGCCGGTACGCACAAGTATCCGGGCGCGCCGCTGAAGTACGCGCGCACCCCATGGGCAATTCGGCGGCCAGCGCCGACGCTGGGACAGCATAATGCGGAAGTATTCGGCAAACAGCTCGGGCTTTCGCAAGCTCGGCTCGACGAACTCAAGCGCAAGGGTGTGATTTAGCGATGGCCAAGCCTCCTCTGTCGGGAATTCGAGTTTGCGATTTTACCTGGGTGTGGGCGGGACCATACTGCACCCTGCAACTGGCTCATCTTGGCGCCGAAGTGATCAGGATCGAGACCAAAACGCGGCCGTGCGTGACGCGGATGCTGCCGCCGTGGCCCGACGCCGTGTTCGACAGCATCGACAAGTCCGGTTACTTCAATCAATACAACCAGGGCAAGAAATCGCTGTCGTTGAATTTCAAGCATCCCGAGGCGAAGGAAGCGGCGTGGCGTCTCATCAAGCAGAGCGACGTGGTGATCAACAACTTCGCGGCGGGCGTGCTCGACAATATGGGATTTGGCTACGAGGCGGTGAAGAAGGTCAATCCGAATGTCGTCATGATTACTCTGTCGGGTTACGGCGACACCGGACCGGAGAGCCATTACGTGTCGTACGGGCCGGCGCAGGTGCCGTTGTCGGGGCTGTCTGCTCTGACCGGCTATAAGGGATTTCCGCCGATGCACGCCGGCTTCAGCTACGCCGATCCCAACGCTGGAGTGCATGGCGCGTTTGCGATCATAAGTGCGCTGTTCCATCGCGCGAAAACCGGCGAGGGACAATATATCGACATGAGCCAGTGGGAATGCGCGATCGACCTGCTGGCGGAGGGGATTCTCGAGTACACGATGAACGGGCGCGAGCCGGAGCGAGTTGGCAATCGCGATCCGCAGATGGCGCCGCACGGGAATTTCAAGTGCCTCGATCTGCCTGAGAAAATCCTCGACCAAACGGTCGATCAATGGGTGTCGATCATATGCGCGGACGACGCCGAATGGGCGCGGCTGGCGCGTGCGATAGGCAAACCCGAACTGGCCAACGATTCCAGGTTCGCCACGCTTGCGGCGCGCAAGCGCAATGAAGACGCGCTCGAAGCAATAGTCAGTGAGTGGACCGCGAAGCGCAAGCTCGCCGATGTCGTAACGGCTATCCAAGCGGCCGGGGTCGCGGCGGGAGCCTGCGCCGATGCCAAGTACCTTTCCGAGGACCCGCAGCTCAACCAGCGCGGCTACTTCGTCTATCGCGAACATCCCAAAGTCGGGGTACGGCAGCATTGCGGAATCCCGTGGCGGATGAGCGGGACGCCGTGCGAAGTGAAGACGGCGGCGCCGGTGCTGGGGCAGCATACTAATGAGGTGATGACGGGATTGCTCGGCTACAGCGCGGCAGAGGTCGAAGCGATGCGGGCGAAGGGCGCGCTGGATTAGAGGTTCAGAATCATAATGCGGACGCTGAAAGTTTTGACAGGTGGGCTTGCGTTTCCCGAAGGGCCGCGATGGCGCGACGGGAAATTGTTTTTCTCGGACATGCACGCGCATCAGGTGCTCGCGGTCGATATGGCGGGCAAGCGCGAAGTCATCTGCGAGGTGCCGGCGCGGCCGTCGGGACTTGGATGGTCGCCGGAGGGACGGATGCTCGTCGTGTCGATGACGGATCGGAAGCTGATGCGCCTCGATCCCGACGGGCTGAAGACAGTTGCCGATTTGAGCAAGCTGGCGCCGTTTGATTGCAACGACATGGTGGTCGATGCGCGCGGGCGCGCCTACGTCGGCAACTTTGGATTCGATCTGCACGGCAACGCGCAGCCGCGCTCGACGACGCTGGTGATGGTCGCGCCGGATGGCATCGCGCGCATCGTGGCCGAGGAATTGATGTTCCCCAACGGGATGGTGATCACGCCGGACGGAAAGACGCTGATCGCCGGCGAGACATTCGGCGCCCGCTTGACGGCGTTCGATATCGGCTCGGATGGCTCGCTGACGAATCGGCGCGTGTGGGCCGAGCTGGGAAACAGCCCGCCCGACGGAATTTGCCTGGACGCCGAGAATGCAATCTGGGTGGCGTGTCCGACGATGTCGGAAGTGATTCGGGTGAAGCAGGGCGGCGAGGTAGCCGAGCGGATCAAGGTGGAGACGGACGCGTTCGCATGCATGCTCGGCGGCGCCGACGGGCGGACGCTGTTTGTCGCGACGGCGCCGAATTCCGATCCGGACAAATGCCGCGCGAGCCGAAATGGAAGAATCGAAATTACGCAAGTGGAAGTGCCGCGAGCGGGATTGCCGTGAGCGCACACAGAACCCTCACCCCAGGCGCGGACGCCGTGCCCTCTCCCGCAACTGAGCGGGCGAGGGTAACAAGGTACTAGGATGCATAGAGGGCTGGCGTGAGGGGAGGCTGCGTGGCGTAATGAATTGCGATGGCGCTTAGCGGGAACGGCGACAATTTTCGCGCGCGGCGCAAGCGCATGATGGAGGCGATCTCGCCGGGTGCAACCGCGATCATGCCGAGCATGCCGGTGGCGGTTCGATCCGGCGACGTCGAGTTCGTTTATCGGCAAGACAGCGACTTCTACTACCTGACAGGATTCGCGGAGCCGGAATCGGTGGCGGTGCTTTCGCCGGGGCATCCGGACGGCGAGTTCGTGATGTTCGTGCGTCCGCGCGACAAGGAGCGCGAGACGTGGACCGGCAGGCGCGTGGGGGTCGAGGGCGCGATCGTTGAGTACGGGGCGGACAAGGCCTACGTCATCGACGAACTTGAAAAGATTTTGCCGCGCTACCTCGAAAAGAGTGAACGCGTGCATTACCCGCTCGGACTGAACGAGAAGATGGATGAGCGGGTGCTGAAGCTGGTTCGGTGGGCGCACACGATGCGCCCGCGGACCGGGGTGGGGCCGTCGTCGATAATCGATCCGCGCGACATTATTCACGAGGCGCGGGTGAAGAAGGAGCCGGCGGAGCTCGAGGCGATGCGGCGCGCGATGGCGATTTCGGCCGACGCGCACAAGCGCGCGATGGTGAAGGCGCGCGGCGGGATGCGCGAATGGCAGATAGAGGCGGAGATCGATTACGCGTTTCGCTCGGAGGGAGCGACGGGTCCGAGCTATCCGTCGATCGTCGCGTCGGGACCCAACGCGGCGACGTTGCACTACATCAACAACGATCGCGAGATGCACACGGGCGAGTTGCTGCTGATCGACGCGGGTGCGGAGTACGACTTTTATGCCGCGGATATCACGCGCACATCGCCGATTGGGGCGCGCTTCACGGGCTTGCAGCGCAGTCTGTACGAGATCGTGCTCGACGCGCAGCTCAAGGCGATCGACGCAATCAAACCGGGCGCGCATTTCGACGATCCGCACGAAGTTGCTCTGCGCGTGCTGGTTGACGGCATGCGTCAGCTCGGAATCCTGCATGGATCGGCCGAGGAGATAATCGAGACGGGCGCGTATCGGCGCTATTACATGCATCGCACGGGTCATTGGCTCGGCATGGACGTGCATGATGTGGGGCTGTACCGGGTGGACGGCGCGTCGCGAGTGCTCGAGCCCGGGATGGTGCTTACGGTCGAGCCGGGATTGTACATCTATCCCGACGACGAAGAGGTTCCGGAAAGTTTCCGCGGCCTGGGGATTCGAATCGAGGACGACGTGCTGGTGACGCAAGCCGGTCACGAAGTGATGACCGCGGCGACGCCGAAGTCGATAGCGGACGTCGAAGCGCTCACTGCGGCGCAGTAGTCATTCAATACTCACAGCCACGAATGACAACTGCTGCGGTCAGCCTCGCAAGCCGACCAACAATTGCCTATTTCATTCCGGCAATAGAACTCGTCGTTACCATGTAGTTCGCATACCTGGTAGTTGCGATTGCATTGGTACCGGCATTTGGTCTGCGCGTAGTCACACCGATTCGCGCATCCCGCGGCGAACAGAGACGCCACGGCGGCGGCGAGAAATATCTTCGCGCTCACGATTGAACAAGCGCGCGAGCGGGCGGGCATTACAGTTCGATCGCGCTGGCGCTGCCGACGACGGTTTTGGTTCCGTCGGCCTTGTCGCACCACACTTCGACTTCGGCGCGTGAGCGTTGGCCCTCGGGCCGTCGTTCCACGATCAATCCTTTCGGCCCGGTGACGTCGTTGCCCCACAGCACATTGACGAGCCGCAGATCCATCTTGCCGCCGTACAGGAAGCCAAGGCCGAAACGCCGCGTCATCATTTCGGCCACCAGGCAGACCGAGAGCATGCCCTGCACGACAATTTCCGGGAATCCCAGTTCGACGGCCTTTTGCTTGTCGTTGTGATAGTTGCGCGCCGGTCCCGAGAAGGCCATGCACATGTCTTCGGCGATTGCGCGCATCGGAGAGCCGATTGGATCGCCGCCGCGCTCGCCGATTTTGAATGAACGTGACGAATCTTTTTCGCGCGCGCGATCGACGACGAAACCCTGTTTGGCCTGGTCGGGGAGCAGGAAGCTCTGATGGGTACGGCTGCGCGATACGATTTGTCCCGATGCGTTGCCGACGAGCACTTCGTTCACCACGTATTCGCGATCGCGCTTGATGTAGCGGTCGATGATGACGGAGCGAGTCGTGAGCCGCTCGCCAACCATCACGGGCGCGAACACGTCCCATTCCTGGCGCGCGTGCAGATTGCCGTAAATATTCGGCAGATACCATCCCAGAGTGTAGTAAACCGCGCTGTGGAGAATCAGCGCAGGAGCGATGGAGCCGCCGAGCGGAGAATTGCCGCGGTACCATGGATTGTCGTCGCCGGTGCCGGCGATGTAGGTCGCGACCAGATCGGGCGTGATGTCGATGGTCACGCCGCCGAAATCACGGCCCACGTAAACCTCGTTGCGGTCGAAAAGTTCGGTAGTCATTGTCGTGTCCTGCGCGCAGCTAATTTTTCTGCTTGGCTTTGATCCGATCGTTGAACTTGGCGGCGTCGATTACGGCGCGCCGATGCGTCCCCGAGCCGACTTGTTCGACTTCATCGAAGGCGCGCACGGAAAACTCGAGGCGGCGCCCTTCGACTTTGGTGACTTCAGCTTCGGCGCGAGCCAGATGCCCGGGCGGAGTCGCGGCGCTGTGATTGACTTCGATCGACATGCCGACCGAACTTTCGCCCGCGTCGAGAAACGGCCGGATGGCATCCATCGCGGCAAGCTCCATCATCCCGGCCATCGCCGGCGTGGACATGACGGCGGCGAGCGACGCGTCGAGATGACTGGCGAGGTCGGTGGGCGCAACGGTCTTGGCGTAACTTCCGCTGGTTCCGATTGGAATTGGTTTCACCGACTTGCTCACCTCGCCGCCAGCGATTTAGCGTCGCAGGCCCATCGCGTCGAGTTTCTTGACGACGTGGATGAGGATTTAGCACCACGGGGGGAAGGGGAACAATCGCGCGGTATGGTTATTCGGTGCCGGCGTGGCCTTCGAGGTATTCGAGTATCGACGCGCGCTCGTCGGAAGTCAGCGGCGGCATCCCGGCGGCTTGCATCTTCGGTTCCATCAGCTTGACCTTCAGGTCCCACATCGCCGCCGTCAATCCATGGGGATTGTACGGCCTGTGGCAATTGTCGCATCGACGGGCGTAGAGCAGAGCGGCGGGACTGGTCGGGTCGGGGAGCGGAGCCCTGCATCCTGAAATGAGGATCGCGAAGAACGAGAGTGCGAGAGCGGAGCGCGGCAATTTCGTTTTCGTCGGCGACGCTGGATTCCTAGCCGGGCGGGATGCGCGCGTCGTGGAAGCGGGCGGCAAGCTGGCTGCGGATCGATCCGATAAGCGCGCGGCGGTCATTTTCGTCAAGGATTACCTTTCGTTCGGATTCGGGGCGCAGCCAGATTGGTCCGCGCCGCATTTCGTCGGTTTCGTAGCGTGGCAACAGATGCCAATGCACGTGCGGCTCCGAATTGCCCAGGCATTCGTAGTTCATCTTCCACGGCTTGACGACCGCGGCGATGGCGTCCGCGACCAGGCGCATCTCGTCGCACAGCAGGCGGGAGGCGTCGGCGGGCATGAGGTAAAGTTCGGTCGCGTGGATCTTTGCGAGCAGCACGCAATAGCCGCGATAGAGCTGCTGATCGCCGAGGATCACGTAGCAGCTCTTCAGCTCCGCAATAAAATCGCGGAAGCTGCCGGCCTTGATCCGATCGATCATCGCGCAGATTCCGCAACCGGGTTTCGTTGTTGAGGCAAGGCTGCTCGAGGTCACGCGGCACCTGGGGCGGGATTCTCGGCAGGGACCTCGACGAGCTTGATGCTGGCGTGCTTAAGCATCTCGGCGATGGTGTGGAGCTTGTACGGGCGCGCGTAATACACGGTGCGCACGCCGGTGTTGATCAGCACCTTGAGACAATGGATGCAGGGCGTGTGAGTGACGTAGATGTCGGCGTCGCGAATCGCGGCGCCGTTGCGAGCCGCTTGCGAGATCGCGTTGATCTCGGCGTGGATGGTCCGATAGCAGTTCTGCTCGATTTCTCCGTCGGGCGTGCGCGATTCGTAGATGAGGCATCCGGCCTCGGTGCAATGCGGCAATCCTGCCGGCGAGCCGTTGTAGCCGGTCGCCAGGATGCTGCGGTCGCGCACGATTACGGCGCCGACCTTGGCGCGCAGGCAGGTCGAACGCTCGGCGACCTCGCGCGTGATCGTCATGAAGTAATTGTCCCAGCTCGGACGCCGGGAGCTGGTCTCGGGATTCGGTTTGTTCGGGCCGTCGGTCAATCCCAATGCGGTTCCCCTCGATCCAGATCGATCAAATGCCGCTCAGATTCGGACGCGGCCGAGATGCCGAAGCATCTCGTCGTAGTGCGGCGCGTGATGGATTATTTCCTGAGAGTGTTCATCCTGCTGCGGCTGCAAAGGCGCCTCGGGTTGCACGAAGGCGAGAGGCACCGGGCTGAACGTGACGATGAACAGCGCGACGGTAAGCCATGCCGCGAGAGCGCGGCGCGGGTTCAGCGGGGTGTCGCGATCGATGGTGGACGGATGTCCCAATCCGAGCGCGACCGACAGCACCGCCCACAGCAGCCAGCCGCCCCAGAAACTCAGCCCGAGCGCGAGCGGCACCAGTACCATCAGCACGCACGAGATAACGAACAGCACCGAGATCGTGCGATGACGGCGCGGGAACAACGCGTAGATCACATGACCGCCGTCGAGCTGTCCGACCGGCAGCAGGTTCAGCGTGGTGACGAACAGCCCGAGCCATCCTGCGAATGCGATCGGATTGAGATTCACGTTGACTGTCGAAGGATCGACGCCCAGCACCAGGCGCGAGAGACCCAGGAACAGGAGCGAATTGCCAAGCTCGAGACCGCCAGCCGATTTGTCCAAAGGTGTCACGTCGGAAAGATACAGGCCGATGATGACAGCGGGTATCGCGAGCATTACGCCCGCCCATGGGCCGGCGGCGCCGATGTCGAACATCACGCGGCGAGTGCGCGCAGGCGCTCGCATCCGGATGAATGCACCGAAGGTCCCGATGATGAAGAACGACGGCGGAGCCGGGATGAAGTAGGGCAGAGAGGCATCGACGCCGTGGTAGCGCGAGGTCAGGTAGTGTCCCATCTCATGCGCGAACAGAATCATCATCAGGGGAATCGAGAACGAGAGTCCCGAGCGCAGCGCCGCAACGGCGAGAAACGGATGCGCGAAGGGGACCTCCTCGCCATTCATGTAAGCGCCGGCGGTGGTGGTGGTCAGCAGGGTCAGCAAGAACAGAGCGACGTTGAGCGGCGGGATTCGCGCAGCCTCGAGCGCGCGAGCGGCCGGTTCCACCGCAGCGGTGTAGCGCGGAATATCGGTAAGGACCGTGGGAGCGTCCTTGTGTGCGACTATTTCATCCATGATTAAGTGCGTCCCGCGATCGCGACCAGCGACACCGATGAGCCAGGTCCCGCGGCGAAGTGCGCGGCAGCGTTGCCATCGCGAACCGCGACTTCGAGCAGGCCGAAGCTTCCGAATATTGCGAGAGGAACACCTTTGGGCGCGTCGCCATAAGCATCAAGCAGTCGCATTGCCGCGCCGCGTTTGATCCTAACCGAAAGGGATTTGTGGCGAAAGCGAGAGCCGAACTGTTCGGCCGCCTGGCGATCGATATTGCTCACCAGATTGCCGAAGCCGTCCACGTAGATCACTTCACCGCGCACCTCGCGCGCCCAATCCACGGGACGCGGCAGTTCGAGCTGCACGATCGAGCGGATTGCGGGCCCAAGCGCGGAAATCGAGGCGCCACGCCAGAGATACGCCGCGGCAGGCGCGAAGATGTCGCGGCCATGGAAGGTGGCGCTCACGTTGGTAAGACGATGGCGGGGCGAAGTCAGTTTCACGATGCGCTTGATTCCGGCCTGGTTCGCGGCGAGCCAAAGCAGGCCGTTGTCGGGTCCGACGAAGCGTGCGCCGGCGCGAGTCTCGATCGCAATCGGCGCGCGCGCGGTGCCAACCCCCGGATCGACGACCGCAAGGAAAACCGTACGCGCAGGGAAGTAGCGCCAGCTCTCGCGCAAAGCGATCGCTCCGGCCACGATGGATTGTGCGGGGATGCCGTGAGTGATGTCGATCACGGATGCACCGGGAGCGATCGACGCGATGACGCCCTTCATCGCACCGGCATAATGGTCGCGATAGCCGAAGTCGGTTATGATTGCGAGCGGGAAAGGGCTTCGCGCGAGCGTCGGCATCACGGGATAGTAGACCGCGAAACAGCGGCGTTGTGCAATTTCCCGGAGTCGAGTTCCAGAATGCTCCGGCCGGCTAGTCGCGTGGCGCGACCGAGACGTAGCGGTTGCCGCGTTCATAAAATCGCCATCGCCTTGATGCCCAATGGCCGGCGTAATCGACGTTGATCCTTGGCGACCGGCCGATTCGCCCGGCCGGAAGTTCGGAGTGTTCCAGATAGAGCCGTCCGCCGCACAAATCCCGCCCATAGTCGGCGCCGGTAATAGCCAGTGCATTAGTCAATTTGCCGGGGCCATTAGTCAGTTCACGAGAATCCGGCGGTTTGCGCCGCCGCCGCGCCATCAAATCGATGCCTCGTATCGGCTCGATCGCCCTAATCAGTACTGCGTGCGGTTCGCCATCGGCGGTAGTCACCAGGTTCATCGCCCAACTGATTCCGTAGAGCAGAAATACGTATGCGTAGCCCGGCGGCCCGTACATGGCGGCGGTTCGCCTGGTCAGACCGCGCGCGCTATGCGCTGCAAGATCGAGCGGGCCGCGATACGCCTCGGCCTCCACGATTCGGCCGGCCGCCACGCCCTCGGCAGTGCGATGCACGAGGACTTTGCCGATGCATTCGCGCGCCACGAGGAGGACGGGGCGGGCGTAAAATTCGCGCGGCAGCCTTCGCGATTCAGTCATCGCGGCTTTTACTGTGGAATTGGAAAGCAAGGCAATCCGGACGTCAGAGTGTAGCTGTACTTTCGTCCGCGCCACGTAAAGTCGCCTTGCGCGGCGCCGAAAAATTCCCTCACGGCGGCAGATTTCTGGCTGTCCTCGGGGCTGTGGGACTCGACCGGAGCGTATGCGAGGAAGTGACTGGATCCCGCCGTGAGAGCGGGCTCGAGGGGCGGTTGGAAATCGAGCCTGCCGATCCCCGGCTTGGGCGCCCAGCCGTCAGGGGGGGCATCCTTGGGTCTTACGAAAGCCCATCGCGACGCAGAGCCATTTGCGACGAGCGTCCATTGGCGGCTCTCGATGGAGCCGTGGTTATTTCGAAGCTCTTCGACACCGGGGGTGGCCATGGCAAGTTGATCGCAATGCTCATCCAGTTCTTCTTTGGGAAGGCTCGCGTCTCTTCGAAGCGCAGTCTGCTGTTCGGCGTAGGCCGCGATCTGTTGCTCAGCCGCGGGATTCGGGGGAGCGGGTTTGGCCGCGAAATGGAAGCATCCGGCAGACGCGAAAGTCAGGCATCCCGCGATGAGCGAAAGAACGGCTCCATGCAGGGGACGTTGAGACACGCGCGCTGCGCTGGCTGGAAGGCGGGGAGCCATACGTGAGGGTTTTTGCTCGATGGGGCGGATCGAAGTCAATGGCGAAGTGCGCTTGTATTCGCGGGCGATGTTCGCGACGAGTTCACTGCGGATTCAATTGACACTCTGCAGGGCACTACCTAGACTCGCATCAGAGCGGGTGTAATTCAGTGGTAGAATGCCAGCTTCCCAAGCTGGACGTCGCCGGTTCGACCCCGGTCGCCCGCTCCATTCATTCTCTTGTAAATCCGAGCAGTTAGCAACGAGCCGCGAAAGTCGCGACAACCGCCGTTGAACATCGATTCGAGTTGCGGCTATGTAGTTGCTGTATGCGGGGACTCAGCAGCAAGCTCCATGGACAGGTGGCAGCGGGCCTCCTGGTCGTATCCACGGCGGTGATTGCGATCTTGGCGACGGCGCAAAAGGCACAAAGCACGGACCTGACGACGCCTTCCTTTCTGGTTGCCACCCGCGATCTGCGCGAGGCGCCATTTCAGCACGCCGTAATCCTGATGTTCCCGTCCACGGAGCCGCCGCTGCTTGCCGGCGTCATAATAAACAGTCCGGCCAAAGTGCGGGTTCGGGATATGTTCCCGCAAGTGCGCCAGCTCAAGGGCACGCAGGAAACGATGTACCTGGGCGGACCGGTGGAACCTGACGAGGCGTCGGTGATCTTTCGCGCGTCGTCGGCGCCCGGCTCCGCGACGCGAATTTTCGACGACACTTACGTCGCGACCGGCCACGACGCCATCGTCGGGATCCTGAAGGACCCGCGGATCGCCGATCTCCGCGTCATTTTAGGAAAGGCTCAGTGGTTGCGCGATCAGCTCTACAGCGAAGTTATGCGGGGCGCGTGGTACGTGGTCCCGGCCAAGTCCGACCTGGTTTTCTGCGATCCAAAGGATTTATGGTCCACCTTGGTGCAGGGCGGCGATCTTCAGGAAGTCGAAGCAGGGCAGGCTCCAGCGCTGAATTTGCCTCATTGGCGTTTCGATGCTACAAACTGGCAGCGTCAAATCTCACCCAATTGATTCGGAACGCGGTCGATCCCACGCCGCGCAGTACTTCTCAAGGGGACGCCATCGATGACACGGACCAAGGAACGTAGTTTCGGTCAAGTACTTCGTGAGCGCCGCCGACAGCTCGACCTGACCCAGGAAGAGGTCGCGCGTCGCATCAAGACTTCAACTCCGTACATCGGCCACCTCGAATCGGCCAAACGCCACCCGTCGGACAAAATCGTGACACGGCTTGCCGAAGTGCTCGGGCTCGATCGGCGGGACCTATTTTTCCTCGCCAATCCGCGCGCGCAGGCTATCCTCAGCCCTGAGCCCGAGACGAACGCGAAGTCGGCTTGGGAAGATTTTCACAAGAACGAGCAGCTCAGGCGCATCCACAACATCTCGGGCGACGAGATGGAAATGCTGTCGCGCGTGGCGCTTCTCGGCGACGTGCGATCGCCGCGCGACTTCATCTATATACTCAATACGGTTCGTCACGCGGTCGGCAGATAGGAAGTTCAGATCGTCTTTCGCAAGCCGTCGGCCGGCCTCACGCGCATCGCACCCGACACGGCAATTGCGGCGCTCAGCAGAGGTCCCTGTCGGCGACCGGAATTTCTCCCGCCCCCGCGCCGATCACACGCAGCCGCCAATCCAAATCACCCGGCCGATGATTTTCACATTAGGCACTACCATCGCTTCGTATTTCGGATTGTCGCTCCGCACCAGAAACTTTCCGTCCGGACGCCGCTGGATTCGCTTTACCGTAAGCCCGCCGTCATGGCGCAACAGATAGATCCCGTCCTGTCTGAAGCGCGGTTCCGCGAGGTCGGCGAGTATCAAGTCCGAATCCTCGACCGTCGGCGCCATCGAATCGCCGACTACCTCGATCAGGATCAAGTCGCGCGACTCCGTGTTGAGCCGCCGCTTGACCCAGCCCGCGCGGAACGCGATCGAATCCACCACCTGGTCGCTGCGAAGTATCCCGTCGCGCCCGCTCGAAAATCGAATCCGGTTGCGCGGCATGAAGACGAAGTCACCGTGTTCAACTGCGCGCGTGATTGCCTGCGCACTCTGCGCCGCCTCGGCTCCCGTCGCCAGCCATTCGACCGACACCCGCCCCGCTCGCGCCAGCGCCACCAGGTTTGCCACGCTCGGGTGTCCCAGGCCCCGTAACCATTTGTAGATCGCGTTGTCCGAAACTCCGATCGCCGTCGCCAGCGCGACCACCGAGCCGAAAGAATGGATCACCTGCGTCAGCCGCGAGCGGAATGCTGCGTCAACTACTGTTGTTGACATAAATCTCCTAATGTGGAATAAAGTTCATAAAAGCGCATGATCTTGCCACAAGCAAACCACCCTCAACTCAAGCCCAATCCTCCGCCCCCAAAAGCGCGTTCGCGCTCCCGCTATCGCCGCGCCATGCCTTCGCCCCCTCACTTCCCATGGCTAGCCACTGATCGATTTTACCGACTACACACTTTTAGCCTAGTTCGGGATTCATCGTCACACTGTCCGATACCCCCCAACTCGCGCGGAGGATTTATGGAACCCGCGACCACTCTCGTTCGTCCCGCCGTTTCTAATCGCGTCGTTGCCTGCCTGTGGTGTCACGCGACCACCACCCACGCCGACGCAATTCGCAACCACGGCCTGTGCCAAAGCTGTGCCCAGGACGACGGCGAGATCGCTTGGCGCCTGGTTTACGACCGCGATCGTAAAATCGGCTCGATTCCTTCCAATCTTCGCCTCGCGTACCGCTTATGAACACCGTCCCCAGCCGGATGCCCGCGCTCAACCGCGCCCCATCGCCGCCGCTGCGTTTCAATCCTTTCGCGCCCGCCGTGCGGACCTCGCTCTACGATCAGATCGGTCATTCGATCGGTGACGACGCCGCCGACAAGCTGATCGCGGATTTTGGCGGCCGCCGCTTGTACATCCCGGTAGCCCCCGCACCCGGCGACCTGGTCACGCGCTCGATTGGGCTGCCCGCGGCGCTGGCGATGGCGCGCGTGTTTGGTGGCGATCGCCTGTTGATTCCGGTCACCAGCACTCATGCGCGCCGGCGCGTGCGAATCGTCGCGATGCGTGCCGACCACGTCAGCATCTCGCGCATCGCCCACGAACTCCGATGCACGGAACGATACGTGTACAAGGTGCTCGCGCTCAATCGCGCTCCCGAAACCCCGGCTGCCGCCCCCGCGCCAACGTCCGCGCCGATCGCCGTGCGATTGAAACGTGGACCCATCCAGCAGCGTTCCTGACACCTACAGCCCTGAATTTCTGACAGCCGTCAAACGCGTGCTCGCCAACGAGGGTGGCTATTCGTCGAATCCGGCCGACCCCGGCGGCGCCACCAGGTTCGGAATTTCAGCGCGATCGCATCCCGGACTCAACATCGCGACCCTCACCCGCGACGCGGCGGTGGAAATCTACTGGCGTGAATGGTGGTTGCGATTCGGATTTGCGCGGCTGCCCGCCGCGGCCGCGGCCAAGACGTTCGATCTCGCCGTCAACATGGGTGCCGGCCATGCGATCGAATGCCTTCAGCGTGCGCTGCGCGCGTGCGGCCGGCCCGTGACCGAAGACGGCGTGATAGGGGCCGCCACCGCGGCCGAAGCCGCGCGCGCCGACCCGGCCGCGCTGATGGCGGCGTTGCGCTCGGAGCTGGCGGCGTATTACCGGCTGGTCGCGGCGAAAGCCGATCAGGCACATCGCGACAACAACGAAAAAAACAAGTTCATCAAGGGATGGCTGAATCGCGCGTACGCCCGCTGATGCGGGTCAACGGTATTAGAACAATGACGGTCACAAAAGCATTCTGGAAAAGCAAAGGTTTCTGGGGCGGGCTCGGCTCGATCCTGACCGGGCTCTCGATAATTTTCACGACCGGCCACGTTTCCACCGAGGCGATGCTCGCGATTGGGACCGGCGCGCTGGCGGTTTACGGCCGAGTCGCCGCGACGGCGCCGCTCGCAGTCAGCGATCGATCCGAGGCCGACGTCGAGGATGCAAAGGCAGATGTACGGAAAAGCGACAAAGCCGTTGACGCCGACCACGGCAATTAGGCCGCTGCGGCGGCGGCGCGGCATTTTGGTTGTGCGCCCGCTCGCACGACGTTGTCGTGCTGCGTTGGCGTTGATTTCTGCCTGCCTGTTCGCGGCGTGCGCGCCGACGATCCACATGGACGCGCCCAACCTGCCTGCATTGTCGCCACCGCAATCCGCGAGCGACTGCTCCACTGCTCTTAATACTGAAAAAATCGCCCCGCTGGACGCGCCGCCGCAACTGCCCGACGCGGAACAATCGCCCTGTCCGCTCCGCTCGGGATTGGCGGCGTGCTTCACGCTCGACCAGGACATGATTCGCCAGAAGCGGTTCAAGATTCTTCACGACGATCGCGACTACTGCCGCGACGCGTATGACCGGGCGCGCGAACGCGCGGCTGGTGAGTGAGTCAGTGAAGCTTCTGATGATGGCAAGCAAAGCGATCGGCGCCGCGAGTATACCGCTCGGCCTCGTCATGCTCGCGATCGCGGCTGCCGCAACGACAGGATGCTCGCAGGTGAACGAGAAGATGTTCACGCTCGAATGCGCGATCGGCCGCGAGCCGATGGCGGGCGAACTCGCGCCGGGCACCGCGATGGCGATTGACGTTTCGACCAGCCCGATCCCGCTGATCTCGCCGCCGCATCGCATCGTCGCACGATGCGACAGTGCGGGCGTCGTGACGATGAATATCGAGACGCCGGTCGATACCGGAGTGAGCCAGCTTTCGACGCCGCTCAGCACCGCGGCGAGTCATGTGACCTATGTGCCGTAGCCGTTGCGAAAAGGACAGCGCCAGCAAAATGGGGCAACCCAAGCAAACAGTCACTGAAACACGCCGCAATCACGCGGCCGAAAATGAGGAGAGACTAAGATGCGTTTTGAAAGATTCACCAGACTGATTTTGTGCGCGTGCCTGCTCATACTCGCTGGATGCGCGCAGCAGGGCGGCGGTCTGCTGCAGCCGACACCGAAACAAATCATCAGCGGCAAGAATACGATCGTGCCGAGTGCTGCCGCTCTCAGCATGGAAGCCACCAATTTCTGCAACGCGCAGGCGCAGGTCGATTACGCGGGCCTCGTGCTGTATTGCGATGGCAAGACTCCCACGCTGCCGCTGTCCATCAGCACCACTTACCAGACCGAGACCAATCAGTTCTCGTGCCAGGTGTACGGCTACACCAATTCGAGCAATCAGCTCATCGTGCCTCAGACCGTGACTCTCGGTAATTGCCCGACCGGCGTTGCGCCGCCGCCCGTGACTGCGCCATCAGGAGCGCCCGCAGCAGCGAGAGCTAGCTAGTCCTATGGGAGCAGCAATAGGAACATTGGCGCTGGACGCCATCGAAAAAGCCGCGCCGATCATCATCAGCGCGTTGACGCCCGAGATTCAGGCGCTGCTGGCGAAGTTGCCGGCCGGCACGGTCAAAGTCGTGCCGCCGGCGATCGGCGTCGAGGTCGCGGTCGCGTCCAACCTCGCCAAAGCGATCCCGGCTTTCAGCGCCGGGATCTACAAAACCATCTGCGCGAAAATCGGCGTGGCGGTTGCGATCTACGCGACCGACCATCCCGGCGACAATCTGCAATCCGACATCGCATGGATGGATATTCAGTCGATGGCCATGGCGGCTATCGGAGAGGAGGGTCTCGACACGACGAAACTCCCGGTCAGCACGATCCGCCAGATGGTTGCGTCGGGGATAGAGCTTCATCGCGCCGGCGCCGGCACCAGCGCGCTATCCATCGGAAAGTAGCGAAGTGAAGCGCGCAAAAATAACGGCTCGGCAAAAGAAACAGGTGGTGAAAAAAATCATGAGTGCAATTCAGGACCTTCAAGCGGCAGAAGCGGCTATCGCGGCGGCGGTGACAGGCGCCACGGCGGCGATGAATGCGGCGGCGACTCTTATCGGGAATCTTCAAAACGGCAGTGTCAACGCGGATGACCCTGCGGTCGAAGCGGTCGTTACGCAGTTGAACAATCAGGCGGCGACGTTGAGCGGAGCGGCGTCCTCACTGAATACGGAAGTGACGCCGGCGTCCGCGCCTGCTTCGTCGAGCTCGTAACCGCGCGATGACGTGAAGCCGGGGGATCTCATACTGGTCCGCGGAACCGACCAACTGTCGCTGGATATAATGAAGGCGACGGGCGGCCGGTTCTCGCACGTCGCGATCGCAGTCTGCCCGATACCGCTTTCGTTGTCCGACCCCAACGAAAACGACGGCATCGTGATCGAGGCTGTGATGCCGCGCGTCGTGACGCGCCCGTTCCACGACTCGATCCTTGGGGTTGACTACTGGGAAATCTGGTCGAACAAAACGCTCGTCGATTATCAGCGATGGGCAATCGTGGCTGCGGCGTGTTTGTACAGCGCCGAGGATTACGGCTACGGCAAAATCCTCGAGCAGGGCCTCGACTGTGTTTTCGACACGGCGCTGTTCACCGAAAAGATGCCGCAGGTGAGGGGATGCCCGATCTGCTCGATGCTCGCGTGCCTGTCTTACAACGAGATCGGGCTGCGGCTCGGGCCCGAAGGCGCGCGGTCGATCGCGCCGAGCCGCGCCGCGCCTTACATCGGGATCGCGGAGTTCGTGGCTGGCAACGCCGACTATGAATGCGTGGCGCATCAGTAGGGTTCGGACGTTTCAGACCCTCCTTCGGCGACAACGGAGCCGGCTCTTGACATTGGGTGCAGGGGTCGGCCCCTGCCGCTTGATACTGAAAAAAGGAGCGGCCTGATTGGAGTTGGGAAACGTCGCGGGATGGGCCGCTGCTTTCGTCGCGTTTGTTGCGGTGAATGCGAGCACGATTCAATGGCTGCTGAAGCGGCGCGACGAACAGCATCAGCGCGACTCCGGCCGCGTTGACGAGCTTGAAAAGCAGCTTACTGATTTGCGGGTGTCTCTGCCGGTGGAATACGTGCGGCGCGAGGACTGGATCAGGTTCAGCGGTACGCTGGACGCGAAGCTGGACGCGATGCGCGAAGAGATGCGCGAAGATATCGCAGAGGTAAAGGAAAGGCTGTATGCCGGACGCAATTGATCTCGAACAAAAGCGGCGCGAGGAAGCTCGATGGCGGGTGCTGCGCGTCATCGACGCGGGACGTCCGATCGCGGTTTCGGAGCAGATAATCTGGCGGGTGCTCGCCGACATCAAGCTCTCGCTGTCGCTCAACGCGGTGCGCCGCGAGCTCGCCTATCTGCGCGACTTGGGCTTGCTCGAACTCGAAGGCGAGGGCGCGGAAACCTGGTTCGCGAAACTCACCGCCAGCGGCGTCGACGTCGTCGAGTACAACTTCCCGGCTCCCGCGGGCGTGGCGCGCCCGCGCAAGTACTGAGGAGGATTGAGCACCGCGATGAAGAAAAAAAAGGCCGCCAAGAAAAGCGAGCCCGGCGGCAAGCCGAAACGAGTGCCGCTTGGGGAAGTTCCAGCGAAGTCGTGGAAGATCATGCGGATGCCGAGCGATCTGAAGGAGCAGCTCGACGCGATCCTCAGCGATGGCAGCGTTCACAGCTCGCTGCAATTGCAGAAATGGCTGGCCGACAATGGGTTCGAGATCTCTCACTGCGCGATCCGCAAATATCGGCAGGGCTTCGAGCGCCGCCTCGATGCGGTCCGGATGGCGACGGAGCAGGCGCGAATCGTTTGCGAGCAATTCAAGGACGATGACACCCAGATGCAGACCGCGCTGCTGAGGCTGGTGCAGACCCAGCTTTTCGAAGTTCTGTCGGTCGCCAACGAGAAACCGGGGCATGGGAAGCGTGCCGGTGCAACGATCGCGCCGGTGAATATCACGGCGCTGGCGCGCAGCGTGTCGGGGCTGGTGAAGGCGGAATCCGAGCATCAGAGATGGGCCGAACGGATGCGCGCGGGCGTGGCGGCGGTGGGCGAGAAGGTCGAGGAGGCGCGCGCCAAGGGACTGAGCAAGGATGCGGCGGATCAGATCAAAGCGGTCTTGATGGAGATATAGCAGTGAGCCGGGAAGGAATTGCCTTTCCCTATATCGCGAGAGGCCGCGCCTCCGGCGCGGGTGAGGGTCCATTTTGCAAGTTGCCCTTCTGCCTCTCACTCCTGCGGATTAGCTAATGAATGAACCACTCTCAATACTACTTCCATATCAGCGCCGATGGCTGGCCGATCAATCGCAAGTCAAGGTCAGCGAGAAGTCGCGGCGAATAGGTATTACCTGGACCGAGGCTGCCGATCGCGCACTCGCTGCGGCCACCGGCGGGCGCGCCGGAATCGACGGATGGTATATCGGCTACAACAAGGACATGGCGCTCGAGTTCGTCGAGGCGGCCGCGCGATGGGCGCGGCGCTTCAATCGGGCGGCGGAGGCGGTCGAGGAAGTTGTGCTCGCGGATGAGCGTGCGGACATCCTGGCCTACCGAATCCGCTTCGCGTCGGGGCACAAAATCGTGGCGCTATCGTCGCGGCCGTCGAATCTGCGCGGCAAGGACGGCTGCGCGGTTATAGACGAGGCCGCGTTCCATGAAGACCTGCCGGGACTCCTGAAGGCGGCGCTCGCGTTTACGATGTGGGGCGGACTGGTGCGGATAATTTCAACTCACAACGGCGCCGACAATCCCTTCAACGAACTAATCAGTGAGATTCGCGCGGGCCGGCGTCCATACTCACTTCATCGCACGACTTTCGACGACGCACTAGCCGACGGACTATACAGAAAAATCTGCGAACAGAGCGAAATCGAGTGGAGCGAGGAAAAGCAGCGCGAGTGGCGGCAGCAGATTGTCGATTACTACGGCGATAACGTCGGCGAAGAACTGTTCTGCATCCCGCGCGCGTCGTCGGGCGCGTACCTGAGCTCGGTGTTGATCGAGGCGCGGATGAAGGCCGGTATCCCGATACTGCGCTGGGAAATGCCGGCGGAATTTTCGGGCCGCCCGGAGGCGGAGCGCTGCTCGGAGACGCAGGCGTGGTGCGAGGACAACCTGGCGCCGGCAATCGCGGCGCTGGATCCGACGCTGGCGAGTTTTTTCGGCGAGGACTTCGGGCGTTCGGGCGACTTGACGGTGATCTGGCCGCTGCAGATCGCACATGACCTGACGCGGCGGACGCCGTTTGTGGTCGAGCTGCGCAATATCCCGTTTCGAAACCAGGAGCAGGTGCTTTTCTATATCGCCGACCGGCTGCCGCGATTCACCACGGGCGCGATGGACGCGCGCGGCAACGGACAGTACCTGGCGGAGACCGCGGCGCAGCGCTACGGCGCGCGAATCGTGCAGGTGATGCTGTCGGAGTCGTGGTACCGCGAAAATATGCCGCGCTACAAGGCGGCGTTCGAGGACGGCACGATCGAGATTCCCAAGGATGCGGACGTGCTCGCGGACCATCGCGCGATCGTCCTCGAGCAAGGCGTGGCCAAGGTCGCCGAGCGGCGCGCCGGGGCCGACGGCAAGGGACGGCATGGCGACTCGGCGATGGCGGCGGCGCTGGCGTTCTTCGCGTCGCGCGCGGACACCGGGCAGTTCGCGTACATTTCGGCGCCCGTGCCCGGCAAGCGGGACAACTTCGACCGCCGGATCGATCCATTCGGCGCACCGCCGGCGGAAGACGATCCCCCCGGCGCTCGTGTGCGTGGGTTCTGAAGACCTATGAGTAGCTACTGGAGATGGAAATGCGAAGAATGCGGTTACGAGTTTATACTCGCGCTGATTCGTCTTCCCGAACCGTGCCGTCGATGCGGCGGCGAATGGTTTTTGAAAATAGGCGAGGCCGCATCGAAAGAGCATACATCTGACTGAGGCGATAGGAGAGCAGCAATGACACTTTATGATGCTTACGGACGCGAAGTTGATACAGGGATGCTGCGCGAAGAGCAGGCGGCGCCGACGATGGCGGGAGTGCGAAATATATATTCCGTGATGCATCCGTCGATCGGACTGACCCCTGAACGATTGGTCGGAATTTTCCAGCAGGCCGAGTTCGGAGATCCGTTTCTGTATCTCGAACTGGCGGAGGAGATGGAGGAAAAGGACCTGCATTACCTGGCCGTGCTCGGCACGCGCAAGAATGCGGTCGCGCAGCTGGACCTGGTGGTGCGGGCGGCGTCGAGCGGGTCCGAGGATCAACGCGCGGCGGCGATGGTGCGCGAGATGATCGCCGACGGACCGCTCCAACTCGACAGCGTGCTGTTCGACGTGCTCGATGCGGTGGGCAAGGGGTTCTCAGCGACTGAAATAATCTGGGATACCTCTGGGCGAGAATGGTTTCCAGCGCAGTTGAAATGGCGCGACCCGCGCTGGTTCGCGTTTGACTGGATCTCGGGCGAAGAGATGCTGGTGCGTACGCTAAAGGGCCAGGTAATCCCGGTCGATAGCGAAACGCAGACCCGACTACCGACGCATTTTGGCGGTGACGGAATATACGCGTCGATGCGTCCCGGAATCGGAATACAGCCGATGACGGCGCCGCTGGCGCCCTACAAGTTCGTGACTCATTTTGCAAAGGCGAAAGCCGGCCTGCCGATACGAGGCGGCTTGGCGCGCGCCGCCGGGTGGGCGTACCTGTTCAAAAACTACGTACTAAAGGACTGGGTAACGTTCACTGAGGTATTCGGGCAGCCTCTTCGAGTAGGCAAATACCATCCGGGCGCGTCGGAACAGGACAAGCAGGCACTACTGCGGGCCGTGTCGAGAATAGGCACCGATGCGGCGGCGATAATGCCGGAGTCGATGGTAATAGAGTTTACCGAGGCGCATCAGAACGGCAGCGCGGAGTTGTATCAGAAATTTTGTGAGTATCTGGACGCGCAAGTGAGTAAAGCAGTTCTCGGCCAGACATTGACTACTGAGATGCCTGATTCAGGAGGATCGCGAGCGGCGGCTGAAGTCCACGAGGGCGTCAGACGCGACATCCTGAATGCGGATGCGAGGCGATTGGCGGCGACGCTCGCGCGCGATTTGGTTCGGCCGATCGTCGAGCTGAACATGGGGCCGCAGGTGCGCTATCCGAAGATCGAGTTGGGGCTGCCCGACGACAGCGATGCCAAAGTGTTCGCGGAGATCGTCGCGATGCTGGCGGATCGGGGGCTGCGTGTCGGACAGAAGACGATTCTGGACAAACTGGGGATCGCGGAGGCGAGCGATGGCGAGGCGGTGCTGGGGGCGTTGGCGTGCGGGAGGGGGGAGCAGTAGCAGGGGCCAGCCCCCGCTATTGTCGGCGATGGAGTCGGTCCTTGATGGTTTTGCGCAGCGCGCGGCGGCGATGTTTCATCTCGAGCAGGATGTCGTCGTAAATGAATTTGCGGACGGCGAAGCCGGAGCCGGGGAATCGAATCGCGTCGTCGCCGGGCCGGCGGCGATAGCGAAAGACCTGCACGCCGTTCCACCAGGTTGGAGAATGATTGCGGGGCGTGCGCAAATCGAGGACGAGTTCGAAAGAGGGAAGGGCACGCGCGACGAGGCCGTTGGCGGAGCGAGCGGCGCGTTTGTTGGTGTCGTCGATGATGACGAGGGCGTCGTCGGCGAGCTGGGCGAGTGCGAGTGCGACGCCGTCATATTGATCGCGAAAGGAATGGCCGCCGTCGTAGAAATAGGCGCCAATGCGCGCGGGACGCCATGGCGCGGCGGCAAGGAAATCGCGGAAGTCGATGTCGTGGAAGGTGACCTGGCCGGGCGCGGTGTGCGCGTCCAGCGTGCGGCGGAGAGCGTCGGCGGCGCCGTCGAACTGCGAGAAATTGTCGCATGCGAAGATGCGCGCGCGCGGGTTGGAGGCCGCGGCGCCAACGAGGCTGGCGCCTTTGTAGCATCCCACTTCGACGTAAACTTCGCCCTGATCGAGAGAGGCGACGGCGCAATTGAGGAGCCTCAGCTTGTTCTCGGTGGCCATGCCGGGAATCTCGCCGAGGATGTGCGAGAGAGAGCGATCGGCGGGATGCGTCGAGCGGGCGAGGCGGCCGGCGTCGTCGAACTCGGGCCATTGCGCACGGCATCGCTCGAGAAAAGCGTCAAAGCGCATTTTTCACTTTTTCACTTTTCACTTTTCACTTTTTCACTTTTCACCGACGCGGATCGAAGGCGCGCGACTAATTTGACGATGCGCGGCAGTTGGGCCGCTGCTCGCGGTCGTCACCAGTACATCGCAGGGCCCATCGGACCGACGAGGCCCATGCCGTATGGATTGAACATCTCTTCCTGCATGTCCATTTCCTCCATCTGCTGGGCTTCGAGGTTTTGGCGGGAAATCTCGCCCTCCTTTGCCTGGAACTGTTCGTCAAGTTTCAACTTCTCGTACTTCTGATAAGCCTCCTCGGTGCCGATGTACATACATTTGCAATAGTAGGGATCGGCCATCCAATAGTGCAGGTTGCCGGTCTTGCCGATGTAGTACTGAACCTGGAGCGGAAGCAGCGATCCGAGCTGCTGTTGGCGCTCGGGAGTGTCGGCGGGGAGCATCGTGAAGCCGGCCGCCGAGAGCATCGGTTCTATCTGCTCGGCCTGTTGCTCGGGAGCCGGCGGTTGGGGCTGGATCGAGCCGCATCCGAAGAGCGCGGCGGAAAACGCGGCGATCAAGAAGACGACGGCGACGAAAGTAGAAGGGCGTTGGCGCATTGGTTCCTTGGGCATAGAGAGAAAAAGCGGGGTGGCCATCGCGGGCCACCCCCTGTCAAGAGTCAATCAGGGGACGGAGCCGCTCGCGTTTCCATTGGCGTCGAACAACGTAAAAGCGCCGGCGCCGTCGGCGTTAAGGGTGACCGAGGCGCGTGTCTTGCCGTTGGCGCCAAGCAGTGCGAGGCCGGGCAACCCGTCGGGCGTCACGTCGAGGCCGACGCGCGCGCGGTGCTGATCGGCCAGGCGCAACGTGGGAGCGCCATTGGTCGCCACGACGATCGAGGCGCGCGGAATGCCGGTGTAGTCCAAGAGGTCCAGACCGGACTGGCCGTCGGCAGAAACGGCGAGGGTGGCTTGGGGCAGCGCGTTCGGATTGTAGAGCACGATGCGGGCAACGCTGTTGGCGAGTCCGACTTCGATGCGCGGCTTGCCGTCGTGGCCGAAGATGCCGAGAGCCGGGGCCCCATCGGAGCCGACGCCGAGCCCGGCGCGCAAGGTACCGGTGCCATCGAAGACGCCGAGTTGTGCGACGCCTCTGCTGGTGACGTTGAACTCGCCGCGAGTGTTGCCCTTGGCGTCGACGAGCATGAACTTCTGCGCGGTCATCATCTTGGGGGCTGCGGCGGCGTCAACGGCGCGAGCGGCAAAGATATGGCCAGACACTGCTCCTCCGACGAGCGCGGCGGAGAGAGTCAGCGTCACAAACCCGATTCGCTCTTTGATGGTCATGGTCGCGGTCTCCTTTCCGGTACCGATGGTTAGGCGGTTTTCGACGAGAACATTAGCAGGCTTGAAGGGGCGGTTACAAAACGTGAGGGGAGAGAACTTTATTGTAGTGAAACCCGCGGTGGGTTTCACACTTCCTTCGGCAGGGGGTGACCCCTGCACCCGGTATTAGAAGAAAAGATGCGGGACTTCGTCCCTGTTAGAACGAGTCAGGGCAGAGGTGTCCGCTCTTTTCCGCGTGAATTTTTTCCGCTCCGTCTTTGTGTCATTCTAGAGCGAAGCGAAGAATCCCGGTTCCTTCCTGAGCGCCGCTTCTTCCGCCTCGGTTCGGGCCACGTTTATTTCCTCGGGCGGAAAGCCCCGAGCCTCGAACTTCGCGTTTGCAAACCGCCTGGTGCCGGTGCGAGTCTGAATCGGCACTCGAAACGGAAATTTCGGCCATTTCAAAACGGGGGATCATGAAGTCGATCTTGTCGGTCTGCGCGGCACTGTTGCTCGCGAGCTATGCGGTAAGAGGTTGTACCTGCCATCCCTAAACTAGCTTTGAGAAAACACTATTTTCATAAAAGGGGCTTGACCTTGAAACTGATCTTGATCGCTTTTGCGCTGGTCCTGGTAGGCGCGTGCGGCCAGATGCAAAACATACCATCCAGCGCTCCGCCCCTTGCGAAGGACGCGAATACCGTCGTAATCAATCAGCCATTCGAGCAGGTGTGGTCTCATGCCATTCCGCAGGTCGGCAAGAGTTTCTTCGCAATCAACAATATCGACAAGAATTCCGGAATCTTGAACATCAGTTATGACGGAGATCCTGAGCAGTACGTGGACTGCGGAACGATTCATTCGGAATATGGTGCGGAGAAGATCGATTTCCCCGCAGCTAAGGCTCATCAAGATTGGCTCGGGCCATCGGGCGGAATTTTACCCGCCAACTATTCTCGAACCGTTACACTCGCCGGAAGGATGAATATCGTCTTCGAGCATCTATCTGAGACTTCGACCAAGGTGACGGTCAACGCACGCTATGTTTTGAATATTTCCACAACAACGCGCGTCGGCCAGGTTCCGCCCACGTCACCTCACGAAACAATTATGTTTAACAGTGGGGGCGAAGCGACCTTGGAGCACGGGGCTTGTCGGCCAAACGGGAAATTTGAGCACGATGTATTGGCTATGATTCAGTAGGTGATGCGCGAGGGGCTGTGCCGTGGTCGCCGGCATCCGGCGAGCCTTGGAGAACCGGGAAATGAGACGATACCTAATCGCGTTCTTGATCGTCGTGCTTGGCGCGCTCGCGGGCGTTGCGCGCGCAGGGGATTCTGTGTGCAGTCAGATTGCCACTCGTGCCGTCGAGGCGCGGCACACGCGGCAGATGCTCATTAGAATACACAATGGTGACCGCGCTGCTCTTAGCATCGCTACGCCAGAAGAAGCCTTCACCGTACTGAACCGCGTGATCCAAGACGAAGCGAAGATTAAAGCGCTCACAGAGGCCGAGGGGCGATACGCCAAGATGGTTCCGCCCCAATGCCGTTCGGGGGTCCAGGCGCGGCTTGAGGCCGCCGCTGCCGCCGATCCCGAGGTGCGGATTTACGATGGACCGGCGCCCGGGCCCCCCGTGAGGAGGTGCAGCGACGGGCGATTCAGCGACCACTGCGGCGGCTAAATCACTTTCCCTGAACGTTCAGCTCACGGGTCGGCGCGCCCGATAGTTTATCCTGCGCTCATCGACGATTATCACCTTGTCGTGCACGATCGGATGCTTGCCGTCGATCCAGGTCGGGATGTGATGCCTGACCTGTGTTCGCCCCATTAGATCCCCTGAAATCTGCACCCTCAGCTGCGGTGGGGGCGCGGTTGAGGGAGGGATCGGGCGGGAAGAGTGAAAAATAGGTGCTTTGGAGAACTTTGATAGTGTTCGACAAAGCACGCAGTGGCGCTATGCTCGGCTCCAACACGCGGTTAACGCGCAGTTAACGCGCAGTCTAACCCCGCCGTCCGTCTAGCATCCTTATCAGCAAGCATAGCCGGAAGGAGGAGGTCAGGGCTGTCGGAAGGAGAGCGCGTGCGCCCTGGTTTGCGGACTGGCGGGATCGTATTGACGGCGGCTATTGCGGCCGCACTCGTGCTGGCGACAATGCGCGGAGTTTTGCGCGCGGGAGTTGGCGCGGTGAGCGCGGACCGCGTGCTGGGGCAAATCGATTTCATCAAGACCGCGGTGAACTTTGTCGATCCGATCGGAATGGACGCGCCGGCGGGAGTGGCGATCGACCATTCTGCCGGCCACGTGCTGGTGGCGGACACGCAGAACAATCGCGTGATGGGATGGAAGAGCATCCCGGCGTTTGCATCCGGTGGCGCGGCGGACCTGGTGATTGGGCAGCCTGATTTCAATTCATCGGGATGCAATCAGAATGCGCCAGCGCCGGGTGCGACGAGCTTGTGCCAGCCGATCGGAGTCGCGGTTGACGTATCGCATAATGTGTACGTCGGCGATACGCAGAACAACCGAGTGTTAGTATTTGAAGATCCGTTTGCGGCGCTTTCCAGTACAAATCAAACGAACGATTTCGCAGCTTTCGCGGTATTCGGGCAGGCCGGGAGCTTTGTCACGAATGCGGTGAATGAAAACGGCCTGAGCGCCAACAGTCTAAGCAGTCCGCAGGGCGTGGCGGTCGATGCGAACGGCAATCTGTTCGTTGCCGACGTGAGTAATAATCGCGCGCTGGTGTTTTTTCGCGCCGATTCCGATGACCAAGGTGAGCGGGCCGCCGGGGAATTTCGGCGACGCGACGGCGGACGTGGCGATTGGACAGCCCAACCTGGTCAGCGGAGCCTGCAACCAGGGCGGCGGCGCGACTCTCACGACGCTGTGCATGGCGCCGTTTTTCGGGGTTGGGATTGCGGTCGATGGCGGCGACAATCTCTACGTCGCCGACACGCAGAACGATCGGGCGCTGGAATACAACGGCCCGTTCGGCTACAAGCAGACCAATAATCCTACTGCCGACCTGGTTTTCGAGGGAAACAACCTGGCGCATCCGTCGGGGGTCGCGGCCGATTCGAACGGGAATTTTTACGTTTCATCGGAGACTCATAACCAGGTTTACGAGTACACGCAGCCGGTCCCGCTGGACACGGCGGACCTGCTCAACCTGATGATAGGACCCGGGGCGCAGAATCCAAACGCCGCGTCGCTGCAATCCCCGATGGGGCTGGCGATCGATGCGGTCAACGATCTCTACGTTGCCGACCAGGCGAACAATCGGGTGCTGGAGTTCAATGAGGGCAGTTCGCCGGGCAACAAAGTAGCCAACGGCGCAGGCGGGCAGATCGATCGGTCGCACAACGCGCCAAACTACGTCGATGCGATAGGCGAGGACGCGCCGGGCGGAATCGCAGTGGACGCGTCGTCGGACCCGCCGCATCGGCATCTATATGTCGCCGACAGCACGAACAATCGCGTGCTCGGATGGAATGACGTGTCGTCGTACGTCAGTGCGCAGCCGGCGGGCATAGCCTTTGGACAGCCCGACCTTTTCTCGTACAAGTGCAATAACGGCGTGGCGGGAGGCGACGTGGCCGGACTCGGCCCGGACAGTCTGTGCGGTCCGGCGCGCATGGCGGTCGATCAAAAGGGAAACCTGTACGTGGCGGATTCGGGCAACAATCGCGTGCTGGTGTACAACACGCCGTTCAACGCGGCCAGCGGCGAGCCGGGCGCGGGCGACGGGGTGGCGGATTTCGTTTACGGACAGGGCGGGGCGTTCACGACCAGGAACTGCAATCTCGACGGCGCGAGTGCGACGACGTTGTGCAATCCGGCGGCAGTGGCGCTCGATGGCGCGGGCAACATCTATATAGCGGACGCGGGGAACAATCGCGTGCTCGAGTTCGCGAAAGCGGGCAATCCGCCGGTCGCGTCGGATGCGCTTGCGAATCGGTCCTACGGACAGGGCGCGGTGTCTGATTTCTCCGACACGCTATGCGCGGACGGCGTGGGGCAGGATCCGCCGCCAAGCAATCACGGGATGTGCAATCCGGGCGGCGTGGCGCTGGATCAGTCGGGGAATCTGTTTATTGCGGACTCGAGCAACAACCGGGTGATGGAAATCGACGCGCCGCTGGCGGGCACGCAAGATGCGACGCGGGTGTTCGGTCAGGCGGGCAACTTCACGGCGTCGAGATGCAATCAAGGCGCGTCGTCGGCGCCGGGCGCATCGACATTATGCGCGCCGGCAGGATTGATGCTCGACGTGCTCGGCAACCTGTGGGTGGCCGACGTGAGCAACGATCGCGTACTCGAGTACGATGCGCCATTCGGCTCGGATACCGCGGCGGCGATGGTGATCGGACAGGGCGACGGCGGCAATTTCACGACCTCGGGATGCAATCGGGGAATTGCTCCGGGCGATTTGAACGGACTTGGCGCGGACAGCTTGTGCTCGCCGGCCGCGGTGGCGGTCGATTCGAATATCGATCTTTACGTGGCGGACACGAGCAACAACCGGTCGTTGGTCTATGACGGGATAATCGCGACGCCCACAGCGACACCGACGCCGACTGCAAGCGCTACCGGCACCCCTTCGCCGACGGCGACGGCCACGATAACCGTGTCAGCGACGGCAACTGCGACGCCCACGCCTTCCGCGACGCCGACGCCATCCGCGACGCCGACGCCTGTGGACCCCGAGCTGGCGTTTTCACCCAAGTCCGTGAAGTTTGGCAAATCCACCATCGTCAATTCGGTCAGCAAACCCAAGACGGTGACGATCAAGAACGACAGCTCCAAGAAATCCAAGATTACCGTAATAATCACCCGTGAGTCGGCCGCCGCGCCATTCGCGGTCACCAGCCAATGCATTACATCGTTGGCGCCGGGAAAGAGCTGTAAAGTTTCGGTGACCTTCAGTCCAACGGATACCACGGCGCAAAGCGGAGAGTTGATCATCAACGACGACGAAACGGGAGAACCACAGAAAATCCCTTTGTCCGGGACCGGCAAAGCGCGGAAGGTAAAGAAATAGAGGCCGGGCCGGATTTAACAACGCGCGCAACGAAGCGGCGGGCCAAATGGCACGCCGCTTTAGATTTGACGATCGGCGAGTTGGCGATGGCTGTCTTCAGATTACTATGCCGCGATGGGGGCGCACCGAAAGTGAGTATCTGCCGCGCTCGCGAGTGAGGCGCACCGGCGCCTGGAACGCGCTGGACAGCGTCGAGGAAGTGAGCACGCGCCCACGAGGTCCGGCGGCGAGCACGCGACCGGACTTGAGCACCAGTACGTGCGAGAACATCGGGACGATCTCCTCGACGTGATGGGTGACGAGGACCATCGTGGGCGCGCCGCGGGTGCGGGCGAGGCGGCGGATGAACTGCAGGAAATGCTCGCGGGCGACGGGGTCGAGTCCGGCGCACGGCTCGTCGAGGATCATGAGCCTCGGCGAGGCCATCAGGGCTCGGCCAATGAGGACGCGCTGGCGTTCGCCCTGGGATAGAAATCGCCACGGGCGATCGCGGAGCTGGCGGGCCTCGATGCGGCGCAGGATTGCAGTGGCGGCGCGGCGGTCGTCAGGGCGGATCGCGCCCCAGTAGCCGATTTGTGCGTAGCGTCCGCTGACGACGGCTTTGAGAGCCGTTTCGCCGTCGTTGTCTTCCATCATCTGATGCACGCTTGAACTGACCAGTCCGATCCGGGTTCTCAGATCGCGCCAGTCAAAGCGCCCGTAAGTCTCGCCGAGCACGCGAATTTCCCCGGCGGTCGGCGGCAGATATCCGGTGAGCGCGCGGAGCAGGGAAGTTTTGCCCGAGCCGTTGGCGCCGAGAATCGCCCAATGCTCGCCGCGTTCGACGCGCCAATCGATGGATTCCAGGATGACGGCCTCGCGCTCGACGCGCAGCGCGGTCACCTCGATCACGGCCGGAGCGGACTTCATGGTGGGGCAATTTTTAACAGGCCGGCGCGGGTGAACGCGAGCCGAGCAGGATCGGCGACACGCGCGGGCATCTACCATTAGTAGAGATAATTTACACGATCGCCACGAAAGTTCAGGGCTGAACAGTTCAGCCTTATCCAATTTCGAAACGCGATGCACAATGCGCCTCGATGGAAGACCTCATTACACGCACCGGCGGTGAGAGCGAGACGCGGGCGGGCAAACTGATTCCTTCGTTCGTGATCGATACCGCCGGTGCGCCCGCCTCTGCGCCAGCGCCGGGAGAAGAAGTCGCGGCGGCGCCCGAATGGATCGAGCTGCTGCCGGCCGGGGTGTTTTACGGGCGCGACGGACGCGGGCCATTTCGGCTTGACGATCCGACCGCGGTAATCGAGTCGACAATCGCGTTGCAGATGAATGCGGGCCTGCCGATTGACTACGACCATGCCACGGATTTCGGCGCGCCCGAAGGACGGCCCGCTCCGGCGGCCGGATGGATCCGCGAACTCGAGGTGCGTGGCGGCGCGGTGTGGGGGCGTGTGGAATGGACGGCGCGGGCGGCGAATTCGATCGTGGCGCGCGAGTACCGGTACGTCTCGCCCGTGTTCCAGTTCGATCCGAAAGACGGCAGCGTGAGCCGGCTGTTGCGAGCCGGTCTCACCAACAATCCAAACCTTCACCT
The DNA here is from genome assembly GCF_050015535.1 of Binatus soli (SeqCode). Lineage (NCBI taxonomy): Bacteria > Candidatus Binatota > Binatia (SeqCode) > Binatales (SeqCode) > Binataceae (SeqCode) > Binatus (SeqCode) > Binatus soli (SeqCode). The sequence goes on along the minus strand of NZ_JBEKBF010000001.1, from coordinate 201,720 downwards.
GACCGCGATCGCGGCGTCGCGCACGGCGGCCGCAGACGCGAAGGACGAACGCATGGAATTTCCAACTCAAGAGTTACGCGAGCTGCTGAACCTCGATGGCGATGCGACGGTCGCGGACGTCGTCGCAAAGGTGCGCGAGCTGCGCGCGGCCAGAGATGCGGCGTCGCCAACCACCGGCGCGCACGCGCAGGACCCGGCGCATTATGTGGCGATCGCCGAGTTCGAGCGGGCGCTTACCGAGCTCAACGCGCTCAAGGCCGAGCGCGCGCGCGAGCGCGCGGCGCATACGGTGGAAGAAGCGATTCGCGCGGGCAAAATCGTGCCGGCGCAGCGCGAGTGGGCGATTGCGTACTGCGCCGCGGACACGCGCGGATTTCAGGCGTTCGCCGCCAAGCAGCCGTCTATCGTCGGCGAGAATCTGGGACTGGCGGGAGAGCCGCCGGCGGAGAGGCGAGCGGGCGGGCTTAACGCGACGGAACTTGCCATCTGCTCGCAACTCGGCCTCAAGCATTCGGAGTTTATCCGGCGCAAGCGCGGGCGCGCGGACTTCCTGAGCCTCGAACGCGCCGACGCCGATCTCCGCAATGCGGAAATCCGCAGCGCCGATTTTCGAAGCAACCAAGACTAACTTGCGCCTCGCGCGGCTCTGAAGCGGCCGCGCCGGCGCGCATCAACAAGGGTGAAAAGATGGCGGCTCTAACCAATGCGCGAAACACGCCCGAGATGGCCGACGGCGGCAGGATGCGCGTTTACCCGGTCGAAGCGAATACCAACATCTACCTGGGCGGGATCGTCGCGCTGGACGCGGCGGGCAATGCGGTGCCGGCGTCCGCGACCACGACCGTCGCGAACCCGCTCAAGATCATTGGGCGCGCCGAATACGTGAGCAACGGAATCCCGGGGCAGAACGCGATTAACAATCCAGGCGCCGCCGGCGCGCTTTCGATCACGGCGCGCAAGGGAGTGTTCCTGTACGCGACGGATGGATCGGTTGGCGCGGCGCAGGTCGGACTCATCTGCTTTGCGCTCGACGACAACAACGTCACCGCGACCGATCGCGCAAGTGGCGCGGCCGTGCAGCAATACGCGGCGGCCGGGACCGTGGTTGCGATCGATCCGAGCGGCCAGGTCTGGGTGGATTTCTGGCATCAGGCGACCGGAGCGGCGTGATGACTACCTTCACCCGAAAAACGAAGACGAGGAAGAATTAGATGGAAATCAGTGCAGCGAATCTGACCGCATTGTTCACCGGCTTCGACGTCGTCTTCCAGCGCGGATTCGAGAAGCCGCCGTCATACTACGAACAGGTCACGAGCGTGGTGCGTTCGGCGTCGCGCCAGACTACCTATCCATGGCTCGGCCGCACTACCAAGTTCCGCGAGTGGCTGGGCGATCGCGTTATACAGGCGCTCGAGACGCATGAATACACAATAGTCAATAGGAACTTCGAAGATACTGTCGCGATCGATCGCAATGATATCGAGGACGATACCTACGGTGCGTACGAGCCGATCATCGAGCAGCTTGGATGGGACACCAAGGTGCATCCGGACATGCTGCTGTTCGCGATGATCAAAGACGCGGTGGCGAACCCAGGCGATGTCGTCGGCTTCGACGGGGTGCCGTTTTTCTCGGCGAGCCATCCGGTCGGCCTGATGGGACAGACCGGAACCACCGCGGCGAATATCAACTCGAGCGGGTCGGGTGCGTACTGGTACCTGATCGATGCGTCGCGGGTGATCCGCCCATTCATCTTTCAGCTCCGGCGCGAATACGCAGTGACGCGAATGAATACCGTCACCGATGAGGCGGTGTTCAACCGGCGCGAGTTTCGCTACGGCGTGGACGGGCGCGCCAACACCGGCGTCGGGCTGTGGCAGTTGGCATACGCCAGCAACACGGACCTGAGCAATCCGACCAACTACGGAGCGGTGCGCGCCGCGATGAGAGCGTTCAAAACCGATGCGGGACAGCCATTTGGCGCGCTGTCGAGCCGCGAGGGCGTCTACCTGCTGGTGCCGCCGTCGCTCGAAGAAGTCGCGCGTCAGTTGCTGAACTCCGAGTTCATGGTCGGCGCCGGCGCGAGTGCGAACGTCGCGACCTCGAACATCTGGCTCAAGAGCGCGAGCCTTATAGTCAGTGAGTTCCTGGCGTAAGGACGCGGAGATGAAACCAGTTTCCCTGAGCCGGCGTACCGCGGGTCCCCCTCCCGCCCGCGGCGCCGGAGTGCGTGCCCACTCTCCGCGGGCGCAGGCCAGTTGCCTGACGCCCGCGGAGAGGCCCGCAAGGAGCATCACGACTTCCGATGCGATGAGGTTACGACAGTGAGTTACGCGACCGCGCAAGACGTGATCAATCGATACCCTAATCGAGACCTTGTTCAACTGACTAATGAAGATCCTACGGCGACCACGGTAAATGAAGCACCGATCACGCAAGCTCTTGCCGACGCTTCCGCGGAAATCGACGGATATATCGAAGGGCGTTTCGCGCTGCCGCTGACAGATCCCCCGGCCGTTCTCAACCGTCTCACAACCGACATCGCGATGTACCGGCTGCAATCACTGCGACCGCTGCACGACCTCGAAGACGCGCGCAAGCGTTATGAAGACGCGGTCGCGATGCTCACGAAAGTCGCGGCCGGCGAGCTCACGCTCGGTCTGTCCGCCGACAACCAGGAACCGCCGGTGGCGGCAGGGGCGGTGGAAACCGTGCAGGGGCCGGATCGCGTTTTCAAGCGCGGCAATCTGAAGGGCTACTGAGATGGGCGCCATGCTCGACGCTCCGTGGAACGGCGTGGTCTTCACGCCGCCGACGGCGATCGATATCGCGACGATCGAAGACGCAATCGTCAATCAACTGCGTTCGCAAATCAACTCGATCGAAATCGCGCACTATCCGGATCGGCCCGAGACCTGGCGCCTGACGCATCGCGTGGGCGCGGCATTGGTGATGTACAAGGGCGCGCAGTACGGCGAGTTGCTCGAAACCGCGGCGATAATTCAGGAACGCAAACTCGAGTTCGAGATCGCGATAATGATGCGCGACCTCGGATGGGCGGTCGGTGGAGACCCGTCGGGGCCGAGTCCCGGCGCGTACGCGATCATCGAGGGCATCCGCACAGCGTTGACCGGATATCGGATTCCGGGCTGCCGCCAAATGTACCCGGTGCGTGAAAAATTCGTAAAGCGCGACAAGCAGGGCGGCGTGTGGACGTACGCATCGACGTTCGCACTGAGCACCGTGGCAGTCGAAGCCTCGCAGCCGGACGGGTTCCCGCTCTTCGTCAAGGGCATCGCGCTGGAAGAAGGCGGACAGACTTCCATCACGGTCGGCGCGGCGGCGTACACGTTCAATTCGAACCAACAGGTTCAGCTTCCCCAGGTCAACGTGTTTGCCGTGAGCATCACGGGTCCCGGCGGCGGATCGCTGATCCAGGGCACGGATTTCTCGGTCGATCGCGCCAGCGGAATCGTCACGGCGATCCCGGGCGGCGCAATATCCGCCGGCGACACGGTGCAGATCGCATACACATACGGCGAAGAGGTTATTGCGACAACGGGCCAGAGCGAGCCGACTAATTAGGCCGGAACAAATAGTAATTCGATTCAACTGAGTAACAGGTGACACATGCCAGCGAGTTTCTTGCACGGAGTTGAAGTAATCGAAGTGACTAACGGGCCGGTCCCGGTCACGGTCGTCAAGTCGGCGGTGATTGGACTGGTCGGGACGGCGCCATCGTGGGCGGTGGAATCGCCGTCGGTCGCGGTAGCGCCCAACACGCCGGCGCTGGTCTCGTCAGCGCTCGACGCTGCAAACTTCGGACCGACAGTTCAAGGGTACTCGATTCCGTATGCGCTCGTGTCGATCCAGGAGCAAGGAGCGGGACAGGCGATCGTCGTCAACGTGTTCGATCCCGGCAGACATTTCACGGCGATAGCTGCGACCGCATTCACCTTCAACGCGCAGGGAGCCATCAACCTCGGCCACATGGGCGTATCGAGCGTGGTAGTGACTAGTAATCCTGCCGGTACTACCTATGTCGCGGGCACTGACTATACGCTCGATGCGGTGAATGGTGCGATTACGATCGTGCCAACGGGATCGGGAGGACATATTACCGCGGGCGCCAGCGTGTTGATCGCATTCAACTACGCCGATCCGTCGAAGGTGGCGGACGCTGACGTGATTGGGGAATTCACGGGCGGCGTTTATACGGGGATGCAGGCATTTCAGACGACCTACGGAACGATGGGATTCTTTCCCAAGATATTGATTGCGCCGGGCTACTCGCAGGACGCCGCGGTTGCGACTGCAATCGACGCCATGGCCAACAAGATTCGCGCGATGGCGCTCGTCGATTCGCCGCCTTCGACTGCGGTGGCGACCGCGATCGCCAATCGCGGAGTCGTGGGCAATGCCTTTGCAACGTCGAGCAGCCGGACAGTCCTCTGCTATCCGCAAGAGACGTTCTACGACACGGGAATCGTGCCGACGGGAGTCACGCTCAGCACTTCAGGGACGCCGGTAACGGCGCAATTCAACGCGAACTCGGTAGGGCCATATTCACAGTGGGTGGCTGGAGCGATCGCGGCCAAGGACCTGGCGCAAGGTTACTGGTGGTCGCCATCCAACACGCCGGTCGATGGAATGCTCGGGCCGGACGTTCAGCTCTACGCGTCTATTCTCGACGCGTCGTCCGACACCAACAATCTGAATGCGGCGGGAATCGTGACGGTGTTCAACGCATTCGGTACCGGACTTCGGGTGTGGGGCAACCGGAGCGCCGAGTACCCGGCATCCACCGCGCCGGACAATTTTATCTCGGTACGGCGCACCATGGACGTAATCGAGGAATCGCTGGAACTCGCGATGCTCCAGTTTATCGACCAGCCGATTTCCAACGCGCTGATCACGGCGATCCTCGCCAGCGCGAACGCGTTCATCAGATCGCTCATCCAGCGCGGCGCGCTGGTAGCCGGCGCGGCAAGCTTCGACCCGGCGGAAAATCCATACACGCAGATCGCCGCCGGCCAACTGGTCTTTGACATCGACGTAATGCCCCCGCCACCCGCGGAAAGAATCACCTTTGAGGCATTCATAGATGTGACGTTGCTGCAGCAACTCGGACAGACGAGCCCGATAACTGCAGCGGCGGGAGCGACCTCGTAACTCGCGCGGATCCCAGGGGAACAGGATGAACATCCAGATCAACTCACTGACTAACGCAAATATATATATCGACGGCGTCGGACTGCTGGGCCGCGCCGAAGAGATCGAGATCGCCAATCCCAAGCACAAGATGATTGACTACAAGGGCCTGGGGATGGCCGGAACGGCTGAGCTGTGGGCGGGCGTGGAAAAACTCGAATCGATAATCAAGTGGACCTCGTTCGACGCGAGTACGCTTACGATGTCAACCAGTCCGTTCCAAACACATTCCTTCCAGGCACGGGGAAATCTGGAGCAGTACACCAGCCAGGGACGAACTGCGCAACTCCCGGTGGTGTACCTGATGACGGGAATTTTCAAGGACGGCGGAAGTCCCATTTTCCGTCAGCATAAAATGGTCGAAACCACGTCGGTGATAAGCATCTATCACTGCGAGCTATACGTGGCGGGAGTCCAAATATACTTGTACGACGTATTCGCCAATATCTACGTAGTCGGCGGCGTCGATCAACTGAGTACTTTCCGTTCAAATCTCGGCGGCTGACCCGGGATTGCATTGAAATTGGAAGACAGGGGCGATGATTAATGAAGAGCGATGAAATTACGGTGAATGGAGTACGTATCGGTGGCGCGGAAACGGGAGAGGAAGAAGATATTCGGGCCATCGATTTACCTTCTGGCTCGCGCGCTGCGGTGCGCAAAGGTCATGGACGGGACCTGATGCGGGCCCAACGGGCAGCGGCGGGTAGCGACGCGAGCGCGGTGATATTTGCACTAATCGCGGAGCTGACGCGCGTGGACGGGCGCAAGATCGTGTACGAGGACGTGCTCGAGATGGATCTTGGCGACGTGATGGCGCTGCAGGACGAGGTGATTGGCGAAAATTTCGACTGCCCTCCGCAGCGAGCTTCGCAGGCCTCGTTCAATCCGGATTCTCAGTCCAGGAGCTGAGCGGGATGGACTTTGCGGAGCTGTCGTATTGGCTCGACGCGGTGACGGATTATGAGCGGATGCGCGTCGAACGCGGCGGAGGGGACGAATCGTGAGTAGTAATTACAGTGACTATAGCGCAATGCGTGGAGTAACTAATCACGCGAGACGGTGAGACGATGGGAGTGAGACTATTCGTAGGGAACCTGAGTTTTTCGTTAGGCGATGGCGATTTGCGTGAGGCATTTGCCGGGATCGGCGGAGTGGAACGAGCCGAGATTGTGCGCGACCGTTTCGACGGGCGCTCGCGCGGGTTCGGATTTGTCGAGATGACCAATGAGGACGACGCCGCGGTCGCGCTGCGCGCGATGAACGGCAAGGAACTCGCAGGACGTCCGTTGCGAGTCGAGGCCGCGACCTCTCAACGCCGGCCATTCGACCGTAACGTCGCGCGAGCCTAGTTGAACCTTTCAATCGCGGCATCAGAGCGAATCATTAGATGGCAAGGCAATCCAGGACAATCGACACGCCGGCGGAGATTAGCGGAGCGAAGTCGGCGCGCGCGCTCAGCCATCTCGACCGGATGGCCGGCTTCGTAGGAGAGAGCATCCGGATCGCGCGGGCGACTGCTGGCATCGCGATGGCCGCAGGTCATCGCTGGCAACTTCCCGCGCATGCTGCCCTTCTGAAATACGACCATCGTCCGGAGGCAGAATCCTTCGCGAACAGAGATACTCGTAGCGACGGCTCTCAGAGCCGGTTGGACGACAATCCAGGTCGAAATGGAGGAGACAGTTGGAGAAAGACTGCGAGCGCCGCGCAATTGATTCGGCCGTTCGCCGTGGGCGCCAGAGCGCTGAATGCGACTGCGCGAGTACGTGACGGCATCAGGGGCAACGAAGCGGCAGCTTCAATGGCGCGGCTGAAAGACTCGGATGGCGCGATCGATGGAGAGTCACGAGGAAGGCCTGGCGGTCACGCGAATGCATGGCATCGCACGACTGCAAGGGTCGATGCCGGCGGCCGCTTGTCGCGGGAAATTCGGGAATTGTCGCTCGCGGCGGATGCTCTGTCGCGAGTTGAACGCTCAATTGAATGGGGAAGCGCAGCCTGGGCGACTTCCACTGCGGGCCGACGCGCGACACGGTCCGGATTGAAGAGCTCGAGCGATTTCGCCGAGCGGGCGCACCGCGCGAGCGAAATTGCCCAGACGATGGTTGTCGCGAATACGGAATCATCGCCGAGATCAGATGCAGGGCGAGTTTCGAGTCGATCACGAGAGAGTCTCGAAGCAGAACGAGAGGCGTTCGCCGGGACAGGCTTCCTCGCGAGCGCTCGCATGGCTTCATCGATCCGCGCGGTGATGCCGCCCGCAAATCTCTCCCAGCGCGAGTTCGCGGAACCATCGGGCAACTCTCGTGGTCCGAATAACAGCAGCGTGCGCACGGGGATCACTATCAACTCGTCGCCGACGGTCGTGATCAACGCGCCGGCAGCGGGCGGCAATGTAGAGCGTGATGCGATTGGCGCACTGCGGGCGCATCGCGAGGAACTGTTCAATCAATTGAAACGAGAATCGGCGCGGCGCGAGCGCGCGCAGTTCTGAGGAGCGATTAGTTGTTCGCAGCATTGGGCGACATTCAATTCGGGGTGGTTGGCTCTCCGGAAGGCTACGAATCGGCAGGGGCGTACGATTTTGCCGAGCAGCGGGTGATTGAAAGCAAGCCACGGCTGCAATGGGTCGGCGACGATCTCGAGCGGCTGAATTTCGACCTGATGTGGCACTCGTCGTTCACGAACCCTGCCGTGCAGCTGGCGCTATTGCGCGCGACGGCTGCGCAGCATCTGGCGCTGCCGCTGGTCTTTGGCGTCGGAACGTACCTGGGTCTCTTTGTGATCGAATCGATTAAAGTGAAATCGATGCAGATGTCGGATCTCGGCGGATTGCTGACAATCAGGGTCGCACTCGCACTCAAGGAATGGATAGCTGACCCGCAACTTGTTTCCAGCGCGCTGCCGGTTGCGACATTTTCTCCGTTAGGAATCACGACGGCGTCGACCGGAACCGCCGGCAGTGGCTCGGACGGATCCACGCCAGGCGTGTCGGCGTTGCTCAGTATCCCGTCTGCGACAGGCACAAGCGGTCCCAATCTTGAAGCGGACGACGTGCCCGCCGCGGTTATCGTGAGGAGCGCCGCGCGATGACGCCGTCCGGACAGTTCATACTTCACATTACGACGGCCGGTGAACGCTGGGATCTGTTAGCCTGGCAATACTATGGCGATCCAACTGACTATTCTCCGATCATAATGGCTAATCCGAATGTACCGATAGAGCCGGTGTTCGATGCCGGAATATCGATCGGCGTGCCGATCCTGCAGAAGAGCGTGGTGGTCACGGCCGATTTGCCGCCCTGGAAATTGTCTCGGACGGCGAGTGCGTAATGGCTCCGACGGCATCGTATCCAGTTCGTTCGCCGCAATGGATACTCAATTATTTGGGCGTGAATATTACCGCCGATGTATCGCAAATGGTTCTTGCGATCAGATATGTCGATCGGCTCGATGGCGCTTCAGGCGAGCTTGAAGTGGATCTCGAAGATTCCGCGAAGCTATGGCAAGGGCCCTGGTATCCGGCTCTCGGCGACATAGTCAGTCTGCAAATTGGCTATAGCGGCGAGGCTTTGCTGGATTGCGGTGAATTTCAGATCGACGAGCTGGAATTGGATGGACCGCCCGACGTGATGAGACTCCGCTGCCTTGCCGCATACATCACGCCGGCGATGCGCACAGCGAATACTGTGGCGTACGAGAACATGGGCATCGTGGAAATAGCGGGGCTAATCGCAGGGAAGTACGGGCTGGTAATGGTGACGGCGTCATCCGAGTCCGAGAGCGATGTCGTGTTTGCCCGCGTCACTCAACGCCGCCAGACGGATCTGGAATTTCTGAAACGGCTGGCGAGAGAGCACAACTTCGGTTTTACAGTGCGTGGAGGGCAGTTGGTCTTTTACGCGCGACCGGTGCTCGAGTCCGTACCTGCGGTGGTCGCGATTACACGATCAGATGTGGTTCGATTCTCATTTCGGAACAGAACACGCCGAATCTACGATGGTGCGGAATTCTCATACTTCGATCCCGACACGAAACAACTGATTACTCAGTCGGTGTCCGCGGACCCGTCTTCTCCGACGGGAGACACGCTCAAGATCGTCGCGCGCTGTGAAAACGCGCAGCAAGCGCTAGTGAAGGCCGAAGCCGCACTTCATCTGCACAACATGGTGTTCGTGGACGCAACGCTGGAGGGACCGGGAACCACGGTGCTGGTGGCCGGAAACAATGTACAGCTCAGCGGATGGGGCGCGCTGGATGGAACATACCTAATCGAGACGGCGCAGCATCATTTGGCGCGCGCGACAGGATACTCAACGTCGATTGCAGCGCGGCGGGTCAGCGCATGAATGACATAGTCGAATACCGTGAGCGATTTGCCTCGCTGAATCCCACTTTCCGGGTCGGAATCGTGCAGCAGCAGGACACGGCGCGCGCAAAGGTGCGCGTGGTGTTTCCGGATTACGACGAGGTGATCAGCTGGTGGCTGCCAGTTGTTTTTCCCAAGACGCAGAACGACAAGGCGTATTGGATTCCGGACATCGGCGAACAGGTCGTATGCCTGATGGACCTGCGCGATGAGGCTGGCGCGGTGCTGGGCGCGATTTATTCAGACGCAGACGTGCCGCCGGTGAATAGCGCCGACAAGTTTCATCTCGCGTTCCGGGATGGCACGAGCATCGATTACGATCGCGTCGCGCACCTCCTCGATCTTCTTTTCCAGGATACCACGCAAATCACCTACAACGCCCAGGTGCATCTGCTCGATCTGAAGTTTCAGGACCAGGGCGAGATCAAATACGACGGCACCGAGCACATTCTGACCGTGAGCCTCCCCCAAGGTGCGGCGTTCAATGTTACGGCGAACGGTGCACAGATGCAGATTGACTCGACCGGCAACGTCATCATCAGGGCGGCGGGACAGGTGCAGCTCGGAACCGGCCAGTTGGCTGGTGTCGCGCGGCTCGGCGATAGAGTTCAAGTGGGCGAGGCGACGGGAACGATCGTGACGGCAAGCACCGACGTGTTGGCGGGATGACGATGCCGGCGGGCGCAATCACACTGGCGGATATCACGTCGGCCGACTGGTCTTTGGCTCTGGGAGCCATCGGCGAAGTGGTGCAGGGAATCGCCGACGTCGAGCAATGCCTGGGGATAATCGTAACGACGCCACAGGGAAGCGATCCGCTGCGGCCGACTTTTGGTGCGGATATCTGGCGGTACATCGATTTTCCGATCAACCTGGCATTGCCCGCAATTGTGAGCGAACTGACATCGGCGATCACGACGTGGGAGCCGCGGGTAAATCTTGTTTCCGTGACGGCGCAACCCGTCAATGACGGGAGCGCGCAGTCGGGCGCGCATCTCGGCGTGACGCTCAACTGGCAGCTCAGGCTGGGCGTCACTGCGGCGCCGGTTCAGACCACGACCGTGACAATCCCGGGAGCGACGGTCTAATCCGGGCCGCGCCGACGGCGATGAAAGGATGAGTTGATGAGTGCGGGAATTCCATCGCTTCCGCCGCCGGTGTTTGTCAACGATGCCGACGGGCTCGATCCAAACCTAATCCTTGCCGACATGATTGCCGAGTTCGAGGCAGCCGCAGGCCGAACGCTTTATCCGGCGCAGGTCGAGCGGCTGTTGATCAATCTGTATGCGTACCGCGAATCGCTGGTACGCAACGCGATCCAGTATGCGGCCCAGCAGAATCTGCTCGCCTTCGCGTCGTTCCCGATGCTCGATTATCTCGGTCAACTGCTAAGCGTCACGCGACTGGCATCGCAGCCCGCGGTGACGACGCTCCAATTCACGTTGGCCAACGCGCTGACGGTGCCGTTCACGATTGCCGCGGGAACGCTGGCCGGCACGAACGACGGGCAGTTTGCTTTCGCGACCAGCGCGACGATCACCATTGCGGCCAGCGCAACTACCGGTAGTGTCGCTGCCACGGCGACAACTCCAGGAGCGGCTGCGAATGGATACCTGGCGGGGCAGGTCAACGTCCAGCTCAATCCGAATGCCTTGATCGCGAGCGTGACCAATACGAGCACGACCACGGGTGGATCCGCCCCTGAAACGGACGATCATCTGCGCACGCGCATTCAGGCTGCGCCAAATCAGTTCAGCGTCGCGGGGCCGATCGGAGCGTACCGGTTTTTTGCGATCGGCGCCGATCCGTCGATCATCGACGCGCAAATTGTCAGTCCGGCGCCCGGATCGGTGAACGCGTACGTGCTGACCGGACCGATTACAGTACAGCCGGCGGCGGCGCCAAACAGTGCGGGAGTCGCGAACTCCGCGCTGCTTGCGAAAGTGGCCGCGGTGCTGAACGCCGACACTGTGCGTCCGCTGACCGACACCGTCAGCGTGCTCGCGGTGACTGAGGTGGACTATCAGATCAACGCGACCGTGACGCTGTACTCGGATGCGGATCCGACCGCGACGATCGCCGCGGCGACCGCCGCCGTGCAGGAGCTGGCGCTTGAGCTGGCAGCCAAGATTCAGCGCGACATCGTGCCGAGCCAGATAATTGCGGCGCTGTCTGTCGCGGGGGTCTATGGCGTGACGCTCACGACGCCGGTGCTGACCACGCTTACGGCCGGGCAGTGGGCGAACTGTACGATGATCTCGCTGACGACGGCCTTCAGCACGGAGCACAGCTGATGCCCGAGCTTTCGGCCGCGCCGTCGATCAACGATACGCGCACGCAGGCGTTGCTGGTGCTGATCGCGCGGCTCGCGGCGCTCGATCTCACGACGCTGCTGATCTACCGAATCGACTCGGTGGTGGAAAGCGCGTTGCCGTTTCTGGCGTGGCAATTCGACATCCTGTCGCCGCTGTGGCAATTAATCGCGCCGGTGTCGCTCGGGGTCGATGCGCTTACGAACATTGATTTGCTGATCGACGTGGACAATCTGATCGAATCCGGCGGCCTGGTTTCGGTGCAGATGCTGACGGAGGTGGCAGAACGCGAACTGCTCATGAGCGCTATCCCGTTGCATCGATTCTGCGGTACGCCGTGGGCGATCAAGCAGGCGCTGACGTCGTTGGGCTGGACGGAGGTCACTCTGCTCGAAGGACAGTCGAGCTGGGGCGGCGATGCGTATCCGTCGAGTCAGGGATGGGCGGTGTTCCGTGTCATGATCAACCTTGTGGCCGGGCAGGGCGTCTCAAGTGGCGCGGTATCCACGGCAGCAGCAGCGGTTAATTTCTTCAAACCGGCGCGCGCGTGGATGGACTCGATATGGTTTGTGGCGCCGGCGATTTCCGACGCGGGGCCGGCGCCGTCAGACAATTTGACGCTCGGCGGAATTGCCCAGTACCAGATCGACGCGGCGCCAGCGCCCAATGACGACGCGCTGAAGCTCGCGATCGGGACCGCGCCGCTGACTGATGCGTACGGTCCGATTGTCCCCGTTTACGACGCTCACTATCTGCACAGCGGGATTACTTACGACGTCAACGAACCTGCGGTTGCAGATTCGGCGCTGATCGTCGACGGCACAGCCGTTTTGTACGGAGGTTAAAATGAGAAGACCGATTGGAATCGTGCGAATCCGTCTTGTCCAGCAAGGGCGTATTGTGTGGAAATACGAGGGTCGCAATCTTTTCGTGAACGCCGGGCTACCTGCCCTTGCAGCGCTGCTCGGAGGCGATACAACCGGCGAATTCGCGGTGGCGGTGGGATTCGGCTCGGGATCGAACGCACCGACGGTGACCGACAGCGCGCTGACCGCCCCCGCATATTACAAAGCGCTCGACAGTCACAGCGAGGACGGCAACGGCAGCGTGACCTTCAACTGGTCGCTGACGACGGCGGACACCGGCGCGCAGGGGATAACCATTCAGGAGCTGGCGATATTCGCCAATCATGCCAGCGCGGGACTGCCCGGAACGACCGCGCCGACTCCGATGCTCGCGCGCAAGACGATAGCACCAATAGTCTTCGGCGCGGGAATGAGTATCAGCGGTACGTGGACGCTTACCTTCTGAGGTAGTCAATGGCTACACTAATCGACGCCCCCGAATTCACCTCCAATGAGGTGTATCAAATTCAAGCAACCGATCCGGTCGAAGGCGCTGCCAGCGGCGCGAGTTTCAGCGGGACAGGTATCTCCAATCAGCCACATCAGCAACTGGCTAATCGCACCGCGTTTCTGAAACAGCGCCAGGACGTAAATATCTCGAATATCGGCGTGTTGCAGGCCTTCCAGGTGCTGTTCACGGGCAAGATGGCGCCGAACGGCTACATCAAAATCCCCGTGAATGACATCAATAAGGGGCTGATTCAGTACATCATCCAGTGGGGATGGAACAGCGGCACCGGCAAGGATTCCGACTGGACAGTTACATGGCCGATCGCATTCCCGAATAAGTGCGTCTGGGCTTTGGCCTCACTCTCGAATGGAGCAGACGACAACGCTTGCGGGGTACTGGTGATGGAGACGGTGAGCTTTGCAAAAGCGAGCGGGATCTTCAAGTCCGATTACGACGGTGTCGACACGACATACGACCTCAACGATGGCTTCTACTGGATCGCGATCGGATTCTGAGGTTATCGAGGAAAGCCGCCGATTGGTGGAATGGTGATGGATTTGAAACGGAAGATTTCACGAACGCTTCGAGGTGTGACGTTCGCCGCGATGATCCTGCTCGTCGCGAGTGTGGAGGCGCTGGCGCAGAATCTGCCACCGCCCGGAGCTTATCAGCCGATCCCTAACTTCACCGGCGTGGGAGCGGGATTGCAGTTCCGCGAAGCGATCAATGATCGATTTTCGGGTGCCCAGCCGATCGCGCCGACGCTTGTTCCGGTCAACGCGGCACAACTTGCAGCGACGCCAGCGATCAATGGAGGCTTGCTCTATTGCACCAACTGTCAAGGGAATGCGAGCTGCTCATCGGGCGGGAGCGGCGCCGTCGCATTAGGAATGGGCGGCGACTGGAACTGCAATGTCGCAAATAGCGGCGGCCTGTCCTCGGTCACTAATGATTCTAACGTGACCGGCACTCTGAGCAGCGGCGGCACGCATCTGACCATCGGATGGACCGGGAATCTCCCTGTGTCGCGTGGCGGCAGCGGCTGCCCCGGGGGGCCAATCGTGTTCTCAGCATTGCCCGGGTCGCCAGCAACGGGAACGACCTGCACGATTACGGACGCGCAGTCATGCGTAGTTGGAACCGCTATCACCGGCGGCGGATACACAACGAAATGCCAGATCACCTGGAACGGAGCAAACTGGATGCCGGCCGGCGGCGCTACCGGCGTGGCCAGCGGCGTCAGCAACGCCGTTCTTTACGCGGCGAACTATTCAGGTGCGACCTGGGCTGAGCAGGTAATGGCAGCAATCGCGGCCCTTCCTGCGTACGGTGGCACGGTTGACGCGCAAGGGCTATGCACCGGCAGCACGCTCACGACCGCCGATGAAAACGTCGCGCTCGGCAGCGCCAGCAAGACGGTCAAGTTGCTGCTCGGTCCCTGCACCTATTCGCTTGGCACGAATCAGATTCAGGCCTATCAGGGCGCAACGCTTTCAGGCGTGAGCTGGGTTGCCACGAATATCACTTGCACGGGATCGGGAACGTGCATCGCCGCGGGCAACCCGGCCGGCAATTACGACCTCACCTTTGAAAATTTCTCGATTAACGGGAGCAACACTTCCGGCAGCGTCGGGATCGACTGGAGTCAGATGTACCAGTCGCAGGCGTACAACATTCTGGTCGCGGGATTCGACACCGGATGCATCTTTGGCAACGGCGACGTGGACGTGAAGGCGGCTTACTACGACCACATCTTCAGCAGCCAGCTCAAAGGAATCACCTACGCGGTCAACTTCACGGCCAGCGCCAACCAGGACAGTATCGTCGGCGGCACGGTGTTCTCCGACGGGACTGGAGTGCTGATGGCAGGGCAGGTCGATGAACTCGACGACGTGGATATCGAAGGCACTCCGAATCCCATCTCGATTTCAGGCAGTTACAACGTGGTCTATCCGGGCTACGGCAGCAACGTGATCGCGCTTCAATCGGGCGCGTACTTCAACCAGATCATCGGCACGCAAGGCGACATTTCCGACAGCTCCGGGAACGTGACCAATTGGTATCAGACGCTCGGAAGTGGTTACTGGCCGCTGGAATTGGCCGCGGCCAACATCATCGGCTTCTCCGGGGCGCAGGGCGAGCCGGACATCGCGCTTTTCAATAACAGCGGTCAGAGCGGGGAGTGGAAATACGGACCGGGCGGTGGGCAGGAGGCTCAGGGCCGGCACGGGCACGCGCGTATCGGCCTCGGCGGCATTCTCAACAAGGGCGGAATCAACGCGACGGGCGCGGTCAACGTGGGGCCGCTCGCCAATCCGTATCCGCCGACCTGCACGGTTGTCGGAACGCCCGGCACGGCGACGATCAAATACGCCGTTCAGGCGGTGGATGCCAGCGGCCCGGTTTTCGGGATTGTGACCGGCGACGGAAATACCCTCGTCAGCAGCGACACGACCGTCTCGAATGCGCCGAACACGCTGAATGGCACCAACTATGTCCAGTGCACGTGGGGCAGCGGCTATGACGGCGTGCAGTTCTGGTACCTGGTCAAGAACGATACGACTGCGGACCTCGGTTTTTTCAGTTACGCCGGCGGCGTCTGGACCGCCAACGACGATGGCAGCCTGACCTTTGCGAGCTACGGCCCACCGGCGCGCAACTCGACCGGCGACGTGACCGTGGCAAGCGGCAACGTGACTATCGCGGCTCAATCGCCGGGGAATGGATGCTTCGGCGCGGGCGGCGCGCTGTTCTCATGGCCGAGCTATCCATGCCCGACGCCGACCGCGTCCGCCAGCCCGACGCCGACCATAACTGCGACGCCGACTGCCAGCGCCAGCCCTACCGCGACAGCCACTGCGACGGGCACGGCAACCGCGACGCATACCGCGACGCCCACGGCCACGCCGACGTAGCAAGCGGTTATCCATTAGGTAGCCTCATACGTTGAGGCTTCTGGGAGCTGACACGGCGCCCCGCTCGGATCAGATCACTCGCCGTATTCGGATCAAACCATCCGCCGCGCTACACTCCCGGCAAACGCCTCGATGACAGCAAAAACTTGCGACATCACGGCAATAGGGCAATAACCAGGCTCCCGCCCACGCACTGTTTAGCGTCAACCGAGCCTCTCGAGAACACGTTCCATTGCGATCCCGCGCGAACCCTTGACCAGCAACACGTCGCCGGGCCGGATCAATCCGGCAATTATTCCTGCCGCGGCGATACTGTCGGGCGCGGCGAGTACTTTGGTGGAATCCGCATCGCGGGATACGACTGCGCAGGCGGAGTTCATCTCAGGGCCGACGGCGACGAATGCGGCTGGATGCGAGAGCATCACGTCGCGAATCGCCTCCTGATGCGCGGCGGCCGACATCTCGCCCAGCTCAAGCATATCGCCCAGCGCGATCACGAGACGGGCGCCGAGACCATCGGCTACCTCGCGCGCGGCCGCGAGCGCGGCCCGAATCGAGCGAGGGTTCGAGTTGTAAGTGTCGTCGATCACAAAGATGCCGTGAATCGAGGTGTTGGCGAGCCGACCGGCGACCGGCTTGACGAGCGCGAGCGCATCGGCGAGCGCGGCAAGCTCGCGCGATTCAAGCGGCCGCGGGCGCATCGCGGCGACACCGGCGATCGCGGCGGTGCAGTTGAGAGCAGCGGCTTCGCCCAGGAGCGCGATTTCGGTTTCGACGAAAGGTTCGACTCCCGCCGCGAGCATGACGCGAGCGATTTCGACGCGGATGCGCGAGCGGACGCCCGCGCTTCGACTGACGAGCCGCACGTGGGCGTCGCGCGACTTGCCAAACGTGATTCGCCTCAGATGTTTCGGAATCCGCGCCAGGACCATCGGTTCGTCGGCAGATGCGACCGCATAGCGCTTGGCAGTCGAGAACAGCGCGGCTTCCTCGTTGGCGATATCGTCGAGCGTGCCGAGACCCTCGCTGTGCTCGAGATCGACGTTGAGTACCATTGCGACGTCTGGCTCGACGATTTGCGCCAGTTTTGGAATCTCGCCGCGTGTGTTGGTGCCGCATTCGAGGACGACCGCTCGATGCTCGCCGGTGAGCGTGAAAATCGTCATAGGCACGCCGATCAGATTGTTCAGATTACCAGGGGTTGAAAGCGTGGATCCGAACAGCGCGCGAACGACGGCGGCGGTGAGTTCTTTGGTGGTGGTCTTACCGACTGCTCCGCCGATTGCGATCAGGGGAAGCGGGCGGGCCGTGCGCGTGCGCACAAGATGGCGGCGCGCGAGCCGGCCCAGCGCCGCGAGGGTATCGGCGACCTCGATGCAATCGAGAGCAGGATAACCGCGGCCGGTCGCGACGATCGCGGCTACAGCGCCCCGCGCGGCGGCTTGTGGCAGGTAGTCATGGCCGTCGGACGCCGCGCCACGCAGTGCGACGAATATCGCTCCCGCCCCGATCGAGCGTGTATCTATGCTGACGCCGCGAACGCCGTCGCCGACCGGGACGGTCGAAGTGGCGCGGACGAGAGTACCACCGGTAGCCTCGACAACTTCGGCGAGCGTGAACGCGCACTGATTGCTGGGAATCGGCGTCGCCATCGCGAATATATTGTGCCGAATTATCCAGGGCGCTCATACCGGCTGCGACTTGACATGCCGGCGGGCTGGAATCAGCCTCAGATTCGAATAATGCTGCGTCCCTCACCCCAGCATGAGATAATCACAATTAAAGGAACGCACGAGGAGCTACGATGGCGGATAGCAAGGCACCGATGGTCGGCGTGATCATGGGCAGCAAGAGCGACTGGGAATATATGTCGGCAGCGGCCGAGGTTATGGAAGAACTTAAAGTGGCGCATGAAGTTCGGATTATGTCGGCGCATCGGACGCCCGACATTACTTTGGAATATGCCGCCAATGCTGCCGGCCGCGGACTGCGCGCGATAATCGCCGGCGCCGGCGGCGCGGCGCATCTTGCCGGAATGGTCGCATCGAAGACGATATTGCCGGTCATTGGTGTGCCAATGCCGACGACGCCGCTCAATGGAATCGATTCGCTGCTGTCGATCGTGCAAATGCCCAAGGGGGTGCCGGTGGCGACGATGGCGATTGGCAAAGCTGGTGCGGCGAATGCGGGTCTGCTTGCGGCGCAGATAATCGCGCTGGGCGACGCGAAGCTCGGCGAACGGCTGGTAAAATGGCGGGCTGCGCGGGCGCAGGAATTGTTGCAGCAGAAGATTCCCTAGGTGAGTAATCCAGTGCGTGAGGCAGGGCAACGCGCGATCGCCACGATAGCCATTGTAGTAGCTATTTGCGGATTTGCGCAGGCAGCCGACATCAAGATGGCGGGCAAGCTGGTGGCGCCCCCAAACGCCGGCGTGGTTGCGGTTTGCACCGATCCCGTTGTGCAGAACGTGCTGAACGAAGATCTGAGAGCGGCGCGCCATGGTCTTGCGTCCAATCCGGAAAATTCGGTGACGCTCACCGTGACGGTGAATCAGCAACTGCTTGCACCGGGAGTGTCATTGAATCAGATGTTCCCGGGGGATCCCTCGATGGTTGAATTGCTGAAGGCGGCCGGCGCGAATCCGCCGCCGCTGGGCGACAGCGGCGATCAACCGATCGATCCGTTCGCACAGGAGGCTCGCCGCCGGTCGTTGTATCCCGACGATACGGCTACCGAACAGTTCAAAGCCTACCAGGCGAGTCAGCAGGCGTTGCACGGCGTCAACGCGCCGACGCCATATGACCGTATCCCGAAGAATCAGATTTACGACACGGTGATCGTCGCACGCGCGTCGCTGGAGGGCGCAGCCGATGAGCTGAAGGTGGTCGCGGTCGTGCACTCGGGCGACGACGCGCGACGCGCCAAGGAGCTTGTCGCGGAAGAGATCGCCAACGCCGTGCTGCACTAGCGGCCGTTACTCATCGGTCGCCGCAGGCGGGAGCGGCCGCGACGGGGCAGGACGGTGAGCTGGAGGCGGCAGACTCGCAGGGCGCGGAAGATTCGAGATGCCGGTACGAATCGGTGGCGCCGCGGGCGCGGCGATAGAGGAGGCGGCGGCCGCTGAAGAAGGTGGCGCGGCGCCTTCGGGATTCTTCACGATTGTCGCGGGCGGCGGAGTTTCGTTCGGCGCTTCGGCATTGGGCTCCGCCGCTGTCGTCACCGGCGCGGGCGCCATCGCAGCCGGCGAGGCGACTGGAGCCGGAGTGGGAACTTCATGCTCCACAAACCGGCGCCACGCGAAGTCTGCCACCAAGACGAGCACCGCGGCGATCAGCACGACGAAGGCGATTCGGCTGGCGGCGGCCGGCCGCTTCGCAACCATCGTGATCTCTTGCGAGATTCGCACCACGTTAGCCTCGGTATGCTGAACGTCGGTGACGAAACGCGAGGCAATTTCCTCGGCGTCGAGACCCAGGAACGTTGCGTATCGGCGAAGAAATGGCACGAGGTAGAGCCGATCCGAAATCAGATCGTAGCTGTCGGTCTCGATCATTTTGATGTAATGCGCCGGCAAATGAGTCTCGCCGGCGACTTGCTCGCGAGTCATGCCTTTGCGTTCGCGGGTTTCCGTGATCAAGTGGCCGAGCGAAGGTTCCGGCTCGCCGCCGTCGGCTCCGAAATCCGCAGCCTGAAGTTTGGATTTGGATTTTTTGTCAGCCACCTGCGATCAGTCTCTCCCGGGCAAATCGTTTACGGCTAAAATTGTGACCCTTCACTGGAAACGGTCGCAAGAAAGCTACAGCGAGAAAGCTACAGTCGAATGAGTCCGAATCCAAGTACCTCGATCCTGGCATTTACTAATTTTTCGTTTCGGATTTGAGACAATTGGCTGCGCCCGGCGGCGGTGCGACGGCGCCGTTGTAGAGCGCTAGCTTTTTTCCCTCGCATCCGATGACGACCGGCGCGGGCTTCAGCGAGTCTGCAAGCGCATTGCGGTCGCGATCGTTCACGATCAGAATCATGCACGCGCCCGACGACCAGACCTGGCGCAGGCGCGCGTCGGAGCCGA
The DNA here is from genome assembly GCF_050015535.1 of Binatus soli (SeqCode). Lineage (NCBI taxonomy): Bacteria > Candidatus Binatota > Binatia (SeqCode) > Binatales (SeqCode) > Binataceae (SeqCode) > Binatus (SeqCode) > Binatus soli (SeqCode). The sequence goes on along the minus strand of NZ_JBEKBF010000001.1, from coordinate 181,486 downwards.
TAAGAAACGGCGACCCGCCGGGCGATGGGGGAGAAACTTCCGAAAGCTCACCCCGGTACTCGACCCGGGCCTCGCGCCGGCGCGTGTAGAACGGGAGCGATTGGACGTAATGGCGGTATGAGGCAAGCGTACAGTCTCCCGAAAGGTAGGGCTGGACAGTTTTTGCCAAATCGCGATAGGTGGAAATCGACGACGCGTCTTCGCGCACGCGTGCGGCAAGCGGCACCGCCGCGAGCATCGCCAGCGCGATCGCACCGATCGCGTACGGAACGCGCGACGCTGCGCGCCCGAGCGAGTACATCGCAATCGCGCCGGCGGCCAGAACGGCGCCAATCAGCAATCCGTCGACGCCAAGCTCGGGATTTATCGGCGCCAGTACGAGTTCGAAAAATACGAAAAGAACCGCCGCGATCGCCAGGTTCGCGATCGCAATGACGGCGAGAAGACGGCGGCGACTCACGGCGTTGAGAGCGGGCATGCGCGCGAGGCCGTATCCCGCAACGATCGCCAGCGGCGCAAGCGCGGGCAGGATATAGCTGCCGAGCTTGGAGCGGGGGATCGAGAAAAACACGAAGATCACGACGAACCAGACGGCCAGGAAGCGCGCGGCCGCACGTCGGCCGGATGTCTCCTTGGCGCTCTCGGGCAAGCCGTCGTCGGCGCGCATTTCGGACCATCCAAGCGGGACGAAGAAAATCCAGGGCCACGTTCCTCCTATAACGATCGGAATGAAAAACCACGGACCCCATCCGTGTTCGCTCGACGCGACGTAGCGCTCGAGATGCTCGTGGATGAAGAAGAAACGCAGGAACCCGGGATTTCGCACCTCCATCAAGATGAACCACGGCAGGACGATCGCCGCGTAGATGACGATGCACCAGACGAGCGGCATCTGCGCGACCTGGCGCAGCCGCCGCTCAATTGCCATCCATGCCAGAGTGATCGCGCCGCCCAGCAGCAATGCGATCGGGCCTTTGGCCAGGGTGCCCAACGCGAGCATCGCGGCGGAAATCAATAGCCACCTGCGAGCCGACGGCCGCGAGAACGAATCGTCACGCGACGCGGCGTAAAAGGCGCCCAGCGCCGCGGCAAGAAAAAACGCCAGCGCGGGATCGAGCGTCGCGAATCGCGCAAAGCCGAAAAATAGCGGACTCAGCGCGAGCACGAGTGCGGCGAAGAGTCCCGCCGGAGCACCGAGCATCACCTCGGCCAATGCGGCTGTGACAACGACCTGGCCGATACTGAAGATGGCAGCGGGCAATCGCACCGCGAATTCATTGACCCCGAAGATTTGAATTGCGGCCGCCTCGGCCCAATAGACCAGTGGAGGTTTTTCGAAATACAGCTCGAAGTCGTCACGCGGCGTGACGTAGTCGCCCGAGATAACCATCTCGCGCGCGATTTCGGCGTAGCGGCCCTCGTCGGGCTCCCAAAGCGCAGGCCTGCCGAGACCGGGAAGATAGAGAATCGCCGCGAGCAGGGCGTAGATGGCGAGACGGAGAGATCGGTGAGCGGCGAGCATCGTCGATGCAGTTTCGCGAGGCGATCGCGCGCGGTCAACCGGGCCGGGCCGGCGCTATCTTTAATTCCCCGAGGCTGTCTGCAACAATCACTTTACGCGACGGTGGTTTCGCATGGATTGATCGGCGGTCAGGTCGCGCACGTTCCTTGAGCTCCCCGGGCAAAATATCACCGATTCGAGGCACTTCGGCCGTATCGCGAGCACCGAGCGGATTGGTGTCGGTCGTTGTGCCGGTGTTCAACGAATCCGCGAACCTGGAGTCGCTTTGGTCGCGCCTCAAACCGGTTCTCGAGGGTCTGGGCCGTCCATGGGAGACGGTTTTTATCGATGACGGATCGCGCGACGATTCTCTCGGCATCCTTCGCGAAATTGCGGCGGCCGAAGAGGGCCGCGTACGGGTCGTGGAGTTGGCGCGCAATTTCGGACAGCATTCGGCGATCCTCGCGGGCTTCAGGCAATCGCGCGGCGAGATAGTCGTCACGCTCGACGCGGACCTGCAAAATCCGCCGGAGGAAATTCCGCGCTTGATCGCGGCGATCGATGAAGGCAACGACGTGGTGGGCGGATGGCGCGAGGAACGTCACGATCGGGCGTATCGGCGGTACGCGTCACGTCTGCACAACCGGTTGACGTCGATGATTGTCGGCGTACCGATGCATGATTACGGATGTATGTTGCGTGCGTACCGGCGGCACATCGTCGATACCGTGGTCGATTGCGACGAGAAGGCAGCGTTCGTTCCCGCCCTCGCCAACACGTTCGCCAAGCGAGTCGCGGAGATCCCGGTCGGCCACGACGATCGCGCCGGTGGCAAGTCGAAGTACAATCTCTTTGGACTGGCGAAACTCAGTCTCAACCTGATCACCGGATTTTCTCTGGTTCCGATCCAGATGCTGAGCATGACCGGGATAGGAATTTCGGTGCTGGCCGTAATGATGGCGATGGTGCTTGTTGCGCATCGGCTGATCTACGGCCCGCAAGAAGAGGGCGCGCTGTGGACGCTGTTCGCGATCCTGTTCTTCTTCGTCGGCATGATGTTCCTGGCGCTCGGACTTATCGGCGAATACGCCGGGCGTATCTATATAGAAGTGCGCCACCGCCCCACTTACATTGTGCAAGCGGTGCATGGAGGGGAAGGCAAGCCGGTCGATTCCCAAGTCGGGCCGGGGCCGGACCGCAACTAACGGCGAAGCCGACCAGCGATCAACCGTGGAGTCCAACGTCTCGAGCGTCGCATCTGGCGCGACTGTGAAATCCGCCGTCTGCGTGCTGTTCGCGTACCATGAGATGGGTTACGCGTGCATGGAGGCGTTGCTGAAAATGGGCGCGCCGATTGCCGCACTGTTCACTCATCGCGACGATTCGCATGAAGAGATTTGGTGGCGATCGTGTGCGGAACTGGCCGCACAGCACGGCGTCCCGGTGCACACTGATGACGGCGTCGAGGCAGGGTCGGCCATGAAGATCGGCGCATTGAAGCCGGCGGTAATTTATTCTTTCTTCTACCGCCATCTGATTCCCATGAGCGTGCTCAGGGTTGCGCCGCTGGGCGCCTTCAATCTGCATGGGTCGTTGCTGCCGGCATATCGGGGTCGTGCGCCGGTGAACTGGGTGCTGGTGAACGGAGAACGCGAGGCGGGCGTCACGTTACATCAAATGGTTGCGCGGGCAGACGCCGGAGATATCGTCGGGCAGCGTGCGGTTGCGATCGACGACAGCGACACCGCGCTGACGTTATACCGCAAGCTGGTGCCGCTGGGCGTCGAGCTGATAACCGAGATGCACCCAAAGATCGTCGCGGGCGCCGCGCCGCGGCGAAAAATGGAGATCTCGAAGGGAAGTTACTTCGGGCGCAGAAAGCCGGAGGACGGACGGATAGACTGGCGATGGCCGGCGCGAAGGATCTTCAATCTCGTGCGGGCCGTGACGCATCCGTACCCCGGCGCGTTCTGTTTCGCCGGCGGGCGAAAGCTGCTGGTATGGGAAGCGAAAATTGGCGCAGAAAACGGATCCCTCGGGGAGCCGGGGCGGGTCGTGCGCGAAACCGCGGACGGCGCTCTTGAAATTGCGGCCGGCGAGGGCAGCGTAATCCTGAAAATTGCGCAGTTCGAGGGTGGCGACGAAGGCATTGCCCGCGAGGCTCTTTCCGAGGCCGGGCACGTCAAAGATACTATTCTATTCGATTAGTTTCGCGGAGGTCACATGCGGGTTCTGATCACCGGCGGCGCCGGATTTCTCGGATCGCATCTTTCGGATGCGTTCATTGCGCGAGGCGACGAGGTCTTTGTGCTCGACACCGGCTCGATCGCCAAGGTACGTCACCTACTGGACAATCCGAGCTTTCATTACGTGCACGATTCAGTCTTCAACCTCGAGTTGATCGACAGCCTGGTCTCGAAGGTCGATCTTATTTACCATCTCGCGGCCGTCGTCGGCGTCGAACACTACGTCGCCGATCCCTACGAAACGCTCAACGTAAACGTAAACGGCACGCAGAACGTGCTGAAGGCCGCCTACAAGCATAACAAACGGCTCGTATTCAGCTCGACCTCCGAGGTGTATGGCCGCAACCCCAAGGTGCCGTGGCGCGAGGACGACGATCGCGTGCTCGGGGCGACCAGTATCGATCGCTGGTGCTACTCGACGTCGAAGGCCGTCGGCGAGCATTTCTGTTTTGCGTATCACAAGCTCGGCCTGCCGGTTACGATAGTGCGCTATTTCAACGTATACGGTCCGCGGCTGGACAAGCTTGACGTGGGCCGGCTGTTTACGATCTTCATGGGCCAACTGCTGCGCGGCGCGGACTTGACTGTGGTTGGCGACGGCTTGCAGACGCGATGCTTCACGTACGTAACTGATGCGATCGAGGCAACCGTGCAGGCGGGGGTGAATCCCGCCGCGAATGGACAGGCGATTAACATCGGCGTCGATGTCGAGACGACTGTGCTCGAGTTCGCCAGGTTGATGCTCGAGTTGTTTGGGCCAACGAAAACGAAATCGAAGATCAAGTTCGTGACGCAGGAGCAAGTGTACGGCAGCAGCTACGAGGACATCCCTCGCCGCGTGCCGGACAATACGAAAATGCGCACGTTGCTGCGGGTCACTCCGAAAGTGAACCTGCGCGATGGCGTGAAAATCTCGATGGACTGGTTCCGCAAAGAGATGACTTCTTAGGCGCGCCGCGTCCACGCAGTCACCACACTTGGAAGTCGCACTAAAGATCGACGTCGATACCCATCAGGGCCTCGAACTGGGAGTACCGCGACTGGCCTCGATGCTCGAGAGCGAGGGCGTCGCCGCGACCTTTTATATCGCGATGGGCCCGGACAATTCGGGGCGCGCAATCCTGCGGGTGTTTCGAAATCGCGGGTTTCTGTCGAAGATGTTCCGCACCAAAGCCGTCTCTATGTACGGCGCGCGTACGATTCTCTCGGGGACGCTGCTGCCGTCGCGGCCGATCGCGCTGTCGTTCCCTGGAATTATCCGCGACCTGAAGGCGCATGGCTTCGAGGTCGGCGTGCATGGCTACGATCACGTGCGATGGCAGGATCACCTCGATGAAATCGGCGAGCCCGGAGTACGCAACGAACTCGGCGACGCGTTTGAGGCATACCGCGCGATTCTTGGTGAAGCGCCGCGGAGTTTCGCCGCGCCCGGATGGCGCACTAATGATGCGGCGCTAGTCGCGCTGGACGCGATGGCGCTCGACTATCGCAGCGACACGCGAGGCAGCGCGCCGTACCGTTGCATCGTCGAGGCGCGAGTTCTCGCGACACCGGAGATCCCGACCACCTTGCCGACCCTCGACGAGGTAATGGGACGGCGAGAACTGCCCGATGACGGCGCGGTGCGCGATTTCTATCTCAGCTTGTGCAAGCCCGATGCGCTCAACGTGCACACGATTCACGCCGAGACCGAGGGGATGGGACAGCTTGAGGGCTTCACGGCCCTGGTCCGCGCGCTGAAGGAGCGGGGCGCGGAGTTCGTGCAACTGCGCGAGGTCGCGGCGCGGCTGGATCGGAAGAATTTGCCGGTATGCGAAGTCATTCGGACGACGCTGCCCGGCAGGGCGGGGTGGATATCGTCGCAAGGTCCGGCGCGGATCGCTTCCGAATGACGAATCGGCGCTGGCGTGTTATATCCCGAAGACTGGAATTCAAACGGAAGGGGTGCCCGCAATGCCGGCGCAAAGTCATTTTGCTGACAGTCCACGCGAAGTCGGCCTCGATCCTGAAAAAGTCGAAGTCCTTTTCAATCGTGCCGAACGCGAAGTCAAGGATGGGTTACTGCCATCGACTCAAATCGCGATCGCCCGCAATGGGAAAATCGGCGCGATGCGCACGGTCGGACGCGCAGTCCAGGGTGGAAGTGAAAAGCCGGCCACCAACGACACGCTCTACACGATCTTCTCGTGCACCAAGGCGATCATGTCGGCGGCGTCGTGGATTCTGATCGGCGAAGGCAAACTGAATCCGGGCGAGCGCGTGGCGGAGATCATCCCCGAGTTTGGCGCCAAGGGTAAGGACACGATGACCGTCGAGCAGGTTCTGCTCCACGTGGGAGGATTTCCCAACGCGCCGTATCCGCAGAACGAGTGGCTGGACAAGAGCAAGCGGCTCGAGCGATTCGCGAAGTGGCGGCTGGAATGGCCGGTGGGCAGCAAATTCGAATACCATCCGACCTCGGGCTTCTGGGTAATTGCGGAGATAATCGAGCGCCGCACGGGCAAGGACTTCCGTCAGTTCGTGCATGAGCGGATTGCAACGCCGCTCGGACTGCCGGAACTGCGGGTTGGATTGCCGCGCGAGTATCATCAGCGGGTTACGCAGCTTTGCTACGTCGGAGAGGCGCTATCCGACGAGGAGCGAAAGAAGCTCGGCCTGCCCGCGATGCCGGAAACCGAAGTTACCGAAGACGCGATCCTCGGCTTCAACCGGCCCAATGTGATGGAGGCTGGCACGCCGGGCGGTGGGGGAATTATGACGGCGGGCGACCTGGCGCTGTTCTACCAGGGCTTGCTGCATAATCGCGGCGTCAACGGTGCGCCGATCATCAAGCCTGAAGCGCTCAAGGACGCGTTGCGCGTGCGCTCGGGCGATTACAAGGATCCGATTTTCGGCGTCAAGTGCAACCGCGCGCTGGGAGTTGTCGTAGCCGGAGGCGACGGGCTCGCGAACTATCGCGGCTTCGGCAAGACCAACTCGGCGCTGGCATTCGGACACGGAGGCGCGGGCGGGCAGATCGGATGGGCCGATCCGGCGACGGGGATTTCGATCGGGTACACAACCAACGGGTTCGATCGCAATGATCTGCGGCTGGCACGCCGCGGCGTCGCGATCTCGAGCCTCGCGGCGGTTTGCGCAAGGTAGGGGGCACGCAGACAGCTTCGATACGCGCGCCCTTGTCTGACGCGAATGAATAAGGCGAGCTAGTCGGCGAAGGGGTTGCGGACCACGATAGTCGCTTCGCGCTCCTTGCCGACGCCGATCATCGCAATTGGCACACCAACCAGCGCGCTGATTCGTTCGACGTAGCGGCGCACGCTCGAGGGCAATTCGGCCAGCGTGCGCGTGCCCGCCGGGCTTTCGCTCCATCCCGGCATCTCTTCGAAGATCGGCTTGGCGTCGATGAGCATCCGATGCGACGGCGGCATGTCGTCGTATCGTTTCCCCTTGACGATGTAGCCGACGCAGATTTTGACTGGATCGATCCCGGTCAAAACGTCGAGCTTGGTAAGCGCGAGCGCCCATAGCCCGTTGACGCGAGCGGTGTAACGGGCCAGCACTGCGTCGAACCACCCGATCCGCCTGGGACGCCCGGTGGCGCTGCCGAACTCGTCGCCTTCTTCGCGCAGCGAATCCGCGAGATAGCCGGTGAACTCGCTCGGAAAGGGTCCCGCCCCGACTCGTGTCGTATATCCCTTGCTGATGCCGAGCACTGCTTCGAGATTGCCCGGCCCGATGCCGGTGCCGCTGAAGACTGCGCTCGCGACGCAATTCGACGAGCTCACGTACGGATAGGTGCCATGATCGATGTCGAGCATCGTGCCGTGGGCGCCCTCGAACAGGACGCGCTTGCCGGAAGCGATCGCCTCGCTCACGAACGCGCCGGTGTCGCACAGATATGGAAGCAGCCGGCGGCGCGCCTTTTTCATCGCGTCGATGGTTTCGTCGGTCTTGATCGGGGCGGTCTTGAGCAATGCTTTCAGGTAGGCGTTTTTCTCGATGATGTTGCGGCGGAGTTTCTCCGTGAAAAATTTGAGATCGAGCAGATCTTCGAAGCGCAATCCCACCCGAGCCATCTTGTCTTCGTAGGCCGGGCCGATTCCGAATCCGGTCGTACCGATCGCGCGCTGGCCCAGGCGCGCCTCGCGAGCGCGATCGATCGCGAGATGATACGGCATCACCATGTGTGCTTCGTAACTGAGCTTGAGCAGACTATCGTCGGCGAGATGGCCGCTGCGCTTGAGGTTTGCGATTTCGCCGAGCAATGCCAGCGGATTGACGACCAGGCCGTTGCCGATTACGCAAGCCTTGCCGGGATGGAGCGCGCCGGCGGGCACCAGCCGCAGCACAAATTTCTTCCCGCCGACCACCAGCGTGTGAGCTGCGTTATTTCCGCCCTGGAAGCGGACGACCACATCGGCGTCCGCCGCGAGCATGTCGACGATTTTGCCCTTGCCCTCGTCCCCCCACTGCGTGCCGACCACGGCAACTGTCTTCATGTCTTTTCCCCGACCGGCGTCAACTTCGCCGGCCTGCGCGCGCACCTGTCGGGTTGAAATGTCCCGCGCGCAAAATAAATTCAGAGCTTGAGCAGCGACGCCGCTGTAATTGCAGGCAGGGTCTTGAGCCTGTCGAGGACGGCGCCCGGCACGGGTTCATCCACCTCGAAAATGCTGAGCGCGGTTCCTCCCACGCGATCGCGGCCGAGTTCCAGTCCGCCGATATTTATTCCGGCCTGCCCGAGCATCGTGCCCACCGCGCCGACCACTCCGGGAACGTCCCGATTATGCAGCATGAGGAAGTAACCCTCGGGCACCGCCTCGACGCGGTAGCCGTCGATCCGGGTCAGGCGCAGCACGCGATTTCCGAGCACGGCGCCAGAGACTTCGTGCTCGCCGGCGCCGGTACGAACCGTGAGCGTCAAGGTGTTGATGTAGTCAGTGACTTCGCGGGAGCGCGTTTCGATAATGCTGATTCCCCGTTCGCGAGCGATAAATGGCGCGTTGACGTAATTCAGATCCTCGTCGAGGAAGCCGCTCATCAATCCCTTTAAAACAGCGGCGGTGATCGCGTCGGGCTTGAGATTCGCGGCTTCACCGCCAAACGCAAGCGTCAGCTCCGTGGGCGCGTCGGTGATCAATTGCGCGGCGAGTCTGCCCAGCTTTTCGCCAAGCGTTAGATGCGGCCCGAGTATTTCGAGTTCCTTGGTGGATAGCGCCGGGATGTTAACTGCCTGCCGAATGGTGCCTTCGATCAGGAAGTCGGCCACCTGATGCGCGATATCGACCGAGACCTGGACCTGCGCCTCGTCGGTGGCAGCGCCGAGGTGCGGCGTTACGATCACGTTGTCGAACTGGAGCAGCGGATGGTTGGCGGGAGGTGGTTCCTCGACGAACACGTCCAGAGCCGCGCCCGCGACCTTGCCGGATTTCAGCGCCTCGACAAGCGCGGCTTCATCGACGATACCGCCGCGGGCGCAATTGATGATTCGCACACCCTTCTTCATCTTCGCGAATGCCGCTGCGTTTACGAGGCCCCTGGTCTCGTCGGTCAGGGGGGTGTGGACGGTGATGAAGTCGGCGCTCGCAAAAAGCTCATCGAGGCTGACCAATTGAACGCCGATCCGCCCGGCAGCCTCGGCCGTCAGGATCGGATCATAGCCGATCACTTTCATCTTGAGCCCAAGAGCGCGGTCGGCGACGATCCGGCCGATGTTACCGAGGCCGACTACGCCGAGCGTTTTGTTGCATATCTCGGCGCCGGTGAATTTGCTGCGCTCCCATTTGCCGGCTCGCAGCGCGGCGTTGGCGGCTGGAATATGCCGAGCCAGCGCCATCATCATGGTGATCGCGTGCTCCGCGGTCGTGACGCTGTTGCCGGTCGGGCTGTTCATCACGACGATTCCGCGGCGCGTTGCCGCTTCGATATCGACGTTGTCGACCCCAACGCCCGCGCGCCCGATCACTTTGAGCGACGTGGCGGCATCGATTACTTCGCGGGTGACGCGCGTGCCGCTGCGAATCAGCAGCGCGTCGTAGGGCGCGATTATTTTCGCCAACTCCGCGGGCTTGAGGCCGGTCTTGACGTCGAACTGCAGCTGCGGGAAGCGCTTGAGGACTTCAATCCCCTGCGCCGCAAGTGAGTCGCTTATAAGGACGCGGAAAGTTTCCGCCATGTTGATTTCAGATGCTCCGTGCCAGGCGCGCCTGAACGGCGGCTACGCCGGCGCCAAGTTGAACGTTTGCGCCGATCTGCTTAAGTCCCATCTCGAGCGCGCCAACCGCGATCAGCATGTCGAACGGGCTCAAATGACCCATGTGTCCGATGCGCACGAGCTTACCCTTCATCTGATCCTGGCCGCCCTGAACCGACACGCCCAGGCTGTCGCGCAGGAACTTGACCAGTTTGCCGCCGTCGAGACCTTCAGGGACCAGGATGCCGGTGACGCCGGGAGCGGGATTGTCGGGCGACAGCAGTTTCAGTCCGAGTGCCGCAGCAGCGTCGCGAGTGGCCTCCGCCATCAGCGCGTGACGCGCGTAAACCTGCGGCAGACCTTCGGCGTGAATCATTTCGAGTGATTTGTTGAGGCCGCAGATCAGCGACACGGCCGCAGTCCATGCCGTGGTATGCTCGTCGCGCTGCGCCTTCAATTCTTTGAGCAAATCAAAATAGAAGCGCGGCGTCTTGATTTTCTTCGCGACGTCCAAAGCGCGCGCCGACAGAGCGACCATTCCGAGACCCGGCGGAAGCATGAGAGCCTTCTGGCTGCCCGTGACGAACGCGTCAACGCCCCATTCGTCCATCTTCTGTTCGAAGACGCCGACCGACGTGATTCCATCTACGATCAGCATCGCGCCGCGCTTGCGGCTGACCTCGCCGATCGCGGCCACCGGATGCACCGCGCAAGTGGAAGTTTCGCTGGCCTGCACGAGCACGGCGCGCGACTCGGGATACGCCTTGAACGCATCCTCGATTTGCCCCGGCCGTGCGGCGCGGCCCCATTCAACGCGCACCTCGTGCCCAATCATGCCGAAGGCGGCGAGCAATTTGCCCCATCGCTCGCCGAATTTGCCGCCGTTGACGTAGATTGCATGTTCGCCCGGCTGCAGCAAATTGGTCACCGCCGCTTCCATCGCACCCGTGCCGGTGGACGCGAGCAGGATTACCTCGCTCGAGGTGCCGTAGAGAGGTTTCATCCGATCGCGCGCCTGATCGAGCGCAGAACTGAACTCGGGCGTGCGATGGTGGATGATCGGACGAGCCATCTCGAGCAAAACCTCGGGCGGTACGGCAGCCGGCCCGGGCGTGAACAGGTATTTCTTCATTTGCGGCATTCTTGACTATTCACGGGGGCGCTCGTGATTCGGGATGGCAGCCAAAAAAAAGGCCGGTGCCCGCGCATGCGGATCGCCAGGCCACGATTTGTCCCGGTTTCGCCGGTTCCCCCGTCCTCAGCACTTGGGATAACGGAGCCGGGAGGCATAGTCAAGGCGACACGCGGCTCGCGACGGTTTCGAGCCGACGTTGAAATGGCGCGCCGGCAATTGTTAAAGATGGTCACGCTCCGATGCCGATAGAATGCGAAATCCGCGATGGCGCCCTGGTCTGGGTCAAAAATCCGATCACCGGCGTGATTTCATACGTTGTCGACGTTCGTGGCAAGAGCTTCGCGTTCACGCTCGGCGGCCGCGAGAGTGCCGATCCCGACACACCGCATCTCAGCGCCGAGGCGATTCGCCGCGCGACCGAGTCATGTCCTTTCTGTGCGGGCAACGAAAGGCTTGCGGCGCGCGAGCTCTTTCGGATTACTGCGGATGAAATCCCCGAATGGAACGGGGCGAAGACTGCCGATGGCGCGAGTTGGGTGGTGCGCGTGATCAGCAATCTCTTCCCGCGAATTCCCGCGGAGTTGACCGGAAACCGCAACGAGTCGTACATCGTGGTCGAAGACCCGCGTCATTTTATCGACGCGCCGCGATCGCAGGCCGATTTGATGTTTACCGGCGCGCTGGGCGGCGGTCATTTCCTTCGCCTGATGCAAGCCGATGCGCGCGTGATGCGGCTGGCGTTGGAGAATCCGGACGTTTGCTCGGTTGTAATCCGCAAGAATCAGGGGCGCGAGTCGGGCGCCTCGCAGCCGCATCTGCATCAGCAGATCATCGGATCGCCGGAGCCGTTTCCGGCCGTGCTCGCGGAGGCGCGCGCCGAGCGTGAGAATCCTCATCTATGGCGCGAGATCGTCGCCCTGATGGAGCGTCTCAAGCTGGTGATCGATCGCGGCGACTCTGTCGTCAGCTATGCGAGCCCGATGGGCGGGTTCCCGCGCAGCTACGATGTCGTGATGCCCAACTATCGGGGATTGGTATCGGAGCTGACGCCGGACCAGATGCAGCAATTTGCAAATGCGATCTATCGAATACTGACGATCTTTGGGCCGTTGCCGCTTGACTATGAAATTCACCAGGGCGAGGGAATTCCCCTGCACGCGCATCTGAACGCGCGGCTGTATCCATATTCAAATGTCGCGGGAACCTTGAACCTGCCGAGCACGCTGCTGGAGAGTGCCGGCGCGATCCGCAACGCACTGGGCAGGCATTCCGACTGAGACGCGCGCGCGCTAATTCGCCTTCCAGACCGGCTTGCGCTTTTCCAGGAACGCGCGCACCCCTTCCCGGGCGTCGCTGCTGTCGCGAACGGAGCGCGCCATCTGCAACAGATCGTCGTGCCACGCGTCGAAGGTCTCGCTCATGCATCGGCGCACCGTCGCTTTCATCGCGCGCAAAGACAGCGGCGCGTTGTCGGCGATCCGCTCGGCCAGCGCACTCGCCGCCTCGCCGAGCTTCGCGTCAGCCACGACCTCATGCACGATATTCATGTGACGGCTGCGCTCGGCGTCGAGCAAGTCGGCGGTGTAGAGAATCCATGCGGTGTTGGCCGATCCGCAAACCTCGATCAGCTTGCGCGTGAAATCGTACGGCACCATCAACCCGACGCGGCCGAGCGTCATGCCCAGTTTGGCGTTTTCCGACGCGATTCGAAGGTCGCAATGCAGCGCCAGTTCGAGTCCGCCGGCGAGCGCGGCGCCCTGGATAGCCGCGATTGTTGGCACCGGAAACCGCTCCAATCGGCCGAAGACGGACTCAAGCGAGGTCGGGTTGTGACTGCCGCTGGCCTCGGCCACTTCCTTCAGATCGATTCCCGCGCAGAAGCTCGCTCCTTCGCCACGCAATAGCAGCGCACGAATTTCGCGGTCGGTTTCGAACTTGACGAGTGCATTGTTGAGCGCCTCGATCATCGGCTGATTGAGGGCGTTGCGCTTTTCGGGACGGTTTAGCGTCAAGACCGCGTAATTGGGATGGCGTGTGACTTTAAGTACTTCCTCGGCCATATCGGTCGCTCCTTGCTGATGATGAAAAGGGTCCAATGTCGTGGGCGGGAGCATCGCACGCCCGGCGCGCGTCCTTCAAGGTTCGTGACGATTTGGGCGCTGGTTCAGTTTCGATGAAGCTGAACCCGGGTTTCAGGCCGGGTTTGGGGATGAACTGTTCAGCCTGACCGCGGCGGATTTAGTGTGCTACGCGTGCGGTATGGACAACCCCCACGATGCCTCATACTGGCCGGGTTCGCCCGAAATCGGGCGGCCTCCGCTTTTAGCAGAAATAATTTCTGACGGAACGAAACTAGCCATAGAGCGCAGCCGTCCCAAAACCACTACATATGGTATGAATTGCCGTTCCGAGCCCTTTCGGCCTATCAGGCCTGCAAACTGAACCAGCGCGGCGATTGACGCGGCTACGCGACGATGCTGAGCATCCTGTCTTTTACGAAGATGAACTTGGTCGGCGTCTTGCCGGCGAGGTGGCGCGCGACGGCCTCGCTCTTGAGCGCGAGTTCACGCACGTCGGCTTCCGAAGCGCCCGCGCCGACCTCCAGGCGATCGCGGACCTTGCCGTTAACCTGCACGACGACGGTTACCATCTCGTCGCGCACCAGTTTCGGATCGAACTTCGGCCACGCCTCCAGATGAACGGAAGTATCGTGGCCAAGCGCCCGCCACATTTCCTCCGTGACGTGCGGCGCCATCGGCGCGAGCATCAGCACAAAGGTCTCCGCGCTGAAACGGTCCATCTCCCCGGGCCTGAGCTTCGCCAAATAGTTGAGATGATCCATCAGCGACGCGATAGCCGTGTTGAAGCGCAGCCGCTCGATATGATCGGTGACGAGCTGGATCGTTTTGTGCGCGCGCTTGAGCGTTTCTTCGTTGGGCTTTGCGCCGGGGCATCCCGCCTCGACATAGCGCCGAATCATGGTCCACACGCGAGTGATGAATCGGAGCGTGCCCGCAACGCCGCTTTCGTTCCAGTTGGTCGCTTCGTCAAAGGGGCTCATGAACAGCTCCCAGAGCCGAAGCGCATCAGCGCCGTACTTTTCGATCATCGCGTCCGGCGTGACGACGTTGCCCTTGCTCTTCGACATGCGCTGGCCGTCGGAGGCCCACACCACACCCTGGTTGCGCAGGGCGGGAAAAGGTTCATCGAATCCAATCAGTTCCGCGTCGAACATGACCTTGGTCCACATCCGCGCGTACAACAGATGCATCACGGCGTGCTCGGCGCCACCGACGTAGAGATCGACCGGCAACCAGTAATCGACCGCCCCGCGATCGAATGGGCGGCTGTCTTCATGCGGCGACGCGAAGCGGATGAAGTACCATGAGGAGCATGCGAAGCCGTCCAGTGTGTCGGTCTCGCGCTCAGCCGGGCCTCCGCACTTTGGGCAGGTCGTGTTGACGAACTCGGCTACGTTGGCGAGCGGAGAGCGGCCGGTGCCCGACGGCAAATAGTCCTTCATCGCAGGAAGCATCACGGGGATTTGATCATCCGGCACCGGTACGATTCCATCCGTCTTGCAATACACCATCGGAATCGGACATCCCCAGTAGCGCTGACGCGAGATCAGCCAGTCGCGCATCCGGTAGGTGATGGTCGCGCGACCGATTCCGTTTTCCTCGGCGTACTTTGTTACCATATCGATCGCTTGAGCCGTCGTTTTGCCGTCGAGGAAGCGCGAGTTGATCGCGATGCCGGGTTCGGTGAACGCGCGATCCGCCGGTGGAGCGCTGCCGTCGGCTGGTGCCGTCACCCGCGGGATCTCGAGGCCATACTTTCTAGCGAACTCGAAATCGCGCTGATCCTGGCCGGGTGCGCCCATGATTGCGCCGGTGCCGTAGCCCATCAGGACATAGTCGGCGATCCAGATAGGGACGTCCTTGCCGGTAAAGACGTTGTGCGCGTAGGCGCCGGTGAAGACGCCGGATTTCTCCTTGACCGTCGACATCCGCTCGATTTCACTCTGGCGGCGCGCGTCGGCGACATAACTCTCGACCATGGCGCGCTCGGCGGGGCCAGTTATCTCGGCGACGAGTGGATGCTCCGGCGCGAGCACCATGAACGATACGCCGAAGACGGTGTCGGGGCGTGTGGTGAAAAAGCGGATTTCTTTACCGGCGTGGCGGGCCACCGGGAAAGCAAGTTCCGCGCCTTCGCTGCGCCCGATCCAGTTGCGCTGCATCAGCTTGATCGGCTCCGGCCAGTCGATCCCATCCAGATCGGCGAGCAATCGATCCGCGTAATCGGTGATCTTGATATACCACTGCTCGAGATCCTTCTTGCTGACCGGATTGTCGGTATGCCGCCAGCAGCATCCGTTGACGACCTGCTCGTTGGCGAGGATCGTGCGGCACTTGTCGCACCACCATTGCGCCCCGGTGCCGCGGTAGGCCAGGCCGCGTTTGTAGAGCATCAGGAAGAACCACTGAGTCCACTTGTAATACTCCGGCGACGACGAGTTGATCTCGCGCGTCCAGTCGTACGCACATCCGGAGATTGTCAGTTGGCGCTTGAAGTTGGCGGCGTAACGCGGCACGGTTTCGGTTGGATGCGACCCTTTCAGGATCGCCTCGTTTTCCGCGGGCAGTCCGAACGCATCCCATCCCATCGGGTGCAGCACGTTGAATCCCGCCATCCGCTTGAAGCGCCCGACGACGTCGCACGGAACGTAGTTGTGCAGATGACCGACGCTGAGGCCGGCGCCGGACGGGTAGGGGAACATCTCGAGGATGTAGAATTTTGGCCGGCCGGGTTCCTCGCGCGTGCGGTAGAGATTGGTGCGTTGCCAATCAGCCTGCCACGCGGGCTCGATTTTTTTTGGGTCGTAACGTTCGTCCATCGTGATGTCGCCGGATATGCGTCTCAACTACGCGAGTTTAGCGTGCCGATCGTGCGGCTCCAACTATGTCGCGGCGCATGCATGGTTTCAGGAGCGGGTGAAGAAGTCGCGAGCTTCCAAAATATAGAGGACGTGCGGCAGGCCGGCATGCACGATGTCGCGCTGGTAGGTGAAGCCGCAATGCTCCATTACGCCGCGCGACGCCCGGTTGTGCGGCAAGGTGAAGGCAACGATTCGTTCCAGGCGCATCACGTTGAAACCCAGCTTCAGCGCCGCGATTGAAATCTCAGTCGCGAGTCCTATCCCCCAGTTGTCGGACCTGATTGCATACGCGAGTTCGATCTCGTCGCGGCCCTCGACGACGGCGTGTTTGATTCCACCGTAACCAACAAACTCGCCGGAGACCTGCTCGCGGAAGACCCCCAATCCGAAACCGTGCAGCTTCCAATGCTCGGCGGCGTTTTTCAGGAAAGCACGGGTCTGCACTTCGCTGAAAGTGTTGCCGTCGGCGGACAGCGTCGCCATCACGCGCGGATCGGCGTGCAGGATGCGAATATCTGCGAAGTCGCCAGGAACAGCGGGCGTGCCGATCAGACGGCGAGTGTTGACTTCGTTCACGCCGGATTCGAGCGGTTCGCGCGGTTACTTCTTGCGAACGATAGTGACGCCGTCGCTGAAGCCGATCATCACGGCCTCGACGCGGGTGTCTTTGGCGATGAAGTCGTTGAGCGCGCGAAGCGCCAGCGTGTCCGCGTCCTTTATCGCTTCATCGACGATTGCGCCTTTCCACAGCACGTTGTCGAGCAGGATGAGTCCGTTCGGACGCAGCCGCTTCAGAATTTCCTCGTAATAGATCGCGTAGCTTGACTTGTCGGCGTCGATAAATGCGAAGTCGAAGCTATGCGAAGCCGGGATCGCCTTCAGCGTGTCGGCCGCGGGCCCCAGCTTGAGTGTTATCTTGTTCGCGACGCCCGCCCGTTCCCAATAGCGGCGCCCGATGCTCGTCCATTCCTCGTTCACGTCGCAACATAGAAGCCGCCCGTCGGCGGGCAATGCGCGAGCCACGCAGAGTGCGCTGTAGCCGGTGAACGTCCCGACCTCGACTGCGGAGCGCGCGCCGATCGCGCCGGCGAGGATCGCCATGAAAGTGCCTTGCTCGGCGGCAATCTGCATTGTGCTAATCCACCCCAATTTTGCGGTCTCAGCGGCCAGTTCGGCGCGGATCGGATCGCCGTTGTGGCCGTGCGCAACCAGGTATTCATAGAGTTTGGGAGTGAGCGCGAGAAATTGCGAGGGTCCTGACGCCATGCTTATTTCTCACCGGCCGCCGAGATAGGCGAAGTCGCCGTGCTGATTCACCGTCAGCGTGCCTGTGAAGATCGAATGATGCTTCTGCGCGCCCATCGCGATTCGGTAGATCAGTTCAGACTCGCCGACCTCGAAAAATGCGTCGTCAGGCGATAGCACGTAGAGCTTTTCGTGATCATCAGAATCGGTGGCCCCGATGAACATAGCGCCGGAAGCCGTCAGCACCGGGTCGCCCAGCGACTCCAGTTCAGTGCCGAAGGGAGTTAGCTGTCCGCGCTGAATCCGCAAATCGAGGCGCTGTCGGGTCAGCCGGAAAATTGCGGGTATGCGCGCGCATCCCGCGAGCACCGCGGTCGTTCCGTCAGCCATCAAACCCGGGCGCCCCGCCGACAGATATGACACCGGACCGACCGAAGTCAGAGTGCCGGTCGGCAGGATCCTCGCCATTGAACCCCCGCTGTACAGGAACAGCGCCGCGCCGCTGGGCGACTTGGCCGTGAACGCGACCATTATCCCAAGCGGAGTGGGCAGCGCTGCCGGCAATCCGAACGGGCGCTGATAGAGCGTGTGATTCGGTCCGTATTCGCCTTCGACCGCAAGCTCCGAAACGCCGCCGTCAACGGAAGCCAGCAGGAGCGCCTGACGATGTCCAGCCGGCTTCCCGTTCTCGCCGAGAAACCCGGTGAACACGACCTGGCCGTCATCGCTCATTTGCGGGCTGCCGAAGCTCAGCACTGCGATCTCGTGCCCTTCATTGGTTTTGTTACCCGCCTTCGCCATGCAGGTGAGTTTGCCGTGCGAATAAAAAAACAGCGCGTCACGGCCATGCGGCACTATCGACATGAACGCGATATTTCCGTCCATGTCTGCCAGCGGGTAAGGGTCGCCCTTGAACGCGGGCCTGCAATCACCGACTGGCCCCTTGGGATTGAACGCCGCGACTACGCGATGGCTCGGTACGGCATCGGCATTGCCGATGAAGATATTCCACCGGGCCTTGATATTGGTGTCCTTGGGCTGCGTCTCGGCGCCGAAGATCACGCGTCCATCGGGCATCATCGACGGCACGCCGACTTCGGTCACGACGCCGCCACCGGGCGCCGGCATTCCGATTCCGGTGATCAGCGTCGGGACGCCGTTGCTGTCGCTGGCATAGACCGCCTGCGTGTTGTCCATCTGCAAATCGGCGCTGCTTCCATTGAGGGTCAGCGAAACCGCGTGCGCTCTCAGTGGAGTCAGGAGCAGAATCACGAGCGCAGATGGGAAAGGCCTGAAATTAAACATTTTTCCCCCAGCCGCTAATCAGTAATTCGAATCTGGGGTCCCCGAAATTCTTATAGTCGCCAAAGCCTCCCTAATGCAACGCAAAGAAAAAGCCACCGCGCGGCTGCGCGTCAGGACGTCAGAACGCGATTGAATCCAGCATCGCATGGATTCGCTCCGGATGCGTCTCGGACCAGTAAATTCGGCCGCACCTCTCGCACTCGGCAAATCGATCGTGGCTGGCAAAGACGTAGGGCGGCACTCGCCGCGACACGAGTTCGCGTGCAACCGACGTCAGCAGATGGTTGCATCGTGAGCATCGCGTCAGCGCAATCACTCGCGGGTCGAGCCGGAAGCGTCTGACAGCCTCGCGCAATTGACTTCTGATCGCGTTGCCCTCGATGAAAAAAACGTCGGCCGCGGTTCGAAGGCGTTTATCGCGGGTCACCAGGATTCTGTTGTCTGCGCGAGCGATCTTCAGAAGCTCAGCGCCGGTCAGTGACGAGTCCGTAATAACGTCGGCGCCGAGCAGCCGCAGCCATCGCGCTAATCGCATCAGCATCCTGTCAGCCGCAAGTCGGGGAGTTTCATCCATTGCGATGGACTGTATTATATCAGCGATCGACGGAACCGTAGTCCGGGAAAATATGAAGTGACAGTTTAAGTTTTGAGAGGCGCGCGATGCAGGAAATTCAGGTGTCGTTTCAATCCGGCGATTTGAGCTTGGAAGGTCTGCTCGCCAATCCAGGCGCAAATGCGCCTGCAGCGGTGGTCTGTCACCCGCATCCGGCCTATGGCGGCTCGATGTTCAACAACGTTGTCGATGCGATCCTCGCGGCGATGTGGCAAGCCGGATATGCGACCTTGCGCTTCAACTTTCGCGGCGTCGGCGCCAGCGAGGGCGAGCATGACGGCGGCCCCGGCGAAGTCGATGACGCCGTCGCGGCAATGGCGTTTGTGCTCGCGCAGCCCGGCGTGCGCAAAGAGGGCGCCGTGATGGCAGGATATTCGTTCGGCGCGATGGTCGCGGTGAGCGCAGGATATTCACGCGCGGAGATCGCGCGAATAGTCGCTGTCGCGCTGCCGCTTGCGATGGCTGATGCGCGCATTCCGGATGGCGCATCCAAGCCCATACTGCTGGTTTCGGGCGATCGCGATTCGTACTCGCCCGTCGCGGGGCTGAAAACGCTTATGTCCAAAATCGGCGACTCGGCGCGACTCGAGATCATAACCGGCGCGGATCATTTCTTCGGCGGCCGCGAAGCGGAACTGTCGCGCGCAATCGCCGCCGCGCTTGCAACCTAGCCGCCGCCGGAAGGCGCGGGAGCCGCGCGGGTCGCCTCCCAGATGGCGTAGAAAGGATCGTCGGGATGCGCCTTCGCGATCGAAATGATCTGCGCGATCGTCGCGCGCAAGCCGCCGTGATTCATCCGATCGAGCGCGGCGAAGTTGTCGAGGTCGTGAAAGTAGATCAGATAGTTCACCAGCACGGCGTTGTTCAGCGGCTGCTTGTCGAGGTCGAAGCGCTCGAGTCCCGATAGCGACGGCGCCAGCGCAGCGTAGTCGGCCTTGATCGCTGCGAAGGCCGTTTCGCGGCGCTTGTCGAGCTCCTGTTTCGGCGGCTTCGCCATGTAGATGTCGAGCAGGCGCGCCTGCTCCTGGAGCAGAAAGCCCGCGAACTTGAGATCGCTCTCCAGGATGCCACGCGCCGCGATTGTGGCGGGCGCCGATTCACCGTCAGTCGCCGCGAAAAAAGCTACCGCGCTCGCGCTGCCGACATAGTTGGCGGCCGATTCGTCGAACATCGCATCGCTCGCCAGATAATACGTGCGATGGAAAAGTTCGTGGATGATCACGCCGGCCAGCTCGACGCGGTCCAGCTTGAGCAGATTCGACAGCAGCGGGTCGCTGAAAAATCCGAGGCTCGAGAACGTAACCGCCGGCCGCACCATCGTGTCGAGCCCTTGTGCTTCGAGCGCCGCCGCTTCGGCCGTCGCATCGCTCTCGTCGAAATAGCCGCGATACGGTACGCGGCCTACTATCGGGAACCACCATGTGTACGGCTCCAGCGAGTCGCGCGGCGCCGCCATCAAGACGTGCACGACCGCGCTCTGAGCCACGAGCGCGATGCTTTGATACGCACCGCCGACATTGAGGCCGAGTTCTTCGGCCGCGAACTTGCGCACCGCGAGCACGGTCTCCAGCTTCGCACGAATGTCCGCCGGAAGGTCTCCCCGCGCGAGCGCATCGTCAATCGGCTTGCGGTTCCACAGAATTCGGCCTTCCTCGTACGCGGCGCGTGCGAGGTAACCCGCGTAGCATCCGCCCAGCACAATCGGCGCGAAGACCAATGCTGCCAGGCGCAGCAGATATGCCGCCTGAAGTCGCGCCCGCGCCGGGCGCCGCGTCGTGCTAGCCACTTCTCCGTCCACCAGGCTGGCGTCAGCCCGCCACAAGGCGGTCGCTGTTCGCCATTGCGGCGTACTGCAATTCGAATAGCCGGTAGTAGAGTCCGCGCTGTGCGAGCAGTTCGTCATGCGTGCCGCTTTCGCGCAGCACGCCTGCGCCCAGCACCATGATCCGATCGGCGCGCTCGATGGTGGACAGCCGATGCGCGATTACGACCGCGGTGCGCTCCGCCAGCAACTCGTTCAGCGCCAGTTGGATCAGGCGCTCGGTCTCGCTGTCCACACTCGAGGTCGCTTCATCCATCACCAGGATTCGCGGGTTGTACGCCAGCGCGCGTGCGAACGACAGCAGTTGGCGCTGCCCCCCCGACAGGTTCGCGCCGCGTTCGCGAATCTGCTCTGCGAGTCCGTTCGGCAACCGCTCGACGAATCGCAAAGCCTGCGCCCGCCGCAGCGCATCGCGCACTTCGGATTCGCTCAGGTCGGTTCGCGACAGGCGGATGTTTTCCATCACATCGCCCGCGAACAGGAACACGTCTTGTTGCACGTACCCGATTTCGCGGCGAAGAGCGCCGAGGTCCCACTCGCGCACGTCGACGCCGTCAACCAGGATTCGTCCACCGGTCACATCGTACGAACGATTCAGCAGCTTGATGATCGTCGTTTTTCCGGAACCCGTCGGCCCCACGATCGCTATCTTCTGTCCCGGCTCGACCGTGAAGCTCAGGTCTTTCAGAATCGGTTCGCCGCGGCGATATTCGAAGTTGACGTGATCGAACACGATCGCCCCGCGCGAGACCGCCGGCCGCTGCGGATGCGCCGGAACGGGAAGCATCTTCTCGCCTTCCATCAGGGCGTGGATTTTCTCGACCGCCGCGAGCGCCGACTGGAGCGCGCTGTACTTGGTAGAGATCTCGCGCAACGGCATGAAAAACTGCTGAGCGTACTGGATGAACGCGATCAGCGTGCCCAACGTCACCAACTGCCGAATCACGCTGCCGCCGCCGATCCACAGAATAACCGCGACCGTGATGGAGCTTAGCGCCTCCACCGATGAGAATTGGGCGGCCTCGTAAACGTTGGCCATCATCTGCACGTCGCGCGAACGCCGGTTGAGCGCATCGAACTCGCGGCGGCTTTCGCGTTCGCGCGTGAAGAGCTGCACTATCATCATGCCGGCCAGCGATTCGGACAGGTAAGCGTTCAACGCGGCGAGACGGTCGCGTATCTGGCCGTACACGATGCGCGATCTGGAACTCAGAAAGTAGATGACCAGCGTCAGCGGCGGAATCGCGCACAGCGCCGACAACGCCAGGCGCGGGCTCAAGGAGAACATGATCGTCACGACGCCCAGGAGCGTCATCGCATCGATGAATATCGTCAAGGACCCCGCCGAGAACATATCGTTGATCGCATCGATATCGGTCGTCATTCGGCTGACCAGCCTGCCGACCGGCGTGCGATCGAAGAACGACATCGGCAAACGCTCGACCTTGCGAAACAGCGCCATCCGAAGATCGGAGAGGCTGTACTGCGCGACCATCATCATCAGGTAAAACTGAGCGTAGAACGCGGCGAACTCGCCGATCACCAGCAGCAGATACAAAGCGCCCAGCACGAACAGGCCGTGTCCGCCCGACGCACGAAACAGCATCGCGAGCCATGCGGGTGGCCGTGCCCCATGCGAGCCCGACAGAAATTCGTCAACCGTGAGCTTGATCACGTATGGCTGTGCGAGCAAAAACGCCGTGTCCAGCGGCATCATCACCGTCGCCAGCCAGAACAGCCCCTGGTAAGGGCGGATGAAACCCCACACCCATCGCACCAGCGCGGCATCGTAGGTCCTGGCGAGCGCCTTTTCCTCGGCGACCTGCATTTCAGTAGCGGCTTAATTCCTCTTCGAGCAATTGGCGATGGAACAGCTCTGCGTAAATTCCACGGCGACCCATCAGTTCCTCGTGCGTGCCGCGTTCGGCAATCTCCCCGTCTTCGAGCACCACGATCTGATCGGAGTCCCTCACCGTCGACGCGCGATGCGAAACCACGATGGTGGTGCGGCCCTGTACGCTCTTCTCGAGACTGTCCAGCACCGCCTTTTCGGTTTCGGTATCGACGCTCGACAGCGCGTCGTCCAGCACGACGATCGCCGGATTGTAGGCGAGCAGCCGTGCTATTGTGACGCGTTGCTTCTGCCCGCCCGACAGCGCCATTCCGCGTTCGCCGACTACCGTGTCGAGTCCATGCGGCAACACCGCGATGTCCGGCTCGAGTCCCGCGATGCGCGCGGCGTTCTGGATTTCATCGATCGACGCATCGGTCTTTCCGAATGCGATGTTGCGCGCGAGCGTGTCCGTGAACAGCGTCGGCTCCTGCGGGACCATTCCCACCGTGCGTCGGAGCGCGCCCAGCGCCATCTCTTCTATGTCGCGGCCGTCGAGCAGTATTCGTCCCTTGGTCGGTTCCAGCAGCCGGGTCAGCAGCTTGACCATGGTTGATTTTCCCGACCCGGTGCGGCCGACAATTGCGAGCTTTTCTCCCGCGCCCACTTTGACGTTGATGTTCTTGAGCACGTACGGAACCTTTCCGTTCGCTCCGTCGCCATTATTCGGCAGGTAGCTGAACGAGACTCCTTCCCATTCGACTGCCCCATTTATCTCGAGCCTGAGCTCCTCCCCTGCGACGCTATCGGCCCCGCGCGCGTTGAAAATCTCGTCGAGACGCTTCATCGACGCCTTGCCGCGCTGATAAATCGCCAGCATGTATCCGAGCGAGATGGTCGGCCACGCGAGCTGGCCCAGGTAGCTCAGGAACGCCACCAGCGATCCGAGCGACATTCGTCCGTTCATCACCAGCGACCCGCCGTAAATCAGCACGACCATCGTCGAGGTCGCCGCCGCGCCGCGAATCATCGGCATCATCGCGCCGCGCGTGCGGGCCAGCGCGAGACCCTGCTCGTTGTAAGCGTCGTTGATTTTGCGGAACAGCCCGGCCTCGTGTTCCTCCAGCGTGTACGCTTTCACGACCGGGATCCCCGCCAGGCTTTCCTGCACCTTCGAGCCGATCGTCGCCAGCCCCTCCTGCACTCTCAGGCTGCGCATCATCATACTTCGCATGAGCCAGCGGATCGCGACGAACAGAACAAGGTACGGAAGTATCGCGAACAACGTCAGGTGCGGGCTGAGCGAACTCATGAAAGCCAGCCCGAGCCCGAACATCAGCGGAGTATTCGAGACCGACATCACGAACATTCCCGCCATCATTCGAACCGCGGTCAGGTCGTTGATCATCCGCGACATCAAGTCGCCGGTCTTGAACTTCTGGTAGAAGTCGGTGCCAAGCGTCGTCAGATGCTGGAACAGATCGTTGCGCAAGTCGTACTCGATATCGCGTCCCACGTTGAAAATAACGAAGCGCGAGAACCAGCGGACTGTTCCCAGCATCAGCGCGAAAACGATCATCAACTCCGCGTAATGCGCGACCAGGTCGAATCGATGCTTGCCGGTCGCGTTTATCGCGCCGCGGATGAACAACGGAATGATCATCGCGAGCGTGGCGTTCGCGAACGTGCATGAGATCCCGAATGCGTAACGCAACCGGTAGCGTCGCGCGTAGAAGAGCAGTCGTTTCATGGGCTGTCGGTTAAATTATCAGGTCTGCGCCGCGATAGAAGTGGATCCCCAGTCCTGCTCTTAACGTTGGGTGCAGCGACTGTGATGGGGGTCAAGCTGGACACGCGATCCAACCCACCCTCCTCAAGGGGTTGAGAGGATGGGTTGGATCGCGCTTTTTGTTTTAGGCGGGGCATTGAGGACTCCATGGGGTGCGATGTTTGAGCATGGCGTTGAGGACGGTGAGCAGCTTGCGCATGGCCGCAGTAAGCGCGAGCTTGGCGGGCTTACCCATGCTGCGCAGCCGCAGGTAAAAGTCTTTAAGCGCGGGATTGCAGCGCACTGCGGCGAGCGTGGCCATGTAGAGTGCGGCGCGCACTTGGGCGCGACCGCCGTACACCGTGCGCCGCCCGCGCATGCTGCCGCTGTCGCGGTTGAGCGGAGCCACGCCGACCAGGCTGGCGATCTGCTGGCGCGAGAGTGCGCCTAGTTCAGGCAGGTCGGCCAGCAACGTGGCGCACAACACCGGACCGACTCCGGGGACTGCGCGCAGCAGGTCTTCGCGCTCGCGCCACAGCGGCGAGCTGCGCAGCATCCGGTCAAGATCACCGTCACGCTCCTTGAGCCGGCCCTCCAGCCAGCGAATATGCGCGGTGATCTCCTTGTGCAGCAGCTTGGGCGTGCTGCCGAGCCGGTTACGCTCGGCGGTCAGCATCTCAACCAGCTCGCGGCGCCGTGCGACCAGCGCCTTGAGCTCGAGTTCCTGCGCGTCGGGCAGCCGGCGCACTTCGGGTCGCATCCGCTCGGCAAACAGCGCCAGCACACGCGCGTCGAGCGTGTCGGTCTTGGCCAGCCGTCCGCTGGCGCGCGCGAACTCGCGCACCTGGCGCGGGTTGACTACCACCACCGGCATCCCGGCCGCGCCCAACTCGGCGACCAGCGCGGTCTGCAACCCACCGCTGGCTTCCAGCACCACCAGCGCCGGCGCAAGCTCCACCAGCCGTGCGACCAAGCTGGCGATCCCGCCGGCATCGTTGGCCACCTCCAACAACTTACCCGTTGCCCCCAGCGCCACGTCCAACCGCGCCTTGCTTACATCGATCCCGACGTACACTTGAGCTTCCATCGCTGCACCTCTGCGTTCCGGCCGCGCCCGTCCTTGCGCGGTGCGGGCTCGACCACTTGCGCCGGCCCCGGCGACTGTTCGGGCTGTGACCTGGTTTTCAGGGCGCGGCGACCCGCGCTGCACCGCGGTCTCGCTCGTTGCGGACCCAGGGGTTATCGGTCTGCCGCGCCCAGGTTTGAATCCATCTTGCGACCCTGACCGCAAGATACAAGGGGTCACCCCTGCTTGAGCCGGCGCTCGTAGAGTTTCGCGTATTTGAGAAACACGTAGAATGCGGCCGTCATCGCGGCGTACAATCCGCGTCCGCCGTCGCGAAACCCGCCGCGAAGAATATAAAAATTGAAAAACCGCCACGCCGGATTCGCTATCATCTTGAATGGCGTGAACGCGTTCGGCTCCTGCTCCATCGCCGCCCGCGAGCTGAACCGGTTAATCGTCGCAACGTGATCCGCGATATCGCGGTAGCTGAAATGCAAAATCTGCCCGTCCAGCCGCTCGACCCGTCCTTCGACTACGACCTTGTCATGCGGATCGCGGCCGCCTATATGCCCGCGTTCGCGCCGGAACAGGCGCACCGGCGTGTCCGGATAAATCGCGTGCGAGTAGTAATGCCCCAGGTGGTACAGGATGCGCCGAATCCGGTAGCCGTCGGCGGGCGCCGGCGATGATACCGTGCGAACAATTTCCTCGCCGAGGTCGTGCGTCGCCTGCTCGTCGGCATCCATCAGCAGCACCCAGTCTCCCGTCGCGCGATCGAGCGCCATCTGCTTCTGCTTCACGTAGTTCGTGAACTCATGCTGCACGACGTCGGCGCCGAGGCGGCGCGCGATCTCGACCGTCTTGTCGGTCGAGAACGAATCGATGATGATTTTCTCGTCGCAGAACCACGCGCTCTTCAGGCACTGGCCGATCAGCGCCTCTTCGTCGCGCGTAATCGTGATCAGCGAAATCTTTGGCCGTTCTGACATCCGCTAAGACGCGTGCTGGGCTTCCGATCGGTCGAGTCCTTCGATCACTTTCGACGCAATCGACTTGAACGCCGCGCTCACCGGATGAGCCGGGAGGGCCGCGACGATCGGGCTTGCCCGGTCTCCCCCTTCGCGCAGCTCGCGAACCAGCGGCAGCTCGCCCAGGAACGGCACGTTGAGCGAACGCGCCAGCGCGGCGCCGCCGCCGTGGCCGAAAATCTCGTGGCGATGGTTGCACTTGCGGCAAACGTAGTAGCTCATGTTCTCGACCACGCCGAGCACCGGCACGTGAACTTCCTCGAACATCGCCACGCCGCGCTTCACGTCGAGCAGCGCGATCTCCTGCGGCGTCGTCACGATCACGCCGCCGTCAAGCGCGACGCGCTGCGTGATTGTCAGTTGCGCATCTCCCGTGCCGGGAGGTAGGTCGAGCACCAGGCAATCCAGCTCGCCCCATTCGACGTTGAACAGAAATTCCGTTTCGAGCTTGGTGACCATCGGCCCGCGCCAGATGACCGCGGTCTCGTCGTTGATGAACAGCGCCATCGATATGTAGCGAATTCCGTACCGCTCCAATGGAATGATGCGCCGCTCGGGTGTGACCGTCACCGCCTTCTCGACCCCGACCATCATCGCCACGCTTGGCCCGTACACGTCGGCGTCCATCAGGCCGACGCGCCAACCCAACGCGTGCATCGCGAGCGCGAGGTTCACCGCGACCGTCGATTTGCCGACTCCGCCCTTGCCGCTGGCCACCGCGACGATGTGCTTGACGCCCGCGATTGTCCGCGGCTGCGCTATCCCGGCCGCAGCCCTCGGCGCGCTCTGCGGAGCCTGCTCGACCTGGACGTTGACGGCAGGCACGCCCGGCATCGCCGCAACCGTCGTCTTCACCTCGGCCACGATTTTCTCGACGACTTCGGGTTTAGCCGACGCCACCATGAGCGAGACGGTCACGCCTGCGTACGCGACTTCGATATCTTTTATGATCCCGAACGACACGATGTCGCGGGTGAAGCCCGGGTATTTTATTTTCTTGAGTTCGGCGAGAATTTCATTTGGACTCGGCATTGTGCGGATCGGACCTGTCGATGGTTTCGATTAGGATGCGGCCACGCTATCAAAGCGCGACGCTCATGTTATCATTCCGGGACCCCCGGAAAAACGACGGGTCGAACACATCGGGAGTTCTATAAGAAGTGAGCAAAGCAGGCGTCGGCCCCTGTCCCCGAGTACGCTTCAGCGGCGCCGGCGGCGAAGTCGCGGCGCTCGCCGCTCGCGATCTGTCGAGCGGACTCGCGGCGATGCTCGCCGCTCGGGTCGGATCGTCCGCGGACGCGTCGCTACCACGAGCCGAAATGAGAATTGAGCTCGGCGATTCGGCGCCTTCCGCGCACGCAGCGCCTATCGCACTGGAAGGCGACAGCTTCGAGGTCACACGCGAAGGCGGCGGCGCCGGCGCCGGCTCGATAGTGATTCGTGCCGGGACGGAGCGCGGACTAATCCATGCGGCGTCGAATCTGCTCGAAAAGCTCGGCGCACAGTTCCCACCGGGCGTTGCGCCATCGTATCCGCGCATCGAGAGTGCCCGCGTTGGCGCGCTCGAACCCTGGCGCGTAACTCCCGCCTTCAAGCGTCGCGCATTCGTGTCCGACATCATGACCTGGAACTACAACTTCGCCGACCGCCTCGATCTGCATCTTCGCCACGACCGCGAATTCATCCCATGGATGGCGCGCCAGGGGATCAACGCGTTCTCGTACATCCGCCATGCGCACGACACGCGCCTCAAGATCGACGAGATCGCGCCGCTTCTGCGCGAGCGCGCAATAGACGTCGAATATGGCGGCCACGTCCTGCAACTTCTGCTGCCGCGCGATCGCTTCGCGGAGCACCCGGAGTATTTCCCGGCCGGCGACGACGGCGTTCGAATCGCCCGCGGCAATCTCTGCGTCTCCAATCCCGACGCCGTTGCTATCGTCCGCGCGGGCGCGCTCGCCTACGTTCACGACCATCCCGAGAACAGTTTGCTGCACATCTGGGGCGCCGACGTATGGCGCGGCGCGTGGTGCCGATGCGGTCAATGCCGCGAGCTCCCGCCGCAGATCCAATACATGAATGTCGTTAATGCAATTGCCGGTGCACTCGCCGATGACTCCGATGCTCCGCCAATCGCCTATCTCGCCTATCACGACACCATCGATCCGCATCCCGGCCTGAGGCCGCTGGACAACGTATGGTTCGAATGGGCGCCGCGCGAACGATGCTACAGCCATGCGATCGACGATCCGGCGTGCGAGATTAATCCGCGCTACCTCGAATCGCTCAAACGCTACATCGAGATCTTCAAGGGCCGCGGCCACGTCTTCGAGTATTACGCCGACGCGATCCTGTTCGGCGGTTTGGGCTTCGCGACGCCTGCGGTAGTGGCGCGCGATCTCCGCGCCTATCGGTCGCTTGGGATCACGAGCATTTCGTGCCTGACTTTTGGCGCCTACAGCGTCATGGCCTATCCTGTGAACCTGGAGGCATTCGTTCGCGGATCGCGAGATCCCGATTTCGAGCCCGATACAACTTTAGTTGACGTATCCGTCGGACGGCATCCGCGATGCGCCCCCGAGATGGCCGCCGCCTATCGCGCTGTTGAGCGCGCGTCGAAGCTGTGCCTCGACTATGCCGACGTGATGCTGCCGGTGATGCCGCCCGAAAGGACCGCGCGCAAGCGCGACGAGTTGCGAGAAGCCGCCTTGACGTTCAACGAGGCGATTGCCGCGGCTGACCAGATTGCGCTGAGCCTGGATACTCCCCTCGCGGATGCGGAGAAGGGTCTCTGGCGCTATAGCAGCGACGTGCTCGCGGGACTGTCTGACTATCTGGGAGCGCTCGGCGAGGCAGGCGCCGATCGCCGGATACGTGGCGAAGCCGCCATCGCCAAAGTCGCGGGCGCCATCGAGCGCATCCGCGGGATCGATCCCGAAATCAAGGGAACCTGGGGCGCGTACGATCTCGAATGGATCCGCGAGATGTGGCTCAACGCGCTTGCGCGCGGGCTCGATGGAGACGGAAAACCGCCGGAGGAACTGTTCTGATGGACGCTGACAATGGATTCGTACTGTCGCCGGAACTGAGGTCGCTTCGCGGTCAAGTTGGAAGAATAATCCGCGAGGAAATTATCCCGATCGAAGCGCGGATCGATCCCGACGCGCCCGAGATTCCCGAGGATGAATACTGGCCGATCGCGCGCAAGGTGCAAGCCGCCGGAATGTGGTGCATGGGCGCGCCGCGCGAGTACGGCGGCGGTGGTCTGGGCACTTTCGACATGTGCGTGCTGACCGAGGAAATGGCGCAGCATCGCATGGGACTCTACAACCCTGGATGCGGGGTCTTCGGGCGCACGCCGCCACCGGTGATCTACGCGGGCAGCGAGGAACAGAAGCGCACCTACGCCGGCGGCACCATCAAGAATGCCTGGCACACCTTCTTCGCGATCACGGAACCGTCGGGCGGTTCCGATCCGGCCGGCGCGATCCAGTGCAAAGCGGTTCGCCAGGGCGATACCTACGTCCTCAACGGAACGAAAATTTTCATTTCGCATGCGCACGAGGCCGAGTGGGGCGTCGTCTTCACCCGCACCGACGCCAAGGCCGGCCGCAAGGGAATCACCTGCTTCATAATCAAGAAGGGCGCGCCGGGATTCACGGCGCGGCCGATTCGCACACTGCGCACCTCGGCGGTACCCAATGAGGTTCAGTTCGAAGATTGCGTCGTGCCAATCGAGCAGCGCCTGGGGCCCGAGGGCGAGGGCCTGAATCTATGCCTCGATCTGCTGACGCGGCTGCGCTTTCCGTACTCGGCGTGCAATGTCGGGGTGGGAGTGGCTGCCCTCAGGATGGCGATCGATCATGCCAAGCAGCGCAGCACCTTCGGTGAACTGCTCGCCAAGCGGCAGGCGATACAGTGGATGCTCGCGGATTCGGAGGTCGAGCTGCGCGCGGCGCGGTGGCTGACGTGGGAAGGAGCGTGGAAGGCCGATCGCGGCGAAGATTTCCGCACCGAGGCGTCGATCGCAAAGCTCTATTCGAGCGAAGTGCTCGGCCGCGTGATCGATCGCGCTGTGCAGATTCATGGCGGCTACGGCGTCAGCAAGGAGTTCCCCATCGAGCGGTGGTACCGCGAGGCGCGAATCCGCCGGATCGGCGAAGGCCCCAGCGAAGTGCATCGGATGGTGATCGCCCGCTCGCTTTTGCGATGAAGACTGAACAAGGAGAGGCGCGATGAGTCTGCCGGGTTTGCCTCTTGACGCAGTCCGCGTGATCGATCTGGGACAGGTTTACGCGGTGCCGTACTGCACGCTTCAACTCGCGGCGATGGGCGCCGATGTCATCAAGATCGAGCCTCCCGTGACAGGCGAAGTGCTGCGGCAGCCGAAACTGCCGCCGGGCGGCGCCGGTTACTCGTTCCTGATGCTCAATGCGAACAAACGCTCGGTCACGATCAATCTGAAAGATCGGCGCGGGCAGCAAATCGTGCTCAAGCTGCTCGAGGACGCCGACGTGCTTGTCGAGAATTATCTTGACGGCGTGATGGAGTCGTTCGGACTGGGATACGAGCAGATCGCCACGCGGTTTCCGCGGCTGATTTACGCGTCAGGCAAGGGCTACGGCTCGAACAGCAGGTACGCGAAGCTTGGCTCGATGGACAATACGATCCAGGCGTCGTCGGGATTCATCAGTATCACCGGATTTCCCGACCATCCGGTGAAGACCCCCGCCACTTTCATCGACATGGGAACGGGGAGTCATCTGGTGAGCGGAATCCTGGCCGCGCTGATACGTCGGGGGCGGACCGGCCGCGGACAGCATGTCGAGGTCGCGATGCTCGACGTGGCGATTGCCGCGCTGACCAGCGCGGTTGCGCCCGCGCTGCAAGGGATGAAGCTCGAGCGGCTGGGGAATCGTCATTGGGGCGCATGCCCGACCAACCTCTATCCAGCGCGCGACGGCGAGATATTGATCTTTTGCCTGACCGAAGCGCATTGGCGCACGCTGGCGAAATTGATGGGACGCGAAGAGCTGATCGCCGATCCGCGATACAGGAATCATGGCGCACGTCTGAAGATTGCCGATGAAATCGACGCGATGGTCTCCGATTGGACGCGAGCGCAGCCGCGCGACGCGATGGTCGAGGGACTGATCGAGGCGGGAATCCCGTGCGCGCCGATGCGCACGGTCGAGGAAGTGATCGCCGATCCTGAAATCGCTCAGCGTCGGATGCTTATCGACAGCGAATATCCCACCAGGGGTCCAATCCGCGTCGCCGGCACTCCTATTAAGATGTCCGATGCGCCGGAAGGTGACCGGCCGATGAGAAGGCCGCCCGAGCTTGGCGAGCATAACGCCGAAGTGCTCGGCTCGATCGGAATCGGGGCCGACGAACTCGAACGCCTCAAGCGCGACGGAGTCATCTGAGCGAAGTCCCCGGGCCAAAAACTGGGGTGGTGTCCGCCTCAAGGGACATTGGAATGGCGTCTCTCTTGCCCGCGGAAAGGAGTTTGAGCGAATAGAGAAAACACCCTCAAAGGAGGCTGCATCATGACGGCAAAAGACATCACCCTGGACCTTATCATCCGGTACGGATTCCAAATCCTTGGCGCGATGATCATTCTAATCGTCGGCGTTCTCCTGGCCCGCTGGGTCGCGAACCTCACCAATCGAGGCCTCGAAGCTCGGGTGAAGGAGGCGCCGATGCGCCTGCTGATCGTCCGAGCAACCCGAATTCTCGTCCTTATGCTCACGCTGTTGGTGGCGCTCGACAAGCTTGGTTTCCAGATCGCGCCGCTGGTTGCCGCGGTTGGCGTCGCCGGCGTGGGCGTGGGCTTTGCTTTTCATGGCGTGCTCGCAAACATCATCGCCGGACTGTCGATCGTTTTTACCAAACCTTATCGAGTTGGAGAGTATATCGAGCTGCTCGGTGTTCAGGGGCAGGTGCTCACGATCGAGCTTTTCTCAACGACTCTGGCGCAGCTCGATCAATCCCGCATCGTCATACCGAATCACAAAATCGTCGGCGAGATTCTCCATAACTACGGCACGATCCGCCAGCTTCAGCTAAAGGTTGGGGTTGCCTACGGCGCGAATCTGACCGAGGTGCTTGTTGTTGCCAAACAGGTTGTTGCGGCAGACCCGCGCGTCTTAAGGGAACCGGCAGCCTGGATAGGAATCAGCGAGCTTGCCGATTCGTCTGTTACACTTTCTATTCAGCCGTGGGTAATGATTGCGGATATGATCACCGCAAGAGGGGAGTTGTATCAGGCCATCGTCGAGCGGTTCCGGGCGAGCAAGATCGAGATCCCCTTTCCTGTGAGAGAAGTCCGCCTGTTCGGGGCCTCAGGAGAACAACCATGACGCGGCCGGCGAGATCGTGCGCGGGTCGGAGTGCTTCGAGCATGTCGGGGCCAATTAAATCAGGACACCATTGAACTGGGCTGGAGCCGTGCAAAGGCGGGCCGTGTGGTATATGCGTGAAGGCTGAAGCGGACTTCAAAATCCGGTTCGATATGGAAATTCCCGCTTACGTTCGCAAGTTGATAGGGGCCGTGCTCGTACTCGCATCGATTGCGACGTCGTGCGCTTTGGTGAAAGGCGAAGGCATCGCAGCCGCGAACATCCCCGCTCCCGACCCGGCGGTCATCAGCCGGGTTTCTTCAGCGACGGATGATTTCGGCTTTCGGCTGCTGAACGCGTTGGCCAAGGACCCGACTCAAAACACCGTCATATCCCCGCTTGGTGTCGCGACGGCGTTCGCGATGGCATACAACGGCGCGGCTGGCGATACCAAAACGGAGATGGCCAGGACGCTCGCTCTCGGATCGCTTGGCGATGAGGACATCAATCGAGCCAATCACTACCTGATGCACACCCTCGCGGAGGCGGATCCCGCGGTGCAGACTGAAATCGCCAATGCGCTGTGGGTACAGAAAGACTTTCCAATCAATCCGGATTTTCGCACAGTGTGCGAATCCTTCTACGATGCCAACGCTGCGAGTCTGGATTTCATCGGCGATCCGACAGGTGCCGCCGCGGAAATCAACTCGTGGGTTGACAAAAACACCCATCACCGGATTCCGGTCTTAGTCGCGGGGATTAGAGGCGATACCCGGCTGATGCTGACCGACGCGGTCTACTTCAAAGGCCGCTGGTCATCGCAGTTCAAAAAAGCACAAACGCGGCCGCGGCCGTTTCATCTTCTGAGCGGCGATTCGCGCCAGACCGCAATGATGGATCAATCGGGAAGTTACTCTTACCTCGAGAATCAGGACTTCCAGGCCATTCGCATCCCCTATGGCAATCAGCGCTATGCGATGTACGTATTTATGCCGCGCAAGACGGCGGGACTGCCCGATCTTATCCGCTCACTCGATGAAACGCATTGGACGCAATGGACAAGTCAGTTTGCTCGAAGGTCCGGAGAGATAGTTATCCCAAAGTTCGAAACGACGTACAGCAAGCAGCTCAATGATACTCTGAAGGAAATGGGAATGAGGTTGGCGTTCGATGTCGGGAGAGCTGATTTTTCGCGAATTCATCCCTACCTATTCATCAGTGACGTTGAACATAAGACGTGGGTAAAAGTCGATGAGGAGGGAACCGAAGCCGCGGCCGCTACCTCAATCGGCATCAGTGTGGCCCTTGCGGTTCGTGCATCCATGCCTCCGTTTGTGATGATCGTGGATCACCCGTTCTTCTTCGCAATTACCGAGCAGCAATCCGGCGCGCTGCTCTTTGCCGGCATTGTCATGGATCCGACGTTGACCGGTAGTGCGCGATGAGTAGGTCGCCCGAGATCGAACGCACCCCTCAATAGAGATCGTTGAGCGAGAAAAATGCTTATGCCATAGAATAAACGAGGGAGCACGCTTATGGAAAGCACCAAGAAAGTTCAGCAAATGCTTGACGAACTCAAAAGGTCAGAGCGCCTGCTCGAAATCGCTGACACGGCCGCTCAGATCAACGTGGCCGTCGCGCTACTGGAGACTGTGAACGTGGACGCGGCGAGCGAGTCTCTTAAAGCCACTCTCGACGTCTTGGGCAAAGAGTTGGAAGAAGGACATCACGGCATATCACGCACCAAAGCAGCCAACATCCAGCAATTGCGCTCACTGGTGGGAGCGCTTGGTCCGCTGGATGTTTTCCGCGAGCAAATCTCGGTACTGTACGAGTTGCATGGCATAAAGCCCAGAGAAGCCGAAACAAGGTGGGCGAAGTTGAAGGCAGACAAGCTGGTTGCAAAAATCGAGACTTTCGTGAAGATCACCCAGACTCTCGACTCAATTAACGCGCTCAGGCATGCAATCGAGAATCGCGTGGAAGGATACAAGCCCGCGTAGCTCGTTTGGAAAGCCCGGTTCGATATGGAAATTCCGGCTTACATTCGCAAGTTGATAGGGCCGCGCTCGTACTCGGGTCGATCGGGATTGGCGCCGACGAACTCGAACGCCTAAAGCGCGACGGAGTCATCTGAGCGGATGCGCGTCGCACAATTTGATGGGTTCAGGCGTGGAGTCGCTCGCGGGCGGTTTCGCGCGACGATCCGGCGCGCGTCGGCGGTCGCATTGGCGCTCGCGGTCTCGAATGCGCTAATCGCGTGCGAGCCCACGCAATCAACTGACTATCCGTCGAACGACACTGGCGCTCCGGCTGAAGTCGGGAAACGGCCGCTCGAGTTGTCGCCAACGGAATTCACGGCCGACCTGATTACGCCCGGCGGAATTCGCGTCAAGACCAACGGCCAGTATAAGACCGAGGCCGCGAGGAAGGCCGCAGCGTTAGCGATCGATCGTTACTGGAACGAGGTTCACTCTTGCGCGGCCGGCGTGGAACGGCCCGGCGATACGGATGTCCGCGGCCTGACGGAAGAGTTCCCGCGTCATCTGGCGGTTGAGATTGCGAACAACTGGAAGGTGGTCGAGGGTCCGGCAACGCATCGCAGGATACAGGCGTTCCCGTCGATTGCGCGGCGGGGCTCGTGGTCAACGGCGCGGCGCCAGGAGGACGCCCTCTACATTGTAGTTGTCCCGGAGCTGAACGGACTCGGTCCGCAGATGGTCAATGAGCTGAATCTGTGGCTGATGAAGAAGGCGAACGTGCCGCCGACGGCGGATTTGGTTGGTGCGTGTGCGTCGGTCGCGTGCGTGAGATTCAACTACAACAACGCGCCGTCGCAGGCATGGAATGAGTGCCGGGAGTAGGGCAGGAGGAAATCCACTTAAATTTAATGTGAAACCCACCGTGGGTTTCGCTAACTTTGATTCGGTCTCTTTCCTGACTTGGTACACGGGCCGGCCCCGGCTGGTTCCCGGAGTGACCAATTTTCCACATTTTGGTCCACATAACGTGACATTTTGATGCTCACTACTGCGATAGTCTCATCAGATGGAATTGCAGAACGGCGGGGGGCGGCGCGCGAGCCCGCGGCGCTGGTTCGAGCTTGAGCCGCCTGCACCCGAACGATTGAAACTGGAGACGTCGCCGCGCGTCTCGACCGTCGCGAGTTACGTGCTCACGCGCGCGGCCGAACGCTCGTGGGAAGTCCTCAATCAGCACCTTGCTGAGCCGCAAGGGGCGGTGTTCTGGATTGGCGGACCGGCGGGATGCGGCAAGACGCATTTCCTTGACTACGTAATCGCGCTGCAGAGGCGGGCGGGCGCGCTCGACGCGCAAAACATGCGCCGCCTGGTGTGCGGCCTCGAACTGGCCGGACGGGTGAGTGCGGCAGAGGTCGAGCTGTTCCTGTTGAGCGTCCTGGCGGAACAAATCGGCGGCGACCCGCGCTCATCAGGCGATCTTTTCCGGCAGATGCGCGGTGCGGCCGCGTTGAACGTGGGGCTGGAGACCGCACGGCGGACGGGAATCAGGGCGATAACGGTCGCGATAGATTTCGGAACTTCGCAATGCGAGTCGGCGGCGGATTTCTTTAAGATGCTGGCTCAAGTTGCCGCGTCGTTCCGCCAGGTGAAGTTCACCGTGATCGCGGCCGGACGCACGATGGCTCCGGAAGCGACGCGTCCGCTGGCGGTGGCGCCGCACGACGCGAACGAGGAAACGATCGTCGCGGTGCGGCGCGCACGACGACTTGTCGAGGACGCCGAGCTCGACGCCGGCATCGCGTACGCTGGAATAGATACGGCGGGATTGGCGCCCGATGCGATTTTCCCGTTCCATCCGGTAGCACTAAGCGCGCTTCGAACAATCGCCACCCGTCCCAAAGCAGCCGGTGAAAGTTCCGATGTCGCTGCGATCGTATCGCTGTCGCGCCTGGCGCGCGAAGTGTTGTCCTCGCCGACTCTCGCCGGCGCCGGCGGCGGCGAATCGCCGGCGCGGCTGATCTACCCGCCCGACCTGACTATGAATGCGGTAATTTTAAACCGGGTTAAGGCGCTCCTGGCTGAAGCCGGGCGCGCCGCGTGGAAGATTGCGCGCGACGGGATCGCCGCCGTGCCGCCGCACGGCGGCGCTGGCGATCGAAGAACTGAAGTCGCGAGTGCCGATGGTCGCGCGCGACGGTACGGCGGATGAGCGGGCGCTGGCGGCCGTGCGCGAGTTGTTGCGCCGGCTGGAGGTGTCCACCGGCGGCGTGATCCGTTTCGAGACCGACGCGGCCCGGTTTGACCCGCAGGCCGCAGGCGCGCCGGAGCTCGCGGCGTTCAACGCGGCGCTCGTGCTGGCGCGGCGATTCGAACCGCGGCTTACGCTCGCGCGCGACCGCGAGGGGCTGGATGCACGGCTGAAACGACTCGAAGCCGCGATGGCCGACGCCGTCGAGGCGGCAACCCGCACGCGCGACGTGCTTGCGTCGGCGCTTGCGGAAGCGAACTTCGAGATGCCCGCGGCTAATCGCACGGCGATCGCGGAATATATCGCGCTGGCGGAATCGGGCGCGGCTGCGATGCTCGAGGCGGCGGCCGATCGATCGTATCTCGCGTCGGCCGTCCAAATCGCCGGCGCGTACGAGACAATCGCGGCCGCTTGCGAGTCGATCCCGCGGATGCGCTCGATGCGCGAGTTTCTCGCTGCGACAGGACTGCGCGCGGTGCCGGACGAGGCCGGTTTGTCCGAAAGTGTCTCGCGCGAATCGGCGGTTGCTTCATTGGAGACCGAGTGCGAACTGCTCCGAGTGGAACTTGGGCCGCGAATCCTGACGGGCCCGCCGCGCAGCCTGGACGGGCTGGAAGCACGCTTTCAAAAATTCAAATGGACGTACGTGCAGTGTTATCTGAGCGCGCATGCGCGATGGTGTGTGAAGATGGAGCGGCTGGAGCTGGCGGCCGGCGACGCGCGGCGGTACTTCGACGCGCTCACGCGGCTCAACGCGATCGCCGCGCTGGGTCCCCCCGAAGGCGAGCATCTGGGGGCGCGGGTGGCGGAGCTAAGCGCGCGCGTGGTGCGATGCGAGCTCAAGGACGCAATCGCGCCCGAGACGACGCCGCGATGTTCGAGCTGCGGGTTTCAGCTGGGCGCGGCGTCGCCGCAGGCGGAACTCGAGGATGCGATGGAGGGGATTCGTCGCGCGCTCGAGATCAAACTGGCAGCGCTCTCGCATAGCATGATCGCGCGGCTGATTCACATTCACGACCGCGAGCATCGCCTCGAAGGATTTCTGAAGATCACGCAAGCCGCGCAGACCGACGCGCTCGTGCGGGTGCTCGACGAGAAGCTTGCGCGATACCTGGCGCAGGTGCTCGACGAGAATGAGACAGCGGATGCGGGGTCCCTCGGCTGCGCAGACTTCGCTCGGGATGGCGCAAAGAAGCGGGCGCGCGGAGAGGGGATGGCGACAAGCGCAAACCTGGCCCCTAATCGCTTCCCTCGTGGGAAGGGGAACAATCGCGGATAAATCTAACGCTTCGGAGGGCACCAAAAAGCCGGCGCGCGGAAATTCGGCTAGCGAGTGGTGGGGGCCTTGCGTTTTTTCGGTTGGCCGGGAGGAAACGCGCTCGCGCGTTTGTGGCGCGGGCGAACGTTGAGACGATCGAGAAGGCGGAAGTACGAATCCCGGACGATTTCAAGTCCCCACAGCAGAGTCAGACCCAACGCCCGGCCAACTGCGGCAGCGACTTCCTTGACAAGAGGAAGACCGCGCAGCGGCTC
This sequence comes from Binatus soli (SeqCode), assembly GCF_050015535.1. Lineage (NCBI taxonomy): Bacteria > Candidatus Binatota > Binatia (SeqCode) > Binatales (SeqCode) > Binataceae (SeqCode) > Binatus (SeqCode) > Binatus soli (SeqCode). The sequence continues at coordinate 142,684 of NZ_JBEKBF010000001.1, read as the reverse complement.
GACGCGAACCTCCATGCGGGGTTTCTCTTCGACGGTGTCCATCAGAGTTCAGAGTAAGTTGCCAAGCGCCCGGATGCAACCGTCGCGCGGGCGCCCGGCAACACTGTTACCGCGGCGGACCTCAGAACGAATCAACTACGGCGACGGTGATGCGGCGGGCGCGGCGCTCGCTCCGCTATCGCCTGAGCCAAGAATCGTTATCTTCATGTCGTCGAATTGCGCCTGCGAATCGTCGCGCGCCCAGAGTCCGATTTTGCCTTTGGCTATTTTGCTGTCGTCAGAATCGAAGATCATCTTGTCATCGTCGTAACACATGAAGTGTCCACCCTGGACCGTGACCTTGAGCCGGTACCAGGTGTCTTTGTCGGTGGGCACGACGCTCTGCTTGAGGGAGACAAGCTCCCCGTTGGTCATCCGCGACAGAGCGAAGTAATCGCTGGGGCATCCCGCAGACAGCAGGTAGAAGTTTTTGTCGTCGACGTAGCGGAAGATGAGACCGCCGGAGCAATCGAAACGTCCGCCCGCAGATTTGAACTGAGCTTCGAGAGTAAAGTCGGAATACTCAGTCGGATCGGTTTGAATCGCCATTGGGTAATACTCGAGCGCGTTGGTCAGCGACTTGAGCAGGCGGCCCGGGGGCAAGCCGAATGTATTGGGCTTGCTCGGCGCGCTCGGGTCGGCAATCACCTGCCAATCGCCTTCAAGCGCTTTCCATCCCGAGGCCACGGCGCCCGCTTTGTCCTGGTCGAAATTCCACACGTGAACTTCAGGGGTCGGCGTGGCGGTCGGCGTCATGGTATCGGTCGGTGTCGCGACCTGTTTCTTTTTCTGCCTTGAATGAGCGGCAGGGCTGATGACCAGCACCGCCACTATTATGCCTGCTGCGACGATTCCGGCGCTTCGCAGCCAAGAACTTCCCGTCTTCATCTATCCTCTCTCCGCCCCGATGAGCTTAAGGGTCTTAATTCCCAATTTGGTGGATCGACCAGCCAGTCGGCGCGAGTTTCGCCAATGAATGGCGGTGCTGTCAAGCTGAACACAGCGAAAGCGCTCGATGGCGGTCGGCGCTGCGCCCTTTTTGGTGCGTAGGTTTCGCGTCGAATAGCCAGAGCGAGCCTCAGTTTCGCTTTTTCTTCGCTTACTAACTATTTGAGCTAATAGTCACTTTATCGCATCGCAGGACTCGCGGATCGCTTGACTGAAGTGGGGCAGAGTGGGATGTTGTGGGACGCTGGGGAGGAGACACGGTGTTCAACGGCCGCTTCGACCATTCGATCGATGAGAAAGGGAGGGTGAGTATCCCGGCCCGATTTCGCGAAGTTCTCCAGCGCGAGAATCACGATCGTCTTTATATCACCAATTTCCCGTTCGACGGAGAGCGTTGCCTGGCGCTGTATCCACCGAGTCAGTGGGAGACGCTCAACGCGCTTCTGCGAACGAAGCCGAGATTCGATCCGCGGGTGCAGGTGTTCGAGACGCTGATCATCGGCGGAGCGCATGAGGCGCCCGTGGATCGGCAGGGACGGATTCTGATTCCGCCCAAGCTTCGCGAATATGCGGCGCTCGATCGCGAGGTGACGTTTTCGGCGCGGCAGGATCATTTTCAACTTTGGGACAAGCAGATCCTCGAGAAGGTTTTGAAGGCCACCGAGGAGAAGATAATGGATCCGGAATTTTTTGCGAAGCTGGGTCTGTGACGAGCGATGAGTCTGGCGGCGATACACGAAGACGACGCGGCGGACCGGAGGCATGTGCCGGTGATGGTGGAGGAGGTGTGCGGGCTGCTGTCCGCACACGGTCCGCTCGCGTTCGTCGACGTGACGGTCGGGACCGGAGGGCATGCGGCGGCGATGCTGCGCGCGACCAGGGCGCGGATGCTCGGGCTGGATCGCGACGGGGCGGCATTGGCCGTCGCGCGCGAGCGGCTGGCGGAATTCGGCGATCGCGTCGTGCTGGAGCGGGCGGACTTCGGCGAAGTTGCGGCCGTGATGAAGCAACACGGCTTCGACGGCGCCGACGCGATGCTCGCCGATCTCGGCATGAGCAGCTACGCGCTCGACGATCCGCAGCGTGGCTTTTCATTTCGGCTCGACGGTCCGCTCGACATGCGGATGGACAGCCGCCAGGCAATCCGCGCGCAAGACATCGTCAATGAAGAAAGCGCCGAGGAGCTCGCGCGCATCATCTATACGTACGGCGAGGAGCGGGCGTCGCGGCGGATAGCGAGGATGATCGTGGATGCGCGCCGGCGCAATCCGATCGAGACGACGGGCGAATTGCGCGCGATCGTCGAGCGCGCGCTGGGAGCGCATCGACGCGGCGGAGCGCATCCTGCCACGCGCACCTTCCAGGCTCTTCGAATCGCGGTGAATCACGAGATGGAAAGTCTCGCGGCCCTCCTGCGCGATGGCCCCGCGATGCTCAATCCCGGCGGCCGGATGCTGGTTATCTCTTATCATTCGCTCGAAGACCGTCCGGTCAAGGAGCGCTTTCGGGAGCTGGCGCGCGCCGGCGACTACACGGCGATTGCGCGCAAGGTGATCAAGCCGTCGTCGTCGGAAACTTCGCGCAATTCGCGCGCGCGCAGCGCAAGGGTCCGATGCATCGAACGGAGCGCACGATGAGCGAGCGGGTAAAACCGGCGCGGCGGCCGTCGAAGGCGGCGCCGGCGGTGCTGGGCGCGCTGATCGCGGTCGTCGGATTCGCGACGCTGATGATACGGCTGGAAGTGACGCGGGAAGGCTATCGGATTCCCGAGTTGCACGATGAAATCACCAAGCTGCAGAACGAAAATCGCGGGCTGCGCCTGACGGCCGCGCAGCTCAGCTCGCAGGATCGCCTGCGCGCGCTCGCGCCGCAATATCATCTTGCGCCGCCCGGCCGCGGGCAGGTGGTGATGCTCCCATGAAGGCATCGTTCAAGCAGCGGCGCGCTCGAATCGGAGCACTCACGCTCGCACTGGCGGCGTTGTTCGGTTTCGCGGTAATCCGGCTGGTGCTGCTGGTGGCGATATATGGGCCGCGATTGAACTCGCTCGCCCGCCACGAGTATAGCGGCGGGACCGAACTCGCAGCGGTGCGCGGATCGATCGTCGATCGCAACGGCGAGCCGCTGGCGCTATCGGTCGAGACGCAGTCGGTTTACGCGCGGCCGCGCCGGGTGCTCGAGTCGAGCACGCCGGCCGAGCGGTCGAAGCTCGCGGCAATTCTGACGATGCCGCCGATTTCCCTGGAATCGAAGCTGAGCAAGGACGCGCCGTTCGTGTGGCTCGAGCGTCGAATTTCACCGGACAAAGCGCAGGCCGCGGAAGCGCTCGGAATCGACGGTATCGGCACGATCAGCGAATACAAGCGGTTTTACCCGGAGAGCAACCTGGCGGCGTCGGTGGTGGGGTTGGCGGGGATGGATGGCCAGGGGCTCTCCGGGTTGGAGTTGCAATACGACAAGCTGGCGCGAGGCGAAGCGGTCGAGCTGAGCTTCTATCGTGACGCGCTGGGGCATCCGATTTTCGACAGCCCGCTGGCGCTCAAGGCGCCGGCGCCGGGTGCGCAGCTCGAGCTGACGATCGACTCGTCGATCCAATCGCTGGCCGAAACCGAGTTGGCGGCGGAAGTAGTTCAGAGCGGCGCGAAGCGCGGCAGCGCAATCGTGCTCGATCCATTTACCGGCGAAGTGATGGCGATGGCCAACGTCAGCGCCGGCGGGGCCGACGTCCACGACCGTCTGCACAACCCGGCGGTGGAGGATGCGTTCGAGCCGGGCTCGACGATGAAGGGAATTCTCGGCTCGATCGCGCTGGCCGATCACGCGATCACGCTCGATCGCCAATTCTACTGCGAGGACGGACACTTCACGATCGGTCGGCACACGATCCACGATCACAGCCGTCACGGATGGCTCGATCTCGGCGGGATAATCGAAGTGTCGTCGAATATCGGCGCGGCGAAGATCGCGTTGACGCTCGGCTCGGAGCGCTACCATGAAGGACTTCGCGCATTTGGAATCGGATCGCGCACCGGAATCGATTTGCCCGGCGAAGCGGCGGGCTTGCTGAGCAAACCGTCGGGATGGAAGGAAATAGACCTTGCCAATCACGGTTTTGGGCAGGGCGTGGCGGTCACGCCGATCCAGCTGGCGGTGGCGTACGCGGCGATCGCGAACGGCGGAAATATCATCCGCCCGTACGTGGTGAGGGCTGCTTACGAACCGGAAGGGCGGGCGATCCTCACGCATACGCCGCAAGTGATGCGTCGCGCGATTGCGCCGGATATCGCGCATGAGATGAACCTGCTGCTGCGCAACGTCGTGATGTCCGACGGCGGCACCGCCGCGAAGGCGCGCGTTGACGGGTTTATCGTGGCGGGCAAGACCGGCACGGCGCAGATGGTGAATCCGGAAGACGGCACCTACTATCAGAATCGCCACGTTTCGTCGTTCGTGGGATTTTTGCCGGCGGACGATCCGCGGCTGTTGATCCTGGTCGTGTTGTACGATGTAGGCCACGAGCATTTTGGCGGATTGATCGCGGCGCCGGTGTTCAGCGAAATCGCGCAGGGCGCGGTTCGTGATTTGAATATCATCGCGCCGAATCAGCCCTACGATACTGCCGGCGTGATCCCGATGCCCGATTTCGGCAAAGATTCGGCGGGCGGAAATTCGGACGCGAAGAGCGCTGCCGCGGCGTCCGCCGAGGTGGACGACTATCTGCCCGTGTTGACGGGTTCGACACTGACGCGGGCGACCCCCAATTTCGCGGGATTGAGTCTCAGGCGCGCGATGGAGTTGGCGCGCGTCTCGCGCGTCAACGTCGATGTGCATGGCGGCGGCTACGTGGTCGCGCAGGAGCCGGGCGCCGGCGCTCCGCTCAATCATTTGACGGTCAAACTGACGCTTGCGCCGATTGTCGCGGACAGTGGAGCCGGCGCGGCAACGGCAACGCAATCTGGCGTCGTACCCGCGTCGTATTTCAGCGGCGGCGGCGGGCTGGCCGGGCGAAAGTGAAAAGTGAAACTTGGTGAATTGCTCGAAGGACTCGACGTCGGTCGAATCGACGGTGACCTGAACGTGGAAATTACGGGCCTCAGCTACGACTCGCGTCAGACGAGGCCCGGTCATCTCTACTTCTCGACGGCCCGCGATCCAAAGCGGAACCGGGCCAACATTGACGATGCATTAAGCCGTGGGGCGCGCGCTGTGGTGGTTGCGGGATGGGACGGTGGAATGGCGCGCCCCGCGGTACCCCTGGTCGAGAGCGAGCGGCCGCGCCTGCTGATGGGCGCGGCCGCGTCGCGTTTCTTCGGTGCGCCGAGCGAGCGCGTCGATTTGATCGGCATCACCGGAACCAGCGGCAAGACCACGACCAGCTACATCCTGGCGTCGATTTTCGAGGCGGCCGGCATGCCCATGGGGATCATCGGCACGATCGGCATCTTCATCGCCGGGACGAAAATCTACAGCGGACTTACCACGCCCGAGTCGATCGACTTCGAGTCTGCGCTGGCGGCAATGGAGCGCGCGGGCGTGCGTCACGCGGTGGCGGAAGTGTCGTCGATTGGAATCGCGGAAGGGCGGGTCGATGCGCTGAGCTTTCGCGCGTGCATGTTCACCAACCTGGGCCGCGACCATCTCGACTATCACGCGACGATCGAGGACTACTTCGCGGCGAAGCTGCGCCTGTTCACCGAGATACTGCCGCGCAGCCGGCGGGCAGACACGGTCGCGGTGGTGCGCGGCGACGATCCGTTGGGCCGGCGCGTGCTCGAATCGGTCAAGGGCTCGAAAATAAGTTTCGGGCTGGACCGCTCGCTCGACGTCCATCCCGAGAAATTCGACGCGGACTTGAGCGGACTTCGCGCGACGCTGTCGGTACTCGGCAAAAAGATCGAGATCGATTCGCCGCTGATCGGCGAAATCAATTTGCTCAATATCCTGGGCGCGTCGGCTCTGTCGGCGGCCCTGGGTGTCGAATCGGAAGCGGTGGCGGATGGGGTGCGGCGATGCCCAGGGGCCCCCGGCAGACTCGAAGCGATCCAGGCGAAACCGGGAGTCACGGTGCTGGTCGATTACGCGCACAAGCCCGACGCGTTGGAGGCGGTGCTGACGGCGCTGCGTCGCATCGGCGCGGGCAGGATCATTTGCGTGTTCGGATGCGGCGGAGACCGCGACCGCGGCAAGCGGCCGATCATGGGCGAGATTGCGGGACGGCTCGCCGATCTCCCGGTGCTGACCTCCGACAATCCGCGCAGCGAAGACCCGATGGCGATAATTGCGGGCGTCGAGAAGGGATTGATCGCGGCGGGACGTGCGCGAATCGGGAATCCGAAAGAGTTTGCGATTGCTGCAACGCGCGGCGGATATATCGTGGAGCCGGATCGGCGCACCGCGATCGCCATCGCGCTCAGAATCGCGACCGCGGGCGACGCGGTCTTGATCGCGGGCAAGGGACACGAGGACTATCAGCTGGTGGCAGGGCGCGTACTCCCGTTCGACGATCGGGTCGTGGTCCGCGAGATTGCGGCGGAACTCGGCGGCGGGCAGAGTTGATACTCGGCGAGCCGCGCGATGCTCTACCTGCTGCTCTACCCCCTGCACAAATATTATTCCGGCTTCAACGCGCTCAGGTACGAGACGCTGCGATCGGTGCTGGCCGGGCTGACGGCGCTGGCGCTGTCGTTGGCTCTGGGACCGATTGTGATCGAACGGTTCCGCACGCTGCGTATCGGTCAGACGATTCGCGAAGTCGTTCCGCAGGCGCATCAGAAGAAAGCCGGCACGCCCACGATGGGCGGTCTGCTGATCGTGGCGTCGATGCTGGCGGCGACGCTGCTGCTCGCCAACATCCTGAATCCGTACGTCTGGATCGCGATCTTCGTGACGCTGACCTTCGGCGCGATCGGTTTCAGCGACGACTACTTCAAACTCACGCGCGGCAAAGGGCTTGGACTGAGCGGCCCGGCGAAGCTGGCCTGGTCATTTTCGTGCGCGTTCATCGCGGCGGCGTGGCTGTTCCTGTATCTCGGTTTCGACACGCATCTGACGGTGCCGTTCCTGAAGAACGTTCATCCCGATCTGCACTGGTGGCTTTATATCCCGTTCGCGATGGCCGTGATCGTGGGATGCTCGCATGCGGTGAACCTGACCGACGGACTCGACGGTCTTGCGATTGGACCCGTGATGACGGTCGCGTTCACGTACTGGACGTTCACCTACGTCGCCGGCAACATCAAGTTCGCGAGCTACCTGCAGGTACCGTATGTCGCCAACGTCGGCGAGGTTGCGATTTTCTGTGCGTCGCTGATCGCCGCGTCGCTTGGCTTTCTGTGGTTCAACGCGTACCCGGCTTCGATGATGATGGGCGACGTGGGCGCGCTGGCGCTGGGCGGGGCGCTCGGAACGGTGGCGGTGCTGGCCAAGCAGGAACTCGCGCTGATAATAGCCGGCGGCGTGTTCGTGGCAGAGGCGGTGTCAACGATCATTCAGCGCTACTATTTCAAGGCGACGCACAAGCGGTTTTTCCTGATGGCGCCACTGCACCACCATTTTGAACTCGAAGGCATCCCCGAAACCGTGGTCGTGATCAGATTCTGGATTGTATCGATCGTGTGCGCGCTGGTCGCACTGAGCACGCTGAAGCTGCGTTGATGGAACTGTCGGACAAGCGCGTGATGGTGGTGGGACTGGGAGTCAGCGGAGTCGCCGCGGCGCGGTTCCTTGCCTCGCGCGGCGCGAAACTCGTGATGACGGATCGACGTGTCGACGTCGAGCGCAGCAAACTACCCGCAGGTGCGCTGAAGCTGGGAGCCGAAGATGCAGGCTGGATGGACGGCGTCGACCTGGTCGTCACGAGTCCGGGAGTACCGCGCGATTCGATTCTGCTGCGGGCTGCGACCGAGCGGAGAATTCCGGTAATCGGAGAAATCGAACTCGCCGGCCGCTTCCTCGAGGCGCCAATCACCGCGGTCACCGGCACCAACGGCAAGAGCACGGTCGTGGTGCTGCTCGGCGAGATTTTGAAGGCATCGGGACGGCGCACGTTCGTCGGCGGCAACCTGGGCACGCCGTTAATCGACGCGGTCGATGGCAAGTGGGAAGTTGCGGTCGTCGAGGTGTCGAGTTTTCAGCTCGAATGGATCGAGAAATTCCGGCCGCACGCCGGCGTGCATCTGAATCTGAGCGACGATCACTTCGATCGCTATCGCGATCTTGCGGACTACGGGCGCGCGAAAGCCCGGCTGTTCGAAAACCAGCAGGCTTCGGACTACGCGATTCTGAATCGCGACGATCCCAATGTTTGGAAGCTTGCCAACGGCGTGCGCTCGCGCGTGATCGGCTTCGGGCACGCGCGCGGCGGCGGCGGGGCGTCGATTTGGTTCGACGATCGGTCAAACGCGATCGTCTTCGATTTAGGTTTCGATGGCGCGCGTCGCGGGCGAATCAGCCTTGAAGGATTTCGTCTGCGTGGGCGGCACAACATATCCAACGCGATGGCGGCGTCGGCAGCGGCGCTCGCGCTTGGTGTCGAGATGGAAGAAATCGAACGCGCGCTCGCGTCATTTTGCGGGCTGCCGCATCGAATCGAAGTCGTACATGCGCATGGCGGCGTGACTTATATCGACGACTCGAAGGGAACCAACGTCGGCGCAGTGGTCGAGGCGATCGACGCGATTGCGGCGCCGATAATTCTGATCGCAGGCGGTCTCGACAAGGGCGGAGATTACGCGCCGCTGAGGCGGCCGCTCGGCGACAAGGTCAAGCTTGCGATTTTGAACGGAGCGGCGCGGGACAAGATGGCGGCGGCGCTCGAAGGTGCCACGCAGATCGAATTGGTGGCGACTCTAAGCGAGGCGGTCGAACATGCGGCGCGCGAGGCGCGGCCGGGCGACACGGTGCTGCTGTCGCCGGCGTGCTCGAGCTTCGATCAGTTCAAGGACTATGCGGAACGCGGCAACGTATATAAAGAGCTGGTTCGGGCGCTTTGACGGGGTAACCTATCGGCGTCCCGACCCGTGGCTGTGGCTGCCGGCGGCGGTGCTGTTGTTGCTCGGGCTGCTGATGGTGCTGAACACGACCTACTTTCTCGGCATCGAGAAAAAAGGCGACGCGTTCCATTTCTTCAAGCTTCACCTGGCGCACATCGTGGCCGGCTTCGTCATTTTGATCCTGCTGTCGCAATTCTCGCTGGCGGGTCTGCGTCGAATCGTGATGCCGTTGTTCATCGTGTCGGTCGTGATGCTGGTGCTGCTCTACGTTCCAGGGCTCGGGCTGATGAAGGGCGGCGCGCGGCGATGGCTCAAGCTGGGACCGGTGGTTGCGGAACCGTCGGAACTGGTGAAATTCGCGCTGGTGTTTTTCCTCGCCGGGTTCCTGAGCAAGCGCCAGGAGCGGATCCGCAAGTTCACGCATGGACCGCTGGCGGTCTTTCTGATCGTCGGGCCAATCACGCTGATGATTCTGAAGCAGCCGGACTTCGGCAGTACCGTGATGATCGCGCTGATCCTGTTCGCGATGCTGTGGGCGGCGGGCGCGCGCTGGCAGCATCTTGCGGCCGCGGGCAGCGGGGCCCTGGGCCTGTTGGTGTTCCAGGCGGTAGCGAAATCGTACCGCATGAAGCGGCTGACGACGTTCCTCGATCCGTGGTCGGTCGCGCGCGGCGCCGGCTTCCAATTGGTGCAATCTTTCATCGCGCTCGGCGAAGGCGGTAAGTGGGGCGTAGGTCTCGGCGCGGGCCGTCAGAAGATGTTCTATCTGCCGGAGGCGCACACCGATTTTGTTTTCGCGGTGGTTGGCGAGGAGTTCGGCCTTGTCGGGGCGGCCGTTGTGGTCGCGCTGTTCCTGCTGATTCTGTTTCGGGGGATGCGAATCGCGCATGACGAGCCCGATCCGTTCGCGAGCTTGCTCGCGGTGGGACTGACCGCGCTGCTCTCGATTCAGGCGCTGATCAACATGTCGGTGGTGATCGGACTGATCCCGACCAAGGGGCTGCCGCTGCCGTTCCTGAGTTACGGCGGCACTTCGATCATCATCGCGATGGCGGCGTTGGGCGCGCTACTCGCGCTCGGGCGCCGGCCGGCGGTGCGATGAAGGTGATAATCGCAGGCGGCGGCACGGGAGGACATCTTTTTCCGGCCGTTGCGCTGGGCGAGGAACTGATTCGCGAGCGTCCCGGTATCGAGGTGCTGTTTGTCGGCACGAGCGCGGGTCTTGAGGCGAAGTGGCTGCCGAGAAGCGGGCATAGTTACGAATTATTCGAGATGCATGGAATTCGCGGGCATAGCGTGATCGAGAGGGCGCGCGCGTCGGCGGAATTCATTCGCGCGATTGGGCTCGGGGTGTCGCTGGTCAGGCGCTTTCGTCCGAGCATTGTGGTGAGCGCGGGTGGATATGCGTCGGCGTCGATGGGTGCGGCGGCGATCATGACGCGGACACCGTTGGTGTTGATGGAACAGAACACGCGGCCGGGTCTGGCGAATCGGATGTTGTCGAGATTCGCGGACAAAATCTGCGTCGGCTTCAGTGACAGTGCGGCTTATTTCAGTTCTTCCAAAGTCGCGGTCACGGGCAATCCGACCCGGTTTCAATACCATCCTGACCGATCGCGCCGGGAGGGTGGGCAATTACAAATCCTTGTTTTAGGCGGTTCATCGGGAGCGCATCGCCTGAATATTGGCGTTGTAGGGGCTTTCAAAATCTGCGGAAAAAGTGTTATAAATTTGAGCATTGTTCACCAGACTGGGGAGGCGGATGAGGAGTTGGTGAGGAGTGCATACCGCGAAATGGGCGTCGCGGCAGAGGTGGCGCCGTTTATCGACGACGTCGCCGACGCGCTGCATCGCGCCGATCTGGTTATCGCGCGCTCAGGCGCGATGACGGTCACGGACATTGCTCTTGGCGCGCGCGCGGCCATTTTTGTGCCTTATCCGTTCCATAAGGATTTGCAACAACTGCACAACGCGTGCGTGATTGAAAAGCGCGGCGGAGCGATAATAGTCCGCGACGACGAGCAGCTTGCGTCCAATCTCGCGCGCGAACTTGACGCGCTGATCCGGAATCCGGCGCGGCTGGACGAGATGGGTCTGCGGGCGCATCAGGCGGCGCATCCGGACGCCGCTCGCCACGTAGCCAGAATATGTTTTGAAGTTGCGGAGAAAGCAGCAGCGTGAGTGAACTGCACGCAAATGGTCTTTTGACGCGTCAGCGGCGGCTGCATTTCATCGGAATCGGCGGCGCGGGCATGAGCGGAATCGCCGAGCTGTGCCTGAAGCTCGGGATGCGGGTCAGCGGATGCGATGTGAAACCTTCGGCGACGATCGCGCGGCTGGCGTCGCTGGGTGCCGAAATCAGCCAGGGGCATCATCCGGCGCACGTGAAGGATGAGGCTGGTATCGACGCGGTGGTAATCTCGTCGGCGATAAAATTTTCCAATCCTGAAGTCGCGCGAGCGCGCGAGATGAAAATTCCGGTAATCGCGCGCGCCGAGATGCTTGGCGAGCTGCTGCGGATGGCCAAGCTCGGCGTGGCGGTCGCGGGCACTCATGGCAAGACGACCACGACCGGTCTGATCGCGCTGATCATGGAAGAGGCAAATCTCGATCCCACGGTCGCGGTGGGCGGAAATATTCGCAATACGGGCACCAACGTCCGGCTGGGACGCGGCGATTTCATGGTTGCCGAGGCCGACGAGAGCGACGCGTCGTTTCTGCTGCTGATCCCGACGATCGCAGTGGTGACGAATATCGATCCGGAGCATCTCGATCATTACGGCACGATGGATCGAGTGCGGCAGGCGTTTGCGGACTTTATCAACCGGGTGCCGTTCTACGGCGTTGCCGTACTCGGAATCGACAGTGTGAACGTGCGCGGCCTGATGGCGTCGATTCGCAAGCCGATGGTGACCTACGGCGTCGCGCAGGACGCGGATCTGCGCGCCGAGAAAATCGTGATAGACGGCCTTTCGACTCGCTTCGAGGTGATCCGCAACGGCGAGCATCTTGGCCGAGTGACTATACCGACGCCGGGCGTGCATGTTGCGATGAACTCGCTCGCGGCGATCGCAGTCGCGATGGAAATTGGAATCAGCTTCGAGCGCGCGGCGGCGGCGCTGGCCAAGTTCGGCGGAATCAGCCGGCGATTCGAGATCAAGGGCGAAGCGGCGGGACGAATCGTGCTCGACGACTATGCGCATCACCCGGCGGAGGTGCGCGCGACGCTGGCCGCGGTGCGGGCATCGTTCAAGCGCCGGGTGGTAGCAGTCTTTCAGCCGCATCGGTACACGCGGCTGCGCGATTTGTTCGACGATTTCCTGTCGGCATTCGACGATGCCGACGTGCTCTACTTGCTTGATGTGTATCCGGCCGGCGAGGAGCCGATTGCCGACGTCTGCGCGCGGCGTCTGTACGAGGCGCTGTGCGCACGGGGGCATCTCGAAGTGCATTACCTCGGCGCCGAGGAAGATCCCGCGGCGCGCATCGCGTCAGGCTCGCGCGCGGGTGACGTGATCGCGACTTTAGGCGCGGGCGATATCTACAAGATGGGCGGCGAAATACTGGATGCGCTCAACGCCGAGGTCAAAATCCATGAAGGCGCTTGAACGCGAGCTGCGCGAGAGATTTGGCGCGCGAATCCGCGCCGCGATGCCGCTGGCGGAGCTGACCTCATTTCGGATCGGAGGACCCGCTGACTTGTTCGTTGCCGTCGAGGACGAAACCGAGCTGATGCATGCGAAGGCGGCGGCGTATCGCGCCGGCGTGCCATGCTTCTGCCTCGGCGCAGGGACCAATCTGCTGGTGAGCGATCGCGGGATGCGCGGGCTGGTAGTGAGGCTCGGCGATGGCTTCGGGAAAATAAAAATTGACGACACGAAAGTCGTTGCGGGCGCTGGCGCCGCGTTCGGTACCCTGGTCCAGGCGGTGGTCGATCGGGGTCTTGAGGGGCTCGAATTCGGCGAGGGTATTCCCGGCACGGTCGGGGGCGGATTGGTGATGAATGCGGGCGCGTTCGGCGGCGAAATCGCCAAGGTGGTCACTCTGGTGCACGGCGTCACCGGGGCTGGCGAGGCGATTGCGCTGAGCAGGGACGAAGTCAAGTTTTCGTACCGGCGCACCGAGTTGCCGGCGCACTTCGTAATCACGCGAGTCGATTTCGAGCTAGCTCGCGGCGATCGCGCGCAGTTGATGGCGCGAGTCGCGGAGATGAAGGCCAGGCGTGCGTCGCGCCAGCCGCGTGGCGTGCCCAATGCGGGTTCGATCTTCAAGAACCCGCCGGGAAATTTCGCGGGCAAGCTGTTGGAAGGCGCGGGTCTGAAGGGGACGCGGCTGGGCGGCGCGGCTTTTTCGGATCAGCATGCAAATTTTATCGTGAATCTTGGCGGCGCTCAGGCCGCGGAAGTGCGCGCGCTGATCGACATGGCGCGCAACAAGGTCAAGGAGCAGAGCGGCGTCTGGCTCGAACCGGAGGTTAGGCTGGTCGGCGATTGGTGACGCGGGATTGAGGTGGCGGGGTGGCGGTTCGCAGAGGCGGAAATAGGGCGGTGGCAGGATGGAGCCCGCGGTTGGGCGGGCTGGTCGTGTGCGCCTTTTTTGCGCTGGGCGTGATGACGGGATTCAGCACGACCGGCCGCGCAATCACGCTCAGAGCTTGCGCGACTCTCAGCTCATATCGGAATCAAATAATGGACTCGCTCGCGCCCGCGCGCACGGCTGCCGCGAGCTACTCTGCCGTGCTGACCGAATGGGCCGGGCGCGCTGGAATTTACCATCGCGCCAGCCTCGGGCCGGGCGTCACGGCGCTGTCGGCGGGGGACATGCGTGAAGGCGCGATCGCGATCGTCGAGCGGCGCGACGGCTTCTACGAGCTATTCAGCGGCGGCGAACTTCGCGGGCCGGTCTCGCCCGGCAAGCAGGGCGATCTGCCGGTGCTGAGCGGCGCGGTGCTCGACAACGCGCGCGGACCGCAGATGGTCGATTATGCGGCGGTGCTGGTGCGCTCGGAAGCGCAGTTGTCCGAAATTGTCTCGGAAATGCGAGTTAATGATGACGCGACCGCGTCGCTCTTTCTGGAACGCGAGCGTACCGAGGTGGTGATCGACCTCGATCGCGCGACGACGGAAATTCAGCGCGCGATCGAGGTGCGACAGCAATGGCAGGGGCGCGAGAACCTGATCGCCGCACTCGATTTGACTACGCCGGGGCTGGTGGTCGTGCGCCTGCATGCAGGCGAGGGTAACCATTCGAAACACAAGGGCGGGATTCGAAAGGTTTCGCTCCAGCCGAACGGGGAGTCCGTGACGCGATGAGAAATCTGCTCACCGGATTGGACGTCGGCACCAGCAAAGTGTGCGCAATCGTCGGCGAGTCGCTGCCCGACGGCCAATTAGCGACGCTTGGCTTCGGAATCGCGCCATGCACCGGGTTGCGCAAGGGCGTGGTGGTCAATATCGAGGCGACGGTCGATGCGATCCGATCGGCGGTCCAGGAAGCGGAGAAAAGTTCCGGCGTGCGGGTGGGTTCGGCGGTGGTTGGGGTTGCGGGGCCGCATATAAAGGGCCTCAACAGCCACGGGATCGTCGCGGTGCGGGGCGGTGAAGTCGGTTCGCGCGATGTGGATCGAGTGATCGACGCAGCGCGCGCGGTCGCAATCCCGCTCGATCGGCAAGTGCTGCATATCCTGCCGCAGCAGTTTGCGGTCGATGAGCAGGAGGGCGTGCGCGAGCCGCATGGGATGGCGGGAGTGCGCCTCGAGGCGCGCATTCATATCGTGACCGCGGCGCAGAGCTACGGCCAGAATCTTACCAAGTGCTGCGAGCGCGCGGGCGTGACGCCGTCGGAGATGGTTTTCCAGCCGCTGGCGTCGGCGGACGCGGCGCTGTTTCCGGAGGAACGCGAGCTCGGAGTCGCGCTGATCGATGTTGGCGGCGGCACCACGGACATCATCGTGTTTCATGGCGGCGCGGTGATGCATACCGCCGTGCTGCCCATCGGCGGAAACCATCTTACCAGCGATATCGCGGCGGGACTGCGCACGCCGATTTCCGAAGCGGAGCGGCTCAAGACTACGTTCGGCGTGGCGACCAACCAGGTCGTGCGCCGCGACGAGATGGTGGAGGTGCCGGGAGTCGGCGGACGCGAGCCGCGGGTGATCGCGCGCCGCTTGCTCGGAGAAATAATCGAGCCGCGGATGGAAGAGATTTTCGCGATGGTGCAGCGCGAGCTGCTGCGCTCGGGGGTTTCGGACGGGCTTGCCTCGGGCGTGGTGCTGGTGGGAGGGACGTCGCTGCTGGAGGGCACGCAGGAACTGGCCGAGCGCGTCTTCGGCGTGCCGGTGCGGCGCGGACTTCCGATCAACCTGAAAGGGCTGCCCGAAGAACTGATGAAGCCGATGTACACGGCGGCGGCGGGATTGCTGCTGTACCAGAGCGCGGCGGGTGGAATTGGCAACGGCGTGGGAAGAACGGGCCGGCTGTGGCGGCTGCGTTCGCGACTTAGCGATTGGATGAGGGACTTCTTTTGAGAAGTCGCCGGAACAAAAAATTAATCGGGCAACAAACTTTGCCGGTAGGTGGTGGAGGAGGATCTGTAATGATTGAGTTGGTGAGTAATCCCGACCCGGGCGCGAGGATCAAGGTAATCGGCGCTGGTGGATGCGGCGGCAATGCGATCAACCACATGATCAATGTGGGGCTGCGCAACGTCGATTTCATAGCCGTGAATACCGACATCCAGGCGCTGCAGAATAATCATGCGGCGCTGCGCGTTCAGATCGGCGACCAGATCACGCGCGGACGCGGCACCGGCGGCAATCCTGAAATCGGACGCAAGGCCGCGCTGGAAGACGAAGAACGGATCCGCGAAATCCTGTCGGAAGCGGAGATGGTGTTCGTGACCGCCGGGATGGGCGGCGGCACCGGAACCGGCTCCGCACCGGTGATTGCGCGGGTCGCGCGCGAGCTCGGCGCGCTGACCGTCGGCGTCGTGACCAAGCCGTTCCAGTTCGAAGGACGCCGCCGCATGGCGCAGGCGGAAGACGGACTGCGCGAGCTCAAGAACGCGGTCGATACGCTCATCACGATTCCCAATCAACGCCTGCTCTCGGTCGCGAGCAAAAATACGTCGTTGAAGGAATCGTTTCAGAAGGCCGACGACGTGCTGCTGCAGGCGGTGCGCGGAATTTCCGAACTGGTCACCGTCCATGGCTTGATCAACCTGGATTTTGCCGACGTGCGATCGATCATGGCCGAGATGGGCATGGCGATGATGGGCGCGGCGACGGCGTCGGGCGAAAATCGCGCAGTCGAGGCTGCGCAGCGTGCGATCTCGAGCCCGCTGCTCGAAGACGTCTCGATCAAGGGCGCGCGCGGCCTGCTGATCAACGTGACCGGCGGCTCGGACATGGCGCTCTACGAAGTCAACGAGGCGGCGAGTTTGATCCAGGAAGAGGCGCACGAGGACGCGAACATCATTTTCGGCGCCGTGATCGACGACGCGATGACGGACGAGATTCGCGTCACGGTTATCGCTACGGGATTCGGCGATCTCGACCGAGGTTCGCCACGCTATTCGCCGTCGGGCGCTCCCGTCACCACCCCGATCGCGGCGGCCTCGACCCGGGCCGTCGATCCCATGGAGGTCAAGCCGGCGCCGGCCCAGGCAGGGCAGGTGAGGATGTTCCCGGGCAACAAGCCGGTGCGCAGGATGGGAATGGTCGTGGACGACAGTTCGCTGGACATTCCGACTTTCAGGCGGCGCGGCGAGGATGCGGGCCTGGCGGATGGAGAGAAGCTGGAGCCGACTTCGCTGCTCGACGGCGATGACAAGCTCGACATCCCGACCTTCCTGCGCAAGCATCTCGACTAGCGCGGGCGATCGCACAAACAGTTGCGGTGGCGGGGTCTTACGAGTCGCGGCGCGTACTTTTTGGCCTTGTTTAACGGCTCTGGGGGGTCACTGAAATTTGACTCGACGGTCTAGTCTGACTAGACTGATGCTCATGAGATGGCAGATTCAAGAAGCCAAGGCGCGCTTCAGCGAAATGGTCGAGCGTACTCTGAGAGAAGGGCCGCAAACGGTAACCCGTCACGGCAAACCGGTGGCCGTCCTGGTCAGGGCCGACCAATATCGGCGTTTGCGCGCCGGGGGCAAGACCTTCAAGGCATTGCTCGCGTCGGCGCCGCTGGAAGGCGTAGAGATACGACGGTCGCGTGACACAGCGCGAATCATTCAACTTTGAATGTACCTGATTGATACGAACATCATATCGGAAGTTGGCAAAGGCCGGCGTTGCGATCGCCACGTGGCCGCCTGGTATCGCGATATCCGCGACGACGAACTTTTCCTGAGCGTTCTGGTCGTCGGGGAGATAAGACAGGGAATCGAACGGCTGCGTCCGCGAAATAGGCAGCGAGCTAACGCGCTGGAACATTGGCTGGAAGAGATTTTGGCTTCGTTCGGAGAACGAGTACTGCCCGTCGATGAGCGAGTCGCGCAGATCTGGGGTCGTATAAACGCACGCGAGCCTTTGCCTGTGGTTGATTCGATCCTAGCCGCGACGGCCGAGGCTCATGGCCTGACTCTGGTAACGCGCAACCTCAAAGACATTGAGCGTAGCGGCGTTCGATGCTTGAACCCGTTCGAACCTGCGGTATCGGGCGAATAGACGAGGACCTCGACATCCCGACCTTCCTGCGCAAGCATCTCGACTAGCGCCGTCGATCGCACAAACAGTTGCGGTGCCGGAGTCTGAGGGCTTACGGCGCCGCTCGCGTGCCCGATGGTCGGGTTAATCGTGGTGATCAGACACGGGGCTTCTCTGGCTCGCGCAGAGCCGGTGAAGCCTTGCGCCCGTGCGGTTTCGTGTCGTGGTCGATATGTCAGGGAAACATGCGCGACGGTAGAAGGGGCGCCTTGGGACTCATTTGCTGTGCAGGGCAGATAAAATCCCGATTAGTACTCCACCGGCTCCAGTGAATGCGGCTATAACTGCTAACATACTGTCTCTTCTGTACTTTTGTTCTTCACGGATCAAACTGCGCACCGCAAATATTCCGGTCTCAGTGAGATACCAATACTTGTGGCCGTCTTCGCGGTCTTCGATGCATTTCCAGTTACTGTCTTCCTCGCTGCCACGTTCGGGAATCGGGACATGGTAACGGCGGGCTTTCCGTCGCCAATAGTTGGTATCCATTTCATACAACCGGCCATAATAGCCGTCGGAGTAAAGGAAAAACTCCGATGCCAGTTCTTGCTCTTTGTTCCAGTCGCCCCGCCGTCTTGCTTGCTCGATTTCGCCATCGTACTGACGGTTCAGCTTCCGCAGGCTGTGGCGGATACGTATCTTCTCAGGAACGCACTTCCAAAACAGCCGACTCGCTTGCTGCTTCCAGCTTGGCATTGACACCTCTCTCGTTGGGCCGCCTTTCAGCAGAACTGTCCGCCGGTCTATTCTGAATTGAGGTGCGGGTCGTCGGTCGCGCCACCGAACAAGACCTTACGCCTTTTGAAATACACGTAGTTGGGAAGGAACCAAAAAAAAGACCAAAGGGCCACTGCCGTGAAAACGAGCGCTGCGTTGAAGCCGCGCGGGATGCCAGCCTGTGAAGCAGGGACGTGCGGTATACAGTCGAACGCCAGCGCTACCCAGTTCCAGCGCCAAGCGACTAGTTTTCTTCGCCACAGACCGTGCGCCACGAAAGCGGAAATCGGCGCGATGGCGGCGCCTTCAAAAGCCGAGACCATGAGCCACGGCATTGCGCGATGCCTCATGACAGCTAGCGCAAGTAGGGCCGCTGTCCCCGCTACAGCGACTTTCACCCAGAGCAAGATGATGTAGAATCTGAGCCATCGCGTAGGCAGTTCGCCGTGGCTCGAACGCGACTCCTGCTCGGCTATCCAGTCGGAAAGAGCTTTCGAGAACACTCCCAACAGAACGCACGCGATTGAAGCAACATAGACGTGAAGATAATGCCAAGGCAGATGGCCTTCGATAAGGTAGAACAGGGCAGGGAAGATTAGGACGCCGGGAGAAGTGAAAAGCCCGACCGCTCCCCCGACCCAAAGAGACAGGAAAGTGCTGATGTGCGGTTGGAACCAGTCCTCAATCGCTCCTACATAGAGAAGCCACAGCCAGAATCCCCCCAAAACAGCGAGAACCATCGCCACGACGAACAAAATGACGAAGGGGATTCTCAAGAGTGCTCTGGCGCTTTCGGTCTCCATAAAAGTGAGATTCAGATTACCAAACACAGTGAGTTAGCAGACTGTCGTGCGACCGACAAATGGCGGACAGGCCCGCGTCAAGACACCGATCAGACATGGCGGCAGCGTGTGCCCGCGATCAGATTCAAATCCCTGTACGGGTGCGGTTTCGCGTCGGCGCGATGGTGGCTGCAAACAGCGGCGGCTACTTTTCTTTGAGGCGCGGATCGTCGGTCGAGATGCCCGTAGCGCGAAGTCATATACGCGCTCGAATGTCCGAGCAGTTCGCCGACCTGCCGTATCGCGGCAAATATATCAGCGGTCGGCGGCGGCCTGCTGCACGGATGCGTGGCTGTTGAGTGATTTGAGGATCGCTTGACGGCGTTCCTTCAATTCCTCCGGCATCGTCGGCCCGATCTTTTCGAAGAATTCGCCGGCGGATTCGAGTTCCGTTTTCCATTCCGCGGGATTTATGGCAAGCGCGTCTCGCACAGCACTCTCGGGCAGATCGAGGCCCTTGAGATCGAGGTCTGCCTCATTGGGAACGATTCCAACCGGCGTATTGCGGCCACCGGCGCGTCCGTGGATTCGATCGAGCATCCATTTGACCACGCGCAGGTTTTCGCCGTAGCCGGGCCAGATAAAGTTGCCGGCGGCGTCCTTGCGAAACCAGTTGACCATGAATACGCGCGGCGGCTTCTTGATCGCGCTGCGCATCTTGAGCCAGTGAGCGAAATAATCGCCCATGTTGTAGCCGCAGAACGGCAGCATCGCCATCGGATCGCGCCGCAACACGCCGACCGCTCCTGTAGCCGCAGCCGTCGTTTCGGAACCCATCGTGGCGCCCATGAAGACGCCGTGCGTCCAGTCCATCGATTCGAGCACGAGCGGCACCGTCGTGGCGCGCCGTCCGCCGAAAATGATCGCGGAGATCGGCACACCGCGCGGATCGTCCGCCAGCGGCGACCAGACGGGATTGTTGCGCATCGGAGTCGTGAAGCGGCTGTTGGGATGCGCGGCCTTGTCCGGCGAGCCTTTTTTCCACGGGCGTCCCTGCCAGTCGAGCAGACCGTCGGGCGCCGGCACGTCCATCCCTTCCCACCACACGCCGCCGTCGGGAGTCATCGCGACGTTGGTGAAAATCGAATCATGCTGTAGCATCCTCATCGCGTTCAGGTTCGATTTTTCGCTGTTTCCGGGCGCGACGGCGAAGTAGCCGTTCTCGGGATTAACCGCCCACAGGCCGCCGTCCGGACCGACCCGCAGCCACGCGATATCGTCGCCAATCGTGGACACCTTCCAGCCCTTGAACTCGGCCGGCGGCGTCAGCATCGCGAGATTGGTCTTGCCGCATAGGCTGGGAAACGCGGCGGCGACATAAGTGGTCTCGCCGTCGGGACTTTGCAGGCCGAGGATCAGCATGTGCTCGGCCAACCATCCTTCGTCACGGCCGAGCCAACTTGCGATCCGAAGCGCGAAACATTTCTTGCTGAGGAGTGCGTTGCCGCCGTACCCGCTGCCGACCGAGATGATGGTGTTGTCCTGGGGGAAGTGGCAAATCAGGCGGCGCTCGGGATTCAAGTCGAGCAGGCAATGAATTCCGCGATTGAAATTGTCCGACTCGCCAAGCTGAGCGAGCGCCACCGCGCCCATCCGCGTCATGATTCGCATGTTCAGCACGACGTAGATGCTGTCGGTGAGCTCGACGCCGACCTTCGAGAACGGCGACCCGATCGGGCCCAGCAGGTACGGCACCACGTACATCGTGCGCCCGCGCATCGACCCTTGGAGCCATCCGCGCAACTTGGCGTATGTCGCTGCGGGCTCCGACCAATTATTGGTAGGCCCGGCGTCTATTTCCTTCGGAGTGCAGACGAAGGTCAGTTGTTCGGTGCGCGCAACGTCGTTGGGATTCGAGCGATGCAGATAGCAGCCGGGCCGTTTGGCCTGATTGAGCTCGATCAGTATTCCCACCGCGACGGCCTGTTTGGTCAGGCGATTTTTCTCCGCTTCGGAACCGTCGCACCACACAATCGCATAGGGCCGGGTGAGCTGGGCGACTTCGTTGACCCAATCGCGCAACGCGCGGCTGCTGGTCGGTGAACTAATTGCGTCGGGGTTGGGTGTCACTTCATCGCTCCACGTCGAAATTTGTGAGACGTAACTCCTATTCCAACGGAGGTGCGAAATGCAATCCAGCCAACGTGGGATCGTAATCGCGGACTTCCATTTTACCTGTAAACTACTAAATTGATATTAGGCTTGCTTGTGAACTATCAAGTTTACTATTAGGCTGGCGGAATGACAGGTATACCGCACGGTTTGGCGCTTCTGCGTGATCCGCAACTGAATAAATCGACCGCGTTCACTGAGTCTGAGCGCGAGGCGCTGGGCCTGCTCGGCCTCTTGCCGGAAGGGATCGATACCGAGGCAGCTCAGATCCAGCGGGTGCACCTTCAGCTGTCGCAAAAGCCGAACGATCTGGAAAAGTACATCTACTTGTCGCAACTGCAGGATAACGACGAAACGCTCTTTTACTGCGTGCTCATGTCGGACCCGGTGCGATTCCTGCCGCTCGTCTACACCCCGACGGTGGGCGAGGCCTGCCTCCAGTTTGGCCACATCATGCGCCGGCCCAAGGGCCTTTACCTGTCGATCAAACGCAAGGGCCGCGTCCGCGAAATTCTCCGCAATTGGCCGCAGCGCGACGTGCGCTTTATCGTGGTCAGCAGCGGGCAGCGGATTCTGGGGCTTGGCGATCTCGGCGCAAACGGCATGGGAATCCCGATCGGCAAGCTGGCGCTCTACACCGCGTGCGCCGGCGTGCCGCCGCAATACTCTCTCCCGATCCTCATCGACTGCGGCACTAACAATGAGACGTTGCTGCGCGACCCGCTCTACCTGGGCTTGCGGCAGACGCGCCCGCCAGTGGCGCAGTTGGATGAGTTTGTCGAAGA
Organism: Binatus soli (SeqCode); assembly: GCF_050015535.1. Classification (NCBI taxonomy): domain Bacteria; phylum Candidatus Binatota; class Binatia (SeqCode); order Binatales (SeqCode); family Binataceae (SeqCode); genus Binatus (SeqCode); species Binatus soli (SeqCode). The sequence continues at coordinate 120,543 of NZ_JBEKBF010000001.1, read as the reverse complement.
ATTCATAACCGCGGTCCAGGAAGAGTTCCCTAATTGCTGCGTCCAGTTCGAGGATTGGGCGGGCGCCGACGCCATCCGGCTGCTTGCCCGCTACCGCGACCGGATTTGCTGCTTCAACGATGACATCCAGGGCACCGCGGCGGTCGCGCTTGCGGGAATTCTTGGAGCGCTTCGCATAATCGGCGGAAAACTCTCCGAGCAGACCTTCCTGTTCCTCGGCGCCGGTTCCGCCGCTATCGGAATCTCAGGCCTGTTGACCGAAAGGATGATGCTCGAGGGGATTTCAGCCGAGGATGCCCGCGCTCGACTGTGGTTGTTCGACGTAAACGGACTGCTGGAAACAACCCGCAATGACCTGGCTGATTTCCACAAGCCTTACGCGCATCGCCACTCGCCGACCAAAGATTTTGTCGATGCGATCGAGTCGATCAAGCCGACCGCGATCATCGGCGTCAGCACGGTTGCCAAGACCTTCAACCAGCGCGTGATCGAAACGATGGCGCGAATCAATCGGCGCCCGATTATCTTCGCCTGCTCGAATCCGACCTCGCACTCCGAGTGCTCGGCGGAAGAGGCTTACCGCTGGTCGGAGGGCCGTGCCATCTTCGCCAGCGGAAGCCCGTTTCCTCCGGTGCTCCTTAACGGCAGGACCTTTGTGCCCGGACAGGGGAACAACATTTACATCTTTCCCGCGATAGGTCTGGCGGTCTATGCCACCCGCGCAAGGCGCGTGACGAATGAGATGTTCATAGTTGCCGCTCGCGCGGTGGCGGAGCAGGTGAGTGCGGCCGAGCTCGATGCCGGGCTCATCTATCCTCCCGTGTCAACGATACTCAACACCGAGTTATATGCTGCCGAGCGCGTGGCGGAGGTGATTTTCGCGCGCGGCTTTGCGCGCGTCCCGGTGCCTCAAGATATCGCGCAATTCGTCCGATCGCAGACCTACAAACCCGAATACCATCTTCTGAGATAAAATCACCCGCCGCGGTATTCCGGTGGATATTGCGCCGGCGCGCATCTGCGGCGGTTTCGAGCGCGCGCGTCCTTGAGATATGCTCGCTATATACCCGTCGCCGCGGGAGGCCCCTGCATCGTGCCCGAGACTTTTCAGAAGGAAAGCGCACTCGCTCGATTCTTGAACCGCCTGATGGGCCGCGCCGTCAAGCTCGGAATCGCGCCGCGATACATGCGCCTGCTCGAGGTCCGCGGCAGAAAATCGGGGATGACCTTCACCACCCCCGTCAACCTCCTCGAATTCCAGGGTCGCCGATGGCTGGTTGCTGCTCGCGGCGAGACTGCATGGGCCCGCAATGCGCGCGCCGCCGGTCGCGTCGTCCTGCGGCGCGGCGCCGGTTCCGAATCGTTGACGGTTCGCGAGCTTGCCGATGCCGACAAGCCCGAGATTATCAAAGCGTTCCTCGATCGCTTCGCCTCCCAGGTTCAGCGTTTCTTCGACGTGCCCGCCGGCTCGCCCGCCGACGCGTTTCGCACCGTCGCGTCGCGCACGCCGGTCTTTGAGCTGGTCGGCGACGGCTGAGAGTCCTCGAATTCTTTTGTGAACGATCCCGCGCCGCCGACGGCCCCGGCCCCCAATCACGAGCAGCTCGATGCCGCCGCTGATTCCGCCGGGCGCGAGCGGGTGACCGTTATCGCGCTGGTCGCGATGCTCTTCTACCAGGGCTTCGCGGCCTCAATTGTCTCGGTCGCGGCGCCGTGGATCGGAACGAGCTTCCACCTCGACGGCGCCGGAATCGCCCGCCTGTTCGCGTGGATCTCGCTCTCCGCCCTGGGCGCGCTCGCGCTTTCACGGATGATCGACAGGCACGGACGTCGCCGCATGATCCTGTGGTGCGTCGCCGCGATTCCCGTTTGCAGCATCGGGACCGCGCTCTCGACCAATTTTGTCGCGTTCACCTCATTTCAGATCGCGCTCTATGCGGTCCTCGGCGCCGCCGGCGCCGGCTGTATCGTGATGCTTTCCGAGGAGCTGCCGATCGCACGTCGCGCACGCGGCCAAAGCTTCGGCGGTCTGGCGGCCTCGGTGGGAGCCGGACTCTGCGTATTCCTCATGCCGATCTTTGTCGCGTACGGATGGTCGTGGCGATGGATGTTCGTGATTTCGGCGGCGGGAGTCGCCATGCTGCCCGCGATGGCGCGGCTGTTGCCCGAGAGCGATCGATGGGAACTCTCAGAAAGTGCGGGAATCATCGCCAGGTCGCACTTTTACGACGTCTTTCAGCCGCTCTATCGCAAACGCTCGATCACGATGATCGTATGCGCGCTGGCCGTCGCAATCTCGACCACCGCCGCTAACGCCTTTGGCTACTACCACGCGGTTTCCGTTGTCGGCCTGTCGGCCGCCGCCGCCAGCACGATGACCATCGTCGCCGGCGGATTAGGATTGGTTGGTTTTCCAATCGGCGCGTGGGCGTCGGAGCGCTTCGGCCGCGTGCCGACGGTGGTCGGCTTCGGCATTTTCATCACCGCCGGCCATTTGTGGTTTTTTTGGGGACCGCCGGCGCATTTCGCGTGGCCGCTGATGTGGCTGTCGGGCGGCTTCTTCTGGTTCAACGTATGCGACAACGGGGGCTCCGTCGCGACCAACGCGGCCGCGACCGAACTGTTTCCCACCCCGCTGCGCGGCACCATGATCGGTTGGTTCGCGCTGGTCGGCGCCATCGGCGCCGTCATTTGCAATGCCGCGGTCGCGATGCTGGCGAACGCGATGGGCGGGCTGTCGATCGTCGTCGGCGCGCTGTCGATTGTTGGAATCCCGGCTGCGATCCTGTTCGGTCTGATGATCGACGAAACTCGCGGGATGTCGCTCGAGATGTCCGGCAAGGAATCCGAATTCACCGCCTCCGAGAACTAACCCCGGCGACTTCGCAGATACAAGGGTTCTGCGAGCGCATCGCAAAAGCCCGCCTGCTCACTTTTTTGTGTCATCCTGAGCGCAGCGAAGGAACCCGGATCTTTGCCTCGCCCTGACAGGGCGAGGCCGACGCGGAGCGTCGGGTGCGGTTCCAAATTCCAAATTCCTCCCCCATCCCGTCTTAATCCGTCATCCCGAGCGATGTCGCGCCCCCGGCGTCATCCCGAACGATGGCGCTCCTCTCCGTCATCCCGAGCGAAGTCGAGGGACCCCGGATCTTTTTCTTTGCCTCTCCCTTACAGACCTTTGCGTAACCTGATCGGGTCATTATTTTCCGCGCCCGCCAGCGGCGGGCGGCCCTAATACTGGGTGCAGGGGTCACCCCTGCCCGGTGAATTTCAGCTCCCGGCGCTGGTGTACATTACAGCGTAAATGTACAATTGACTCAGTTTCAGCGAACGGGAGCACATTTGCCGATGCCAGCCAGGAAGAAATCCAGCAGTGAAGCGATCACTACAGTTGCGGCGCGTCAGCACTTCTCTGACCTTATCAACCGCGTTGCTTACGGCAAGGACCGGATTCTGCTAACCCGCCGCAGCCGTCCGCTGGCGGCTGTGGTGCCGATCGAGGATGTCGCGCTGCTTGAAGCGATGGAGGACCGCGACGACTTGAAGGCCGCCCGCGCGGCGATCCGCGAGGCCAAACGCAAGGGGACGACTCCGTGGACGCGGCTGAAAAAGGAACTGGGTCTGATCTGACAACGCGATGGCCTACGCGGTCGAGTTCTGCGCGGGGTATTTCAGAATTGTGGCTGCGATGCGTCCCGCCCGGCAGAGGCTATTTTTTGAGGCCATTTTTATCCGAGCCGTGCCGCCGGACGATTTGCGCGCGATCAAACAGGTCTGCGGGCGCAGAAGAACCTACGCCGTGGATACGCTGCGCGGCTTTTTTTCTGGAGCATCCCGGATAATCCCCTCTCTTTTCCCAAGGTATCGCTTTACCGAGATCCCGCGCTCCGCTTTGCGCGCCTGAGCCAGATCGAAAGCAAGCTGCATCCGCATCAGGTGCTCCATCTTCGGCCCAAACGCCTTCTCGATCCGGAGGCCCATCTCACTCGTAAGAGCCGCTTTCCCGTTCAGCAGGCTGGAAAGCGCCTGCCGCCCGACCCCGAGGACTTTCGCCGCCTCGGTCACTGTCAGTCCGAGAGGCTCGATCACTTCGCGGCGGATTAAACCGCCGACATGCGGCGGATTCTTCATCGGCATAATTCCCAACGCCTCGGCTTGCGCCCCTTTTTCAATTTTCACAGATTATCACTCCTCGAACGAGTGGAACTTGGGCGCCTGTTCGTATCTTCGCTTTCGCACCAGCGCCGCGTCGATAACGCCGGGGAGTCCCACGCCTCTCTTTTTCCGGACATTCGTGTTTCGTTCTCCTGAACTAAAAAATGTTTCACGTGAAACATTTTCCTAATAACCCCAGCACTTCAGCACCCTTTCCGACCACTTTTGAAAAAAGTGACTGCCAGTGCGCCTGCCTACTTAACATTGGGTGCAGGGGTCACCCCTGCATTCGACGGTCAGCTTCGTCTCGGCGAATTCCTTCCTTTCGGAATCCCAGGCGAACGCCGCTGCGCGCGCGAATTTTCCGGCGCGAATCGAGATCACGATGTAAACGACGCCGGGATAGTCGGGCTCCGGCGGATCGAATGAGCACGCCTGCGCGCGATCGGTCGGGGAAAAATACGCGTCGCGATCGGGATGCGAATGGTAAACGGCGCGGATCGCGAGTTTGCGGCGATCGGCCTCGATCATCGCCGCCAGGTGCTCCTTCGGCTCCATCAGGAAAGCCGTGCGCGCGTCGCGCGGGAACGCCGCCGCGTCTTCGGCGTGCATGCGGTTCTGGATGTTGGCGACCGGGCGGACTTCCTCGACCGAGTTTTCGTTGTCGCCGATGATCAAGCCGCAGCATTCGAAGGGGAACTCGCGCTCAGCCTGCGCGACGATCGCATCCATGCTCGCGCGGCGTATCGATGCCGCCTTCATCGTTCTCCCTGAGTTTTCATTGCTCGGCGCCGAGCCCGCTCGGCGGCCCTGATCAGCCGCGTCAGCATCCGATTCGTCTCCGCGCCGATTCCCAGGCGATCGGCAAGCTCGACGATCTTGCCGTTCAGCGCGCCGATCTCGGTGCGCCCGCGGACATGAAGATCGCGGATCATCGTCGGCCGATGAACGGACGTCGGCGGGATCATCTGCTCATAAAAAACTTTTAGATACTCTGCCGCACTCGAAAAGGGGAGGGCGACGCCGAGCGCGCGCGCGACCGCGAACGCCTCCTCGATCGCGCGATCCATGATCGGCTTCACGTCCGGATCGCCGGCGAGCGCTCCATAGTGCTGCTGCAAAATTGCGCCGAGCGGATTCAGCGCCACGTTGTACAGAACCTTGGTCCACAGGACGGGCATGATGTCGTCAACACCGACCGCGGGAACGCCGGCGGCGTCGATCATTGCGGCGATCGCGCGGGCGCGCGCCGCGAGTGCCGGCGAGTCCTCGCGATGAATCGCGGGTGCGGGTCCGATTGCGACCGGCTGCGCGAAAACCGTCACGTGCGCACTGCCCGGCGAGGGTATTTCCGCGCCGAAGATCACGCGCGCGCCCAACACCCGTTGCCGTCCGAAGCTCTCGATCAACGACTCGATATTGCCCAGGCCATTTTGCATCGAGACCACCGCGCCGTCGTCGGTCAAACGGTCGGCCAGCCGAGCCGCGATCGACTCGGTGTCATAACTCTTGACCGTGCACACGATTAATCCGAACCGCCTGCCGAGCCGCGCGGGATCGTCGGCCAGCGTCATGCCGGTGACGGTTCGATCGCCAAGCAGTCCCGAAATTCTTAAGCCCCCGCGTGCAATCGCCTCGAGATGCGCTCGCCGGCCAAGCAGCGTGACGTCGTGCCCCGCATCATGCAGCATCCCGCCGAGAATCGAGCCAATCGCGCCGGCGCCGGCGACCAAGATGACAGAATTGGACATCATGTCGAAATTATCGGTCGCCGCTTCGCCAAACAACGCCGCCGCTTTGTTCGCTTCACGGGATGAGTCTTCGGGCCGTTGGACCGCTGGCCGCGATGACTTGCTCCCCTTCTTGCGGCTCTGATACTTTCGACTGTCTGGCGCGCGCATAGCGCGCGTTCGTATTTTCGGGCTTCGATCCTAACGTCCCCGTCGTCTAGCTCGGCCTAGGACACCGGCCTTTCACGTCGGTAACACGGGTTCAAATCCCGTCGGGGACGCCAAGGTTTTTTGATTCTTCAGGGCGTTTGACAGCCACAGTTGACAGCCACGGGATCACAGAAACAGAAAATGAGGCCGTGGACGGTCGCAGTTGCGCGACGCTCGACGCTCGCGCGTCGGCGGCCGGCCAGACTTCCGTTCCCGCCGAAATAAAGCGCAAGAAAATCCCCCTCCTGCGATCTTAGTTTCAGGAGACGCCAACGCTCGGGCCGGCTGATGGCGCCGATCGAACCGCGCGGACGGGATTGAGATTGGCCTGACGCAGGCTCAGCATAGCGGATGACCGGCGCGAGGGTCGTGGACGCAGCGGTCGGGAAATCATGGCGGCGATGTCGCTAGAACAATTCCTCGAAAACTACCGCGACACGATTGATCGATTGTATTCCGCGAGCAATGCGGCGGAGTGGCGAGTATCACGCTCGTCCTTCGCCAGTGCGTTGTGGCGGAGCTTGGAACGCCGATTCGGCCCGGTTACCGGTTCTGCCGACCACGCAGAAGTCACACGCTTTCTCGACTCGCTGCATGCCGCCGACCTTGCGCTCGCCATCGGATGCCGTGACGGCGACGCCGAGGCCTGGCGTCATCTCGTATCGACGTATCGCGCTCCGGTCGACGCCTTCGCGCGGGCAGTACTCGGCAACTCCTCGCGCGCAAGCGAAGTCGCTGATTCACTATGGGCGGATCTTTATGGTTTGCGATCCTACGACAGCGAGCGCCGCTCGCCACTTGAGCATTACGGGGGGCGCAGCTCGCTGATGTCGTGGCTCCGAGTAGTAGTCACCAGGCTCGAAGCTGATCGATGGCGCGCGACGCGGCGCATGGAAGTGCTGGACGAAGAGCGCGACGGCAATTCCAGCGTCCTTATCGATGCGACCGATTCGCCCGATCCCGATCGGGCAAGGCTGATCGCGGCCCTCGAGCAATCGCTGCGCGGAGCGCTGAACGCGCTATCCCCGGACGATCGGCTCAGGCTTTCGTATTATTGCGTCCAGAATCTTACGCTTGCACAGACCGCGGCTTTGATCGGCGAGCACGAGTCGAGCGCGTCGCGCAATCTCGCGCGCGCAAGGACTGCGATCCGCGATCGCGTCACGCGCACGCTGCGCCGCGAGTACCATTTCAGTGACGATCAGATCAGCCAATGCTTCGAGTATGCGACCGGCGATTGGCCCATCGACCTCGGTCGTATGCTCGCGCTGGGAAAATGATGGGAGACGAAAAGGCCTCAGATAACCGCCTTGACGCGATGATTCGCACGAGTCTCGCATCGGGCCTCGACGCGTCAGGGGCGGGATGTCCCGATCCGGATCTGCTCGCGGCATTTGCGGAAAACATACTCGCGCCGGATGAGCGCGCCAAATGGAATGCTCACGTCGCTGTATGCGCGATTTGTCAGCGCCAGCTCGCGGTGCTCGCGCGAGCGGGTGCGATCGGGGCGCCTGCAGCAGCGGTCGCGTCGCAGCCAGAAATCGAAACTGTCGATGCCGACGAAGCTCGCGAGGAAGCGGGCGGATTCTGGCCAACGATCCGCAGCGCGGTACGATTCATGATCGGCCCGTTCCCGCTCTCAGTCGCGCTTCATGTGGTGCTGCTGTTCTTCCTGATCATCACGGTGCACGAGCAGCGTGGGCGCGAGTTGATCATGGTGAACCTGGAGGCGGGCGGCGGCGGCGGTGGCGGCAACGAGATGCAGGATCTCGACATGCCCGAAGTGCCGATGCCCGACACGGCGCCGCAGCAGATGGAGCAGCCGACCGCGGTGGACACCTCGCAGGCGGTTGGGCTGGCCAATGACTACGTGCGCGCAGCCGGCGGCGGCGGCATCGGCATCGGTCGCGGCGGCGGCATGGGCTCGGGCTACGGTCACGGCATCGGCTCGGGCTTCGGCGGGTTCATCGGTGAGCTTAGGCGCAAGGGACTGGACGTGGTGCTGGTCATTGACGGGACCGGCTCGATGAAACTGATCATCGACGACGTCAAGGCCAAGATGCAGCAGTTGGTGCAGTCGATTCACCGGCTGGTGCCGATCGCGCGAATCGGAATAATCGTGTTCGGCGGCAAGGGCGAGAAGCGGAATGTCCAGCCGCTGACGCTGTCACCGCAAAAGCTCAGCGACTTCCTCAACGGCATCCAGGCGATGGGTGGCGGCGAGTGGGAAGAGGATACGCTGGGCGCGTGCGAGACGGCGATGGACAAGATGGACTGGAAGCCCTATGCAAAAAAGGTGGTGGTGCTGGTCGGCGATTCGCCCCCGGAGAAGGAGGACTTCGCACCGCTGCTCGCGCTGATCCGGCAGTTCAAATCCAACAACGGCACTTTCAACACGGTGGACGTGGCGGCCGAGGAGCACGAGCGCTTCGAGCGTGAGTTCTGGCTCAAGGTGCATCGCGAGGAGCCGCCGAAAATCTCGCCGTTGCCGGAGTTCTACCGGCAGACGCAGGCGGCGTACAAAGTGCTGGCTACCGCGGGTGGCGGCTCGATGAAATCGCTGACCAAGGACGCGCACATCAATCAGCAGGTGCTGATCCTGGCCTTCGGCGAGCAATGGCAGTCGCAGGTCGCGTCGTTCGGCCGCGGGCTGGGTGGTAGCAGCTCGAGTCCCAGTCCATAAGTCGGGCTCCCGCGCCAGCCGGCCAACCAGACTTTCCATACTGGCCAAAATAAATCGCAAGAAAGTTCCCCCTCCTACGATCTTAGTTTCAGGAGACGCCAACGCTCGGGGCGGCCTGTGGCGCGAAGGAGGGTGCGATGATTGCGATGCTGATTACCTGCCTTGTCGTGTCCGGCTCGATAGTGATCGTAGCCTTTGCATGGAACCGGATTCGCGGTCTTCCTGTCGCGGCATCGATGCCGCCGGGGCTGCGCAGCGCGGCCCGCTTTGCCGGCGGTCCCTTTTCGATTTCGATCGCGATCCACCTCGCGATTATTCTCGCGCTCATCATCGCCGTGCATGAGAGCCGCGCGCGGGACCTGATCATCGTCACGATGGAGCCGGGATCCCTTCACCCGTTCGACGAGGCCGAGCGATTCGAGATACCCGACGAAGCGATTCCTGATTTCACCACCAAATCACCAGACGATTCGCCGCCGGTGGTGGACGTCGACAAAGTGTTCAAAGGCTTCAGCACGATTGCCGGTACATCGTCCGACACGGGAATCGGTCTCGGTCGCCACCTCGGCGAGTTCCTGAACCTTCGCCCCGGAGGAGGCGGCGGCGCCGCGAGCTTTCCGGGCTTCATCGGCGAGTTGCGCCGCAAGGGTCTCGACATAGTGCTGGTGATCGACGGCACGAAGTCGATGGACTTCGTGATGGCTGACGTGAAAGCGCGGATGGCTCAACTCGCGGTCAGAGTTCGCCAACTGGTTCCGATCGCGCGCGTCGGCGTCGTCGTGTTCGGCGGCAAGGGTGAACCACTCGACATACAGCCGCTGACGCTCTCGACCGCCAAGCTGAGGTCGTTTCTCGGCTCGATTCAGGCTAGGGGCGGCGGCGAGTGGCAGGAGAACACACTCGGCGCGGTTCAGGCTGCGGTCACGAAGATGGATTGGAAGCCTTACGCGCGCAAGGTGATCGTGCTGATCGGCGACTCTCCGCCCGAAAAAGAGGACTTCGCACCGCTGGTCACGCTCATCCGGGACTTCAAGCACAACAACGGTACGCTGAGCGGCGTCGATGTCATGGAAGAGGAGCATGAGCGCTTCGAGCGCGAATTCTCGATCAGGGTGCATGGCCGCGAGCCGGACAAGATTGGGCCGCTTCCTGAATTCGCAAAGCAAACTCAGGCCGCATACAAGGTGCTGGCGGTCGAGGGCGGTGGATCGATACGCAGCTTAAGTCACGACGCGGACATTAATCAGCAGGTGATGATCCTGGTGTTTGGCGACAAGTGGCAGGAAGAGGTCAGCCGATTCGCGTCGAGGTAGTGCGACTAATGCCGCACCGCCGGCAGGCAGGGACGACTTCCTCAAAACAATCCGTCGAGGCGGAACGGATATCTTAGGGTGCTCTCGACACGATGCGGTCATTCGTAGCGGAGCGCTTCAATCGGATCGAGCAGCGAGGCTTTGCGTGCGGGATACCAGCCGAAGAACACACCGACACCCGCCGCGAAACAAAATCCGCCTACCACAGCCGATGGTGAAATCAGCGTCGGCCATTGCGCCAGCGCCGAAAGCACCTTCGAAGCGACTATTCCAAGCACTGCTCCAGCCAGCCCGCCCATGACGCTGAGCAAGGCTGACTCCACCAAAAATTGCAGCAAAATCTGCCGGCGGCGGGCCCCGATCGCCATCCGGATGCCGATCTCGCGCGTACGCTCGGTCACCGAAACCATCATGATGTTCATGATCCCGATCCCACCGACCAGCAATGAAATCGACGCGACGGCGGCCAGCAGCAGAGTCATGACCCGGCTGGCGCTCTCGGAGGCCTGCGCGAGTTCGTTGAGACTCCGCACCGTGAAGTCATCGTCCTGTCCGGGGCCGACGTGATGGCGGTGATGGAGCAGTTGCTGAACGTCGTCTTGCACCGCATCGACATCTTCGGCATCGCGCGCCTGGACAAACACCATATTCACGACGCCGGAGATTTTGGGCGGGCTTCCGAACGGGCTTATGACTGCGGTGTCTGATGCGTACATGGGGCTGGAGGCACTCGTGATTGGGACGCTCAGATAGGGATTCAGGACCGGATTGCTCGATCCCGTGGTGCTCGACGGTGCCGTCGCGGTCACCTGTGACGTGCCGAGCACCTTTCGCTCGGCGGTATTGAACGGCACGTACACAACGTCGTCCTGGTCCTGGCCGTAGTTGGATTGGCCTTTGACTGCAAGCACGCCGATCACGCGCAGGGGAAAATTCTTGACCCGAACGGTGGTACCTATCGGATCTTCGTCCTCGCCGTAGAGATTGCTGACCACCGTCCTGCCGAGCAGGCACACGGGCGCGGCGCTGCGCTGCTCCTCGTCCGTAAAGCTGCGCCCTGCGGCCATCGGCCAGTCACGAATTGCGAAGTAGGCCGGTGTGACGCCGGCCACGAAGGTGCTCCAATTCTGGTTCGAGTGGACGACCTGTGCGATCTGCCGGTCCGCGTAACTCACGGCGGAAACCGTATCCACTTCTTTCCCAATCGCCTCGGCGTCCGCCACGGTCAGAGTCGAGGTACTTCCGGAGCCGATGCGCACGCCATTGGAAGTGGTCGCGCCTGGCAACACCACCACCAAGTTGGTGCCGAGACTTTGGATCTGCTGTTGCACCGAATAGCGCGCACCGTCGCCCACCGCCACCATCGTAATCACCGCCGCAACGCCAATGAAAATACCAAGCATCGTGAGCACAGCCCGAGTCTTGTTGCGCATGAGCGCCCGCCAGGCCGCGCTCAGCGCCATCCCGCCGAATCTCCAGCTCTTCTCACTCTGCGGCCGCACCGCCGTCCTGGTAGCGGTGACTCGATTGACACCAGGAGGCGCCGACGGCGCTTCACGCGTGCGTACATCGGAAATAATCGCGCCGTCGCGGAAAGTCACCACGCGATCGGTATAGGCGGCAACGTCCGCATCGTGGGTCACCACCAGCACTGTGAGCCCGTGCTCGCGGTTGAGCCGACTGATGATCTCCATGATCTCAGCCGAGTTCTTAGAATCGAGATTTCCGGTGGGCTCATCGGCCAGCAGAATCGCAGGATCGTTGACCAGCGCGCGGGCGATGGCGACTCGTTGCTGCTCGCCGCCGGAAAGCTGATTGGGGTTGTTCTGTTCCCGTCCCTGGAGCCTGACTTTGCCGAGCAACTGCTTGGCGCGTTCGTCGCCTTCCTGATTCCATTGCGAATAAAAGAGCGGCAATTCGACGTTCTCTAATGCGGTTGTCCGCGACAGCAAATTGAAGGTCTGAAAAACGAACCCGATTCGGCGGCTACGGATGCCGGCCAACTCTTCTTCCTTGAGCGAGGCGGTGTCTACGCTCTCCAGCAGGTAACGACCGCTCGTCGGCCGGTCCAGGCAGCCGAGGATATTCATCAAGGTTGACTTGCCCGAACCCGACGCGCCCATGATCGAGACGAACTCACCGCGCTCAATACTAAGGTTGACGCCGCATAGCGCCGGCACCTCGATCTCACCCATTCGGAAGGTCTTGGTCAGACTTACGATCTCGATAAGCGGCGCCATACCGTTCCTCACCTCAGCATAGAAAGCCGAAGCGACGAGGAAGAAGGAGAGCTGCCTCCGGTGTCAGTTGTGCGGAGCTTGTTCGTCACGACCACATCGCCCGACTTCAGATCTCCGCCTAAAACTTCGACGTAGTTGCCGTCGTCGAGGCCGGTAACGACGAAGATGGGTTTGAGCATCCCGCGATCCTCGAGCCATACGCGCCTCTGCCGCGAAGACTTTTCGGCGACGTTCTGATTCGTAGTTTCGCGGTTGTCTTTGCCCGGCGTGAACCGCAGTGCCTGAACCGGAACCCGCAGGACATTGTCGCGTCGGGCTGTGACTATCGTCACATTGGCGGTCATCCCGGGCGCCAGCAGAAACTCCGGATTGGGCACGTTAACCACCACATCGTAGGTGACCACATTCTGCACCGTAATCGGCGCCTTGCGTACCTGGCCAACCGTGCCCTCGAACTCCCGATCCGGAAATGCGTCGACGCTGAAATCGGCTGCCTGGCCGGTTCGCAAGTTGCCGATGTCAGACTCACTGACATTCGTGTCCACCTGCATCTGCGTCAGGTCTTTCGCGATCAGAAACAGAGTCGGCGTCTGAAAACTTGCGGCTACCGTCTGTCCGACATCGACATTGCGCGAGACGACGGTACCATCGACGGGGGAGATGATATTCGTGTAGTCCAGATTGACCTGCGCCTCCTCCAGATTGGCCTGTTGCTGCTGGATGTTGGCGCGGTCGAGTGCTACCTGAGCGACATCCTGATCGTAGGCGCTGCGCGCGCTGTCAAGCGTGTCTTGCGAAATTGCGTTCGCTTCGAGCAACCGGCTGTCGCGCTCAAACGTGAGCTTCTTGTAGGCCACGTCGGCCTGGTCCTTGATGAGTTGAGCCTTCGCGTTCGCAAGCGCAGCCGCCGCCTGGTCCACCTTGACCTGGAAGGGACGCGGGTCGATCTTGGCGATGAGTTGGCCAGACTTAACCGGAGTGTTGAAATCAGCGTAGATTGCGATGATCGGCCCTGAATCGTAGGTGCCGACCTGCACCGTGGTAACCGGATTGACGGTGCCGGTTGCGGTGACCGAGCGAACGACAGCACCGCGGTCAACCGCGGCAGTCGTGTATCGCGGCTGGGGCGTACTGCGGAGAAGGTAATAGAGCGAAACGGCTGCCACGGCCAGGACCGCGACGGCGATCGGCCAGAAACGCTTCGCCGCCAGTGGATTTATTAGCATCTGTAGGACAGAGCATCCGCTGTGCCAGACCGAAACGGACGGTTCGCGATTAAATCCGGATCATGTGTAGCTAACGGCGCCACAGGTGGAAGGTTTCGCTGGGTGGTTTCGAGTCACAATCGTGCCTCTCGGAACGCAACAGGTAAATTCTATTTGATGCGCAATTAGGCGGATTGACTTTCAGCATCTTTTTTTCTAATACTCAAAAGTCACGCTGAGCGGGTATTTTACCCGAGCCAGGGGGAAAACGTTTCAGGACTCTTACGGAGGTTCGAATGCAAATGGGGATAGTGGGGTTTCGCAAAGCGGTCGTCGCCGGGGGCATTGCGTTGTTGGCCCTTGGGGCCTTGAGCTTGCCGGGGGAGGCAGGCGTCAAGCCGGGCGACTTCATCACTCCGGACAACGCGTCGCAGGTGAAGGATCTTGTTTCGCCGGGCGTGTACTACAAAGTGCAGCGCGGGATGACGATGAAAATCGTCCCCACCACGCGCATCGATTGGCCGCCTCCGTACAAGGACGCGACCGAGAAATATTCGTCGCAGGTGCAGCTCTCGAAGGATCACCGCACCGTCATCGGGTATGTCGCCGGCCAGCCCTTCCCGCTGATCGACGCGAACGATCCCTACGTCGCGACCAAGGTCGTCTGGAACGCCTTGTGGCGTCCGATCAGCAATGACGACTATGACTTGCGATATTTCGATTGCGACACGGTTTTCACCGGCGTCAACAAGCCCTTCTTTGAACTCTGGTACTATCAAACGGGGCACTACGCCGGTTATGACCTCGTCGGCCGAACCGAAGTGGAGCCGCTCCCCGTCGATCCCGACTTCAAGCATACCAACCGCCTGTGGTTGTTCCTGCTCGGTCCGGAACTCGCGCCCCAGAATGAACGTGGCACCAGTCTGCTGCGTTATCGGTACGCCGAACCGACTCATGGCGACGACACCTGGGCCTGGGAGCCCGGCACGCGGCGCCTGCGCCGTCTGAACGAGGCGATGAATTCGACCGCGACCGGCACGCAGACCTTTTCCCCCGATCACTATTCGGGTTTCAATCCCAAGACCGAACAGTACGACTACAAGTTCCTCGGCGAGAAGGAGATGCTTGGGACGGTTGACGCCGAGCATTCACCGGAAGTCCGATGCCCCACCGACGGCGGCGGCAGTGCATGCCCCGAGCGCTGGCAGATGCGCCACATGTACATTGTGAGCGCCGAGCCGCGGCGCAGCGTTAACAACGCCGAGGCTCTCGATTCCAAGAGCATCATCTACATGGATTCCGAAATGTGGTTCGAGCCATACATCGATACCTACGATCGTCGCGGCGAACTGTTCCGCAACAACGTCTTCTGGCTCGCGTATCGCGATCGTCCAGTGCCCGACGCGAAAATCGCCATCTATCCTTTCAAGCGCGAATTCGTCGTCGGCGCCAGCTCCACCGATTTGCAGAGCGGCCAGGCAACGATGTGCTACCTGCCCGGCCGCGAGACGCCCGAGCGTGAATGCTGGTACATCAACATGGGTGCGGTGGATCGAGCGTTCTTCACCACCGAGGCGATGGTGAAGATGTCCGAAACTGGCCACATGTAGCAAGCGGCCGCGAGGCGAGCCGCCTTACGATTTGGATTGTACGACGCCGGCAGGAGCATCCGCTCCTGCCGGCGTTTTCTTTTCTCTTCGGCGCGGGCGTTGATTTCCGCGGCCTATCTCCACCAATATGTAAACTGCGCAAGTGGGCGGATTGATTGACTTCTGCATTTATTCATTCTAATAACAGGTTCGTGAAATATTAGCGCTGGCGGGTATTTTTACTCGAGCCAGGGGAAAAACAGTTCAGGGCTCTTACGGAGGTTCAAATGCAAATGGGGAAGCTGGAGTTTCGCAAAGCGGTCGTAGCCGGGGGCATTGCATTGTTGGCCCTCGTGGCCCTGAGCTTGCCAGGGGAGGCCGGCGTCAAGCCGGGCGACTTCATCACTCCAGACAACGCGTCGCAGGTGAAGGATCTTGTTTCGCCGGGCGTGTACTACAAAGTGCAGCGCGGGATGACGATGAAAATAGTCCCCACCTTGCGCATCGATTGGCCGCCTCCGTACAAGGACGCGACCGAGAAATATTCGTCGCAGGTGCAGCTCTCGAAGGATCATCGCACCGTCATCGGCTATGTCGCCGGCCAGCCGTTTCCGCTGATCGACGCGAACGATCCCTACGTCGCGACCAAGATCGTCTGGAACTCTTTGTGGCGCCCGATCAGCACTGACGACTACGACCTGCGATATTTCGATTGCGAGACGGTTTTCACCGGCTACAACAAGCCCTTCTTTCCAGTCGAATACCTGCAGGAAGGGCACTACGCCGGTTATGATCTCGTCGGCCGAACCGAGGTGGAGCCGATTCCCGTCGATCCCGACTTCAAGAATACCAACCGCCTGTGGTTGTTCCTGCTCGGTCCGGAACTCGCGCCCCAGAATGAACGTGGCAGCAGTCTGCTGCGTTATCGGTACGGCAATCCGGCTCATGGCGACGACACCTGGAGCTGGGAGCCCGGCACGCGGCGCCTGCGCCGTCTGAACGAGGCGATGAATTCGACCGCGACCGGCGCGCAGACGTTTAGTCCCGATCACTATTCGGGTTTCAATCCCAAGACCGAACAGTACGACTATAAGCTGATCGGCGAGAAGGAGATGCTCGCGACGGTTGACGCCGAGCATTCACCGGAAATCCGATGCTCCACCGACGGCGGCGGCAGTGCATGCCCCGAGCGCTGGCAGATGCGCCACATGTACATTGTGACCGCCGAGCCGCGGCGCAGCGTTAACAACGCCGAGGCGCTCGATTCCAAGAGCATCATCTACATGGATTCCGAAGTGTGGTTCGAGCCGTACATCGATACCTACGATCGCCGCGGCCAACTGTTCCGCAACAACGTCTTCTGGCTCGCGTATCGCGATCGTCCGGTGCCCGACGCGAAAATCGCCATCTATCCTTTCAAGCGCGAATTCGTCGTCGGCTCCTCCTCCACCGATGTGCAGAGCGGCCAGGCATCGATGTGCTACCTGCCCGGCATCGAGACGCCCGAGCGTGAATGCTGGTACATCAACATGGGAGCGGTGGATCGAGCGTTCTTCAGCACCGAGGCGATGGTGAAGATGTCCGAAACCGGCCACATGTAGCGAGCGGCCGCGAGGCGAGTCGCCTTACGATTCGGATTGTACGACGCCGGCAGGAGCATCCGCTCCTGCCGGCGTTTTCTTTTCTCTTCGGCGCGGGCGCCGATTCCCGCAGCCTATCTCCACAATATGCAAACCGCCCCTCCCAGCAGCACCAGCACGCCCGGATTGATGTGGCGCCAGAGCAAAATCCCGAACACCGCAATTGCGATCGCCAGCGTCTGCACGTTCAGGATCGAAAGCCTCGCAAGCGCAAACGTCCCCGACGTCATCAGGCCAACCGCCACCGGCGCGAGCCCGCGCTGAATCGACGTGCGCCACGGCCACCCGCCCAGATGTACCCACCATCGATTGACGAACAGCGTAATCACGCAGTCGGGCAGGAAGAATCCGATTCCCACCACCGCCATCCCGGCCCATCCCGCCAGTTGATAGCCGATCACAAGCACCATCAACATGTTTGGTCCCGGCGCAACCTGGCCGAGGCTGTAGATGTTGCGGAACTGCGCGTCGGTCAGCCAGTGAAACGTATGCACCGTCATGTGCTGCATCTCGGGCAGCACCGCCGTGCCGCCGCCGACCGCCATCACCGACAGCAGTGCGAAGACCAGGAACAGATGTATCAATCGCGTCATGCGGACTTCGATCTCAATAGTTAATGACGAAACAGGTGATGGCGCTCGCCGCGATGAAATGGCAGATGCTCGTCCTGCGCGCGCGGTTTTGAGACCGTGGGCCGGTACAGCCAGACCGATATCGGCCCGAGACCCAGCAGCACCACGAACAGTGGTAATTTAACGAAGCTGACCGCGAGAAACGTCACGAAGATGATCGCGATATCCGGAAGCTGGCGAAATTGGCGCCGCCCGATCTGCAACGTCACCGCCGACAGCAAACCAACCGCCGCGGCTGCGATCCCCAGCAGGAAGCGCCTGACGTCGGGATTGCTGTGATTCGATTGATACAGTATCCCCAGCACCATCACGACGATCGTCCCCGGCAGCAGCATCCCGATGACCGACACCGCCGCGCCGGCCAGCCCGCGCAGATTGTCGCCCATGATGATCGCCATGTTGACGGCGTTGAGCCCCGGCAGGGTCTCGCTGATCTCCATCGCGCCGAGAAATCCCTCGTCGTCCAGCCATCCTTCTTCCCGCACCAGGTACTCGCGCAGATAGGCCACCGCGCCGCCGCCGAAGCTGAGCCCGCCGGCGAGAATGAAGATTCTGAACAGGGTTAGCAGACTCGGATGAAGATCGGGTTCAATCCTCGTGCTTGAGACCGGCGTTTCCGTATCCGTAGATGAGGGCGGTTTTGGTTGTTCCACGCTGCACCCAGTCTGGGGCCCGCGACTGTGCAGGGCCGTGTAGAAGAACTCGGAAAGCTCGCGCTGCTTGCGCCGCACCGCTGAAGTATCAGTCCGGATAGTGGAGGTCAATTATTGCTGATTTGGCGGCGGGTCGAAACTGTTACTCGGTCAACTGTGAGCATCGCAACACCGTATGCCGCTGTCCGAGCGCGTCCGCCGCGGCGCGCGGGGATCGCCGACCTGCGCGGGCGGTGGCGGCCTCATTGATATGAAATATTGGCGATGTTAGCGTGACTGTCATCGCCGCGATGCCCGCGCCGGGGCTCGCCCGGAAAGGCATCGCCAGGCCGCAATCCTTGAACCCTATATCGCGCGCAAAACAAAGCTCACGCCCGTTGCGGCTCCCCGACTTCATCGCGGTCGGACCGCCGCGAACCGCCACCACCTGGTTGCACGAGGTCTTGAAGGGCCACGTGGGATTGCCGCTCGACATCAAGGAGACCGACTTTTTTTCCAAGCACTACGACAAGGGAATCGACTGGTACGCCGACTACTTCCGCCATTGTCCGCCCGCGATAAAAATCGGCGAACTGTGCGCGACCTATTTTGCGTCGCCGGAGGCTCGCGAGCGAATCGCGCGGCACCTCCCCGAATGCCGCATCATCTGCACGCTCCGCGACCCGGTCGATCGCTCCTACTCGTTCTACAGGCTGCTCCGCCGGCACGCGTGGACCAAGCTCCCATTCGAAGAAGCGGCGGCGAAGCATCGCGAAATCCGCGAGCAGAACCGCTACGCGTTTCATCTCGCCGGATGGCAGCGGCAATTTGGCGCTGACCACGTGCTGGTCGGTCTGTATGATGACTTCGAGGCCGACGCGCAAGCGTTTGTCGACCGGGTAACCGCCTTTGTCGGGATCGATCGAATCGTGATTCCGCCGGGGCGGGCCTTCGAGCGCGTGCATCCGATCGAAACCGCGCCGCCGAGCCGCCGGCTGGTGCGTGCCACGCGCCAGATCATTACCTGGATGCATTCGCGCCGGATGCATCGGGCGGCCATACGGTTTCGTAAGAGTGCGCTGGGCCGTTTCGTGTACGAAGGCGGGCGGCCGTATGGGCCGCTGGCGCCCGACGTCGAAGCGCGCGTCCGGGAACTGTACAGGCCCGAAGTCGAAGCGCTCGAGGAATTGCTTGCGATCGATCTTTCCGCGTGGAAGAAACCGCGCGATCCACAAGCCGGCCACAGCGATAAGCGGAAGGCAGCGATGTCTGTCGCGCGCGCGACCAGCCTTGACGATCTTCGTGACCCAATCTTCAAATAGCGGACGTCAACTGAGACTGCCCGATTTCATCGCGGTAGGGCCGGGCCGGACCGGCACGACGTGGCTGCACGAGATCCTCAAGGGCCGCGTCAACCTGCCTGCGGGGATCAAGGAAACCGAGTTTTTCACGACCAATTATTACAAGGGGATCGATTGGTACGCGCATCACTTCCGCAACGCGGACAGCGTGCGTCCGGTTGGCGAGGTTAATCCATACTTCGGCTTTCCCGAGTCGGCCGAGCGCGTCGCGCTGCATATTCCGCGATGCAAGATTATTTGCACTTTTCGCAACCCGGTCGAGCGTATTTACTCGGAGTATAAACTCTGGCGGCATTACACCCTGACGCGTTTTCCGCTCGATAAGTTCCTGGTAAAAGTTCCGCAGGTGATCGAATCGACCCGCTATGCCAAGCATCTGCCCGACTGGCTCGCGCGTTTTGGTCAGGACCGGGTGCTGGTCTTGCTCAACGAGGACCTGCGCGCCGATCCGCAGGCTTACCTTGACCGGGTTTGCGATTTTATCGGCATCGAGCGGTACCCCGTGCCGGCGTCTGCGGGCCAAGGCGAGTTGATCAATTCAATTAACGATCTGCCCAGGTTCTGGCGTGTAGCTCGCAAGGCGCGCCATCTCATGTACTGGCTCAGGGAGAAGCAAGCCTACCGCACAAGCAATTTTCTCGAGCGGGCGGGTGCATGGAAGTTGGTTTTCGGCGGCGGCTCGCGCTTCCCGCCGCTCGATCCTGCCAGCGAGTCGCACCTGTACGAACTCATGCGCCCCGAGATCGACGGCCTCGAGCGCATGACCGGACGTGATCTCTCTGCCTGGAAGGCTGCTCGCGCCGATCGTAGGCGCGTGCGGGACTGAAGGCATAGGTTCATTTCACGAAAAGAATTCTTGCCTCAAGCGCTTGGTTCTCACTCGCAGGCGAAACAGGCGGCGAGGTAACCTACGGGGTTTGCGTAGAACATCTTTATGCCAGAAGAACATTTTCAGAATTGTGTCTGAACGGCTGTGTGCCTCATCGTGCCCGGTACGGTACACGGCGCCAGCAAAAGGCAATGGCGCCAAAGGCGTTCCGGCCGCGTTCAGATGGTCATCAATAAAAATATGGCTCCCCAGCATGCGGCGAATGTAGGCGTCGTCGGCATCCTCGAAACGGGCCGGCAGATGATAAAGATCGGCGCGCACGATGTGCGACGACCCGCACAAAATGGAAAACTTCGGATAAAGATAAAGTAGATTGCCGCCGCTCCAGACATACCCATCGCGAATATACCACCCATTCGCGTGAGGATTGGCAGCCACAAATGATGTCAGGTTGCAACTGACAAAGTCATCGCCATCAACAATCATGACATATTCCATCTCGCCGGCGTGCAACATGCCGGCCAGAACACGCCGTCCCTTATCGAGCCGAAGGGCGTTGTAAAAATCCTCCCTATCGCTCTTCCCTCGTTCATGCAGTTGATTGGGAGGAAAGTCGACGCGTTTGACCTCGAAGCCAGGCGGAAGTTCGGGAAGATCGGCACCGTAATTGGCGACGATCACAGCTTTCCATTCCGGCTTGGTTTGCCGAGAGATCGACGAAACGGTTTCACTCAGATGTCTTTTAAGTTGGGGCCAGTCCCTGGCATTCTCCTGATGCCGAACCGGGATAACAAATGTTACGATGTTTTCCATGTGATGCGCAGGAGTCACGCGCGATGCCAACATAATTTGGACCTGGGCCAAAGCTAGCGCTGGGGCCTTGCGGACCGAGGCCGTGCAGCGTATCTCAGAGTTTACATTTGGAGATTCAAATAGGAAATCCCCGATCAGGGGAGCGGATGACAGGGCGCGATCTCTCGGCGTGGAAGCGCCCGCGCGCCGCAATCGGCCCCACCCGTCACGGCGCCAGCGCCGGCCGTTCGGCGGTCGCGTAGCTCGCCTATCGGGGATGGCGGATGCCGCGGGTTTCGGTAATCATCCCGGTCTTCAATGCCGCCTCTACGGTCGCAGCCGCGATCGAGAGCGTGCTCGCGCAGACGTTCACTGATTTCGAGATCATCGCGATCGATAACGGGTCGATCGACCGCAGCCGCGAGGTTCTCGCGCGGTACGCCGACCGCGTAAAAATTCTCGAGGAGCCCAAGCGCGGACCCTCCGCTGCCCGCAACGCCGGCGTGCGCGCGTCGTCGGGCGAGTACCTGGGATTCCTCGACGCCGACGATTGGTGGCGGCCGACTATGCTGGAGCGCACGGTCCAGACGCTCGACGGCGACCCGGATTGCGTGCTCGTCTATACCGATCTTGCGCTGGTCGACAGCACCGGGCGGGAGCAGATGGCGTCGCTGGTCGGCGACAGCCACCCTCCAACGGTTGACGAGATGCTCGAACGGCTGTGGCCGATTCTGCCGAGTGGAGTCGTGATGCGCCGGCGCGCGTTCGAGCTTGCGGGCGGATTCCCGGAGGCGCTGACCGCATTTGAGGACGTTTACCTTTGGCTCCGCGCTCGCGAGCACGGAAACTTTCACTATCTCGCCGAGCCGCTCGCGGTATGGCGCTTCGCGCTGTTCCCGGAGCCGCTCAAGCCCGGCGGAGGGCAGGAGGAGGCGGGCGTAGTCTTCGAGCGGATGGTGCGCGAGCGCTACGGCGTGTCGGCGCATCGTCATGTGGTCGCCCGCCGTCGCGCGCCGCGGAGCATCCTCGGCTATATCGGGCTTCGCGCGCTCAGAGAGGGCGATCGGACGCTTGCACGCCGCGCATTCGCGCGCGCAATCCGCTTCGATCCATTACGAATCAAGAATTACCTGCGCTTGGCGAGGACTATCCTGCCGGACGCGATGGCGCGGGCGCTCAGCGGACGATCGCGCACCGCGCGCTAGCGAATAAGCGGCTTCATCCGCCCGCTCACGCGCGGCAGGCGATGAAGGCGACCGGCTCAGGCGTCTAAGGATAGAGGAGGCCCGCGGTGGTGAGGCGGAGCGGGAAGTGTCCGAGGATGACGGGGCCATAGACCGCTATTACGAGGACGACCGAAGCCAGGACCCAGTAGTTAAGCCGATCAAGCCGCGGCTGCCATCCGATGGTGGGCGGTGCCTGGACCGTCGCGGTGAACGGGAGGTCGCGCTGCGAGGTCTTTTTGCCGGCAACTATCGTCATCACCACGATGAAGAAGAACAGCATCGCACTTACGAACATCAGCGAGCCGCCCACGCCCGTCATGATTTCCGGAATCTTCCACGCCGGCAGGTCGTAGCTGGCTTGGAGCATGTCGGTGCGCCGCGGCATTCCCGCTATGCCTCCGGCCATCAGGCCGTGCGAGAAAATCATCACTCCGACGAAATATAGAAACGCCTGGAACAATGCGAGGCGAGATGACCATAGCTCGCGCCGCTCGAGATACGGTATCAGCCAGTAGGCGATTCCCATGTAGGAGAGGGCCACCCCGCAGCCGATCATGAGATGAAAATGGCCCGACACAAACGCGGTGTTATGAATCTCCATATTCATGGTGTAGCTCCCGTTCATCAGGCCGGAGATGCCGCCGAGCAGGAATGCGATCATCGCCAGCACCTGCGCCGCCACCGAGGGATCGCTCCATGGAATCCTGAAGAACCATCCGATCAACCCCTTCCCGCCACGGCGGCGTCCCCCGATCTCGAGCGCATACATCACCGAGAACGCGGTCATCAGGCTGGGGAAGAAAATCGCGAAGGTCATCGCCGCGACAGTGAACTTCAGTCCCTGCGATATTCCCGGGTCAACGAACTGATGATGAAAGCCGACCGGGATCAGCAGGATAAAAAGTATGAAGGCCACCCGCGTCAGGGTGTCGCTGAACAGCACGCCGCCGGCCTGTTTGGGAATCAGTCCGTACCATGAAACGTAGATCGGCAGCAGCCAGAAGTACACGATCGGATGCCCGGTGAACCAGAACAGCGTGCGATCAAGCATCGGATCGACGCCCGGAAGCAAACCCAGCGACCATGGCAGCAGGAACACCACGACCTCTACGGCCAGGCCGACCGATGCGATATCCCACATCACGTAGGTCGCGATCGACATAAAGGCGAGCAGCGGAACTCGCTCGCCCGGATGATCCCTGCGCCATCCGCGCAGCGCCACCAGCTGAGCCGCCGAGATGAACCACGTGCTCACCACCACCAACGCGAGGCCCAGGTAGAACGTCCAGTGGGCTTCCAGGGGAGGATAGAAGGTGTACAGAACCGAGGCCTTGTCGGCGAACATCGCATACGCCGCCAGCAGCGAGCCGATAAGAAGCGTCCAGAGCGCCGCCTGAAGGAGCGCATCATTGAGCTTGCGCCCGAACCCTCGCGCGGTGGTCAGCGCGATAAAGCCGTTCGCGAACGCTGTCGTGAGCACCAGCGCGTTGAACACGCCATGAATCGTCAGTCCCTGGTAGTATGATTTCACTACCGGATAGTGCCGGATGATGTCCACTTGCGCATAATTGAGCGCCTGGCCCAGTCCCATGATGACGCCAATCGCGAGCACCGCGAATCCGAAATAAATGTTCCATCGGATAACGTTCAACTGGCCCTGCGGCAGGGCGAAGCCGGATGGCTCCGAGACGACAGCCGTACTCATTTGACCACCACCTTTCCGGCCATCGTGTGATGCAGCTCGCCACAATATTCGTGGCAAATCATCAAGTATTCGCCGGGTTTGGTAAAGCGATAGTCCAATTCAGAAATCTGGCCGGGGAGGAGCATCATGTTGACTCGCGTGCCGACGATGAAAAATCCGTGGGTTACGTCAGCCGAGGTTGCGATGAATTTCACCTCGGCGCCGACCGGAAGGTCGATCTCATTGGGAGTAAAGGCCCAGGTCTTGGCGATCACCACCGCCTGGTATTTCCCCGGCGCGATTTCCTTCACTCCTGTGTGATCGAACGGCGGCGTTTTGAGCAGTACCTTGCGAAGCTTCTGGCCGGCGTTGCAATAGATCATCCCGCTATGCGAAGGCAGATGGACGTTCATCGCGACGCTACTGTAGCCAAGCGCGCACAGGAAAATCACCAGCACCGCGGCGCATGCCGAAAGGAAGGCCTTCTCGTACCGTTCCATCTACCTGTCCACCAGCATCCAGAACATCACGGCCCAACCCACGGCGAGCACCAGCATGTACATTCCTAATATGAAGATCGTGCCGGTAGGCGGAGGAAGGTCTTCTTCGGGGAATTCGTCGCGCGATGTTTCGACGGGCATGCGCGCCTTTCCTTTTACCGCGCCGTTCGCGGGCGCACCGTGTTCAGCAACTCACAGAGCCTGTCAGTTCACTTCCCGTTCACGGCTCCAGGACCCTGACATCCTGCAACCGAGTCACGTGTACAGGATCGATCGCGTACTGTCCATCTCTCGAGAAATCCCGTCGTCTTTTTTCTTTGGCTGATCCGCCTAAGCTAATAGCCGCTCCTGCGGCCGGCGACTGGTCGCCAGCGCAAACCGGGGGGGCCCCGTCGGACGGTATTTATGACGCGCGGCGGGCGGTCGACTTGCGCAGCGTCTTGTAGGTACGGCCTTCGCCCAGGCCAAACCGGTTCAGCATCCGGTAAACCGTGTAGCGCGATACGCCCAGCAGCTCGGCCGCGCGATGGCAATTGCCCTCGGTCGCCTGCAATGCGCGAATCAGCGCGATCTTCGAGGCCTCGCGGATTACACCGTCGAGCGAGTAGGGCCAGCCCGCCATTTGGAAGCATCGCCTCGACGACGCGTTCGGGCAGTCAATCGTGGCGCCATTGGGCCCACCCTCGAGATTGGGCCCGCCGTCTTGCGGCAGCGTCTCGGCCGGCTCGCTCAGCGCTTCCAGATTCGCATCGTCGTGGGGGAAAGGCAGGTCGTCGAGATCAATACGATCGCATTCGGTCATCAGAACCGCGCTTTCGATTGCATGGCCGAGCTCGCGGACGTTGCCGGGCCACTGGTTGGCGCACAGCGCGTCCAAGGCGCTACGCGAAACCAGCTTTATGTCCTTGCCGAACAGGCGGTTGAAGTGCTCGATAAAATGGGCGACGAAGGCCGGGATTGCCTCGCGTCGTTCGCGAAGCGGCGGAACCAGGATTGCCGCCGCGTTAAGGCGGTAGTAGAGATCGTCGCGGAATTCCCCCGCCTTCACCATCGCGCGCAGATTGCGATTGCTCGCCGCGACCAGCCTAATATCAACCGCGTAGGAGCGCGCCGAACCGACCGGCTGAATCTCGTGGGTATCGAGCACGCGCAGCAGCTTGGGCTGCAGGCGCAGCGGGAGCTCGCCGACTTCGTCCAGAAATAGAGTTCCGCCGTTGGCGGAGCGGAAATAACCGAGCGAATCCTCGCGGGCATCGGTGAAAGCGCCGCGCACATGGCCGAAAAGCTGCGACTCTGCCAGCGACTCGACCAGGTTGGAGCAATTGAAGGTCACGAACGGGCCGCCCGGCGCCGGGCCGTGCGTATGCAACGCTCGCGCGACCAGCTCCTTGCCGGTCCCGGATTCGCCCTGAATCAGGATGGTTGACTTGTACGGACTCAAGCGCAAAATGGTTTTGAGTATCTTGCGCGCTTGCGCGGACCGCACCACCGCCCCGGCAACCCGTTCCGACCCATGCGCAAGATCCGCCAGGCTCAACCACTCGCGCGTCGCGTCCGCCGGCGCAGCGCCAAAATTCTCGCTCGCAGCCGCGACCGACGGTCTGTTCGCCGAGTACTCTTGTAGGCGCATCTTTGGTTCCCCTCAAATCAACCCTGATTCCGCCAACTTACACTTATTTACAAAACCTGCTCTACTTCTTTGTAGGATTTGGGTATATTCGAGTAGTGGGTAGCATGTCAAGCTGCTGAATGCTGATTTCACCGTCTTTGGGCAAAGGCGAGTCCATTTATGTTTCGCCGTCGCGATTTTCCTCATGGCAAGCGCGGTGCAATCATGACGGGGGACAACGTCGCGAATGACATAATCCCCCTTCTGCCTGCGCCTCGCCCTCTAATCCGTCGCGGAGGCGCACGATTGCGGAACCGGCTTCTGAAGTCGCGACTGTTTCCAATGCTTTGAATTACCTGTAAGCATTGAAATCTCTCGGTGAGCCGGTAGCTCAGGTGGTAGAGCATGTGACTTTTAATCACAGGGTCCCGGGTTCAAGTCCCGGCCGGCTCACTCAAATTCCCTTCTCTCCCAGCGATTTCACCGCTCAGCGCGCGATCGGGCCGGCGCCAGGGTAGAATCAAGTTAGACGCGACATAGACATTTTGACCCGCAACGCAGGGCGGATTACGAGATCTTTTCCGAGACAGGGCCGCGAAAAATTTCAATTGAATTTTTTGAAATAACCCAGAAAAACCTTGAATTTTCGGCGTTGACGCATATGCGTCATGGGGATATATGAGAAAGCTGCGAGAAATTGTTTGAAATTCAGTGCCGAGAGCAAAGAGGACACGGGAAAATAAATATGACCACGAGGATGTTTGTCAAGGTGCGCGAGTATCAGCGCCAGCGCGGTCAGACGATGACGGAATACGCGTTGATCCTCGCCGCAGTCGCGGTTGTGGTGTTCGCCGGCTACCAACTCATGGGGACGACCGTCACCAGCGTGCTGACCAGCGTGGACACCCAACTCTAGTCGAGAAGGGCACCATCCCGCTTTTTGGCGAGGACGCTCAGGCGTTCTAGCTGTTCGAAGAGCGCGGACCAGCCGCGACCCGTATTGCACTGTCATGAGAAACGGCCGAATCGGCAAGTAGGGCGGGAAGAGCGCCGCCGGCGCTAGCGGCCGGATCCACCCGCGAGCCCGAGCCGTATCATGTTCGGGCTGGGAATTCCGGTCTTGGCGTAAGACTTCTCGCAGTCGGCCGTCGACGGTCCGCGCATACTGCCTTCCATGTACGCCAGCCCGGGGCAGCGGCTG
The DNA here is from genome assembly GCF_050015535.1 of Binatus soli (SeqCode). Classification (NCBI taxonomy): domain Bacteria; phylum Candidatus Binatota; class Binatia (SeqCode); order Binatales (SeqCode); family Binataceae (SeqCode); genus Binatus (SeqCode); species Binatus soli (SeqCode). Next base: position 93,312 of record NZ_JBEKBF010000001.1, on the reverse strand, counting down.
CACCCCGCGACGTGCGCGCATCCGGAGCACACCGGCAGGTCGCGCATTCGAATCGAGCGCACTTCCTTGAGTTGCGGCGAATCCTTCCAGACGTCGATGAACTTCTGCTCGCGGATATTGCCGCTCGGCAGCGGGAATTGCACGCACGGGAATACGTCGCCGTATGGCGATATGTAGCAGGCGCTATTGCCCGCGCTGCATGGCAGCGCGTCGAGGTCGTCATCAGTGGCGGGTAGAGGCGGTGCGCAAAATTTCGCCGGATCGCCGCCCAGTACCGTCGGATCATGCATCACGTCGCGCAGGTTCTCGCGCGACATGTTGAGTTTCAGCAATCCACGGTCGCCGTTGATGTGCGGCGTGATGGTGGGGTCGATGGTGCACTCGGCGCCAAGCTCGGCGGCGAGCGCCTGCACGCCGGAATAGTCGAATCGATTTTGCGACATTATCACATGCGCCATGGTGACCTTGAGGCCTTGTGACTCAAGGAACCGGATCGCGGCAAGCGAACGGTCGAGCGAGCCCTGCACCTTGGTGATCGCGTCGTGAACCTCGGGCCGATGCGAATAGATGCTGATCTGGACCCTTTCCACTCCGAGATCGCGGATCAGCGCCGCTTCCTTTTCCTTGATCAGGATCGCATTGGTCTTGAGTTTCACGCTGAAGGTCAGCTCGCGCGCGCGCCGGATGATCGCGAACAAATCATTGCGCAGGAGCGGCTCGCCGCCGCTCAGCGTCAGGTAGAAAACTCCGGCATCGGCCATCTGCTGCAGCAGGTCGTGAATTTCGTCAAAGGTCAGCTCGCCATTGTCGTCGTGATCGAGGTAGCAATGCACGCAGCGCTCGTTGCATCGATAGGTGACGTCGAGATGCACGCTTAGCGGGATGCCCAGCCGGACCGCCTTCTCGTTGATCGATTGCGCCAGCGTACTCATGCGCTTTCGCCTGGGATCGGATGGTCTGCGACAACCAGGATTCCTTCCCTGGCCAGTTCTTCGACCAGCTCCAAGGCATCCTGGTACGCGACCTCCGGCTCGACCTCGAACTGCGGGACGACCTTGCTCGCGACGATTTCGCGAAGCGGCGTGGAACCGTCCGCCGCGCTCCAGATCACACTCGCGGTCGCGTTCAGGCTGTAGACCGCCGAATCGCGCACCGACATCACGATCATCTCATCGTCCAGCATCCGGGCGGCAATATTGCGGCTTGGCTTGATGTACTTCTCGCTCATCTGATGAGGTTCCAGACCTCCTCATCCGGCCGGAAAGTCAACTCGAAGACCGGGACCCGGGAGACAAACTCGCAGGCGGTCTGGAAAACCCTTCCGACCAGTCTTTCGTCGTCCGCAAAGAAAAGCACATTTCGCAACAGGGAGCTAACCGCTGCGGCCGGCGAAACGGGGCTGATCCGGTTCCGATCTCCCTTGTTCAGGAAATAGACCGTGTGGAGCGGCGCCATTACGTTCTCACCGGATATTCCCAGATCGCCGGCGAACGGCGTGCCGAACGCGTAGTAACGCTCGCCAAGCATCCGCACATAGGAGATCTCGTCGCTCAGCAGGGTTACATCGGCGGGCGCGAGCCGGGAGATCGTGGTCTTGCCGGCGCCCGATACGCCAGAGAACAGGAACGCGCGGCCGTTGCGTATCACGCTCGCGGAATGCAACAGGAATCCCTCACCGCTTTCGGCCAGCTCCAGGCTGTGCACGATTCTCAATACGGAATCGAGAGCGTAGTGAAATGGCAGCGAACGTAGCTGGCCCCGGCGCTCGGTTGGATTCCATTGCGCAGCGAAATCACCGCGCCGCATCGTCCATTGCGTCCCGGCTCGTTCCACCTTGAGCTCATCGTCACCGCCCTTCGAGACTGGCGGTTCTGTCACGGTCACCTGGAGACGCGCGATCGCGCCGGCGGGATTGCATTGGAAGCGCGCAAAGCGATGTTCAAGAGTCCGGATGTATTCGGGATCGTCGGTCTGAATCGCAATCGGCAGTCGCCCTATATCGATTCCGATTTCGAGGGTTTCATTCGCCGCTGGCGACAGCATCAGTCCCCCACGGCGTCCAGGTGGCAAGCCGGCGGCGCAGCGCATGGAACCTCAAAAGTAGTTCTCGAATGCGATCTGGAGTATGACGCAGCGCGAACGCGAGCAGGCCGCCGGCGCCCGACGGGCCGGCCCTGTGAACCTGCATTTCGCGTCCACTTCGGTAGATAGCCGACACCGTTCCCAGGACGTCATGCGCCTCAACGGGAAGATCGAAGGCGCGCGAACTGTCGCCGCGCGTCAGGAGTCGATGGCCCTCTGCGTCGAGGCGCCGTGCCACCCGATGCGTAATCAGGCGTCCGTCTCTGGCGAAAACCACGACCTCTCCCTCGAATAGTTGCGAGTCGGCCTTTGGGCGGACCAGCAGCACATCCTTGGGCCAAATCGCAGGTAGCATGCTGCTTCCCGCGACCCGCAGCCGAACCTCGCGCCCTGCGCGCAGACAATCCGCGACTATCTCGCAGCCGATCCGATCGAGTTGCGGTTGCCGGGATCCGGCGGCCTGGTCACCGGTCAGGAAAACTTCACCAGCCGTGTGCAAATCCCCTGAGTGGCAGTCTTCCCGCAGGTGAGAGCCATGGTCTCGAACACCCGCTCGCAGCGGAAGGCAGGCTTCGTGTAATGCTTGCGGACCTGAGCTTCGCGCGGCTTCTTTCCGGTATGATCTTGTTTGTTCATATCTTTAATCGCTCATAAGGTGCTTTGTGCCGCCTGTATGGCGCATCCGCCGCCGCACGACCCGTTACCCAGCGTCGAGAAGTAAACCTGGGATGCCCCTGTTGCAGTCGACGAGTTGTCAACTATAATTCCGCTCGAGCCGTCTGTGGAGGCCAGCCCGGCGGTCGCGGTTGCGCCGGCAACCGGCGCAGTAGTGACGTTGTACGAGTAAACGCACCCGGTGCTGGTGGTGGTGCAAGTTCCAACAGCCATATCAGCGGTGTTCGGCTCGCTCATGAACAACCAGTCGGTGCTCGTTCCCCTGTTGTAGAACTCTGTAATCGGAGAGCCTTCCGTTCCAGCGGTGGCGGAGGAGCTGGACAACGCGTGAACGAGGACCGGCGTTCCCATCACATTGGAAGTAATCGGTATTTCGTACAGAGAGACCGTGCCGCCCGGGTTGCCGCAAAAGTAGAGGTGGCCCGTGGGAGCCGAGCCGGCGGGCGTGCCGCCGGTCGAAGTCAGGTACTTGTAATCGAACGCACCGGCGTACATTTCAGCGTCCGCCTGGGTTCCCAACTCCTCACCTATCCCGATGCCATTTCCGGTTAATCCGGTTTCCGCAAACTGGCGGACACACGCGTAATCTCCGGAGGTGGGGCAGTTACCACCGCCCGCGTCATGGTCGCAACCGATATAGAGCGTGCCGCTGGCGCCGGCGGTCGGGTCGAGCAAGGGACCCTCCGCGAAACCGATGCCATGGCATAGCGCGTCACCGGCAGGCCCCGAGGTAGTTACAGTACCGGTGGAAGACACTGAGTGAACGTGCCCGTCGGTGGTGTTGCCGGCCTCATGCCCGTCGCCCACGAAGGCCAGCTGGCTATTGGGATCATAAACCGGGGTAGACAAGGCTTGACCGGCTTCGCCTGTGGGTGTGCTCACAGCCGCAGGCCATTCGGTAGCGGTCACTACTTCTGCCGGGGTCCCATTGAATACACCCGTGAACTTGTGGAGGTAGCCGCTGTTGTCCCCGGCGAAGAGTTGGTCGCTGCCGCTGTAATCGTAGAACGGAAACGAGTTGGTGTCGTTGGGCGTAGGATCAGTAGTAGCAGTAGCATGGAACGCGATTGTGGTCATGCATGGCGCGGTGCAAGCGCGATAAGCGGTGGTCGCGACAGCGGTAAGAGTGTCAGGTGCGGCGAGGGTGCCGCTAGCTGCCTTCCACTTAAGCAGGACCAGGCTTGCGACACCTGCCGAGGATGACTGGACGAAAGCGACCTGCGTGCCGTCGGGGGAAAGCGCTGGCGCGGTCACTACCGTCCCGCCGGTGTTGAATGCCCAATAGACCGTGGGGACGGTGCCGGTGCACGTCGTTGCATACAGGTTGTCGAAGGCGAGGATGCTCGCTTGCGTAGCTGAACCGGCCAGGCCGGTGTTGAACACCACATAGTCCGTGCAAAGTGGCGCAGTACCCGTACGGAGCTGGAACTTCGCGGGATACTGGCCTGCGCCCACCTTCGCGCCGGAGCCCATGTTCACGCTCCAGTCGTTCTTCAGTTTGCCCTTGGGTTTCACGGGCTTTTTTTTCTTCTTTTTTGGAGGAGGCCCGAAATCAGACTGCAAGCCAAGGTCGTAGGTGGCCGCAGCCGCGGGCATCTTTTCCTTAATCTGCTGGAGCCAGTAGCGCCCGTCCCGCTGAACTCGATATTCGGTCTCCGAGCCGGGCTCGGGCCGCGAGAAAACAACGTGATGGGTGCTCCAGTCGTCGACCACGCCCTGGAAGGTCTGATGCGTGGTGGCCTCGTAGCCATGAACCGCGTCATCGAGACTCATCTCATTGCCCTGGGCCCAGACCGGCATCGCGAAGCCACAAATGAGTAAACCGATGATCCAGGGCCTCGACTGAAATTTCAGCATTTTACTCACCACTACTAATTTAGAGTCATCAAACAATAGCGTACCGTGTGCCGTGTGGCAACCGGTTGCTTTGGCCGACACCGGCTCAGTTTGCCGGCCTGACCAGTGCCCGACATCGCGCGATCGGCGCCGCTCGCTGATGCGATCGGCAACAGTCGATAGAATGCGCTAGCGCCGTGAAGATCAGACTATGACTGGCGCGATTGTGATTAATGGAACAGGGCCTGAAACAGGAATTTATACCACCCGTAGTGGTTTTAGGACGGCTGGGCTCTATGGATAGTTTCGTTCCGTCAAAAATTATTTCTGCGCGAAGCTGGCGCCGCCCGATTTCGGGCGAGTACGGCGAGTATGTGGCATGCTGACGGCTATCCATACCGTAGGCATAGCACGTCACATGCGCCGTGGGCAGGCTGAACAGGTCATTCCCTTAATCCAGACTGAAGCAGTGCCCTTTGGTTCATCACGCGCGCGGCGGCCGGCGCTGATGCTCGATGCCGGCATCTTGCTCGTAGTATAGTCGCGCGAGGCGGTTTGCGCCGCCGGCGGCGCTCCGCAATCTGAATGAATCATCCGACGCTACGGACGCTTGACACCGAGAGCGAGTTATTAATCCGATGCTGCGCGGCATCCGGCCCGTTCGCGGATAGAGCCGCGATGGTTGCATTGGCCGGGTGCGGCGTCGATTGGAATCGATTTCTCGCGCTCGCCAATCGCAACAGCGTGGCGCCGATGGTCGGTGCGCGTCTCGGCGCCGAAGGCGTTGCCAATCTGCCTCCACACGTCGCCCGGGCGCTTAGGCTGAGCTACCAGGTCAACGCGCTGCGATGTAACCATCGGGCAGGCTGCGCCGCAGAAATCGTCGATTCCTTTGCGGCCGGCGGCGTGCCGGCGATTGCGATCAAGGGTCCGGCTCTCGCGATTGCCGCGTACGGTGACGTCGCGATGCGGGTGTTCGGAGACCTGGATTTCATGGTGCGGCTTTCGGATCTGCCGCGTGCGGCCGAGGCGCTGGAGCGAGTCGGCTACTCATCGGCAGCGTACCGAGCCGGTGTGGTCGAGAGCGGATTCTTTCCCGACGTGACGCTGGACTTCTCACGCGAAGACAGTGTCGTGGACCTCCATTGGCGGTTGTCGCCCGGCCATTTCCCGTTTGCTCCCGAAGGCGAGCAAGTCTGGAATCGAACCGTCGAGATCGAGTTACTCGGCAGGCGCGTCCGCATGCTCGGCCCCGCCGACACGATTCTGTTTCAGGCCTGCCACGGCTCCAAGGACGGCTGGATGACGCTTGCCCAAGTATCCGACTTCGCACGCGTTCTCGCGATCGCCAAGCCCAGCAGCTGGTCAAGCGTGCTCGACGACGCGCGGCGGACGCGAAGCCTGAGGATGCTCCTGCTCGGCGTGGACCTGGCGCATTCGCTTTCGCTCTGCGAGGTACCGGCAGAATTGCTCGACGCTGCCCGTCGCGATTCGCACGTCGCGTCGCTCAGCCGCCGGGTAACGCGGGGTATTTTCAATTTAAGGCGTGCAGTTGAGCTCGACGAATGGTTGATCGCGCTGGGAACGATCGAGTCGGCGCGCGACCGCGTCAGATACATCGTCGAGCGCGTATTCGCTCCCAAGATGAGCGACCGCATGCTGATGCCGTTGCCGCGCGCGCTTTACCCGCTGTATTATCCGGCCCGCCTATTTTTGGTTGCGTTCAAGCGTCGCGACCTGCTGTTTCGCAAACGTAGAGACGCTGGGGCATTGCGGAGCTAAGATTCGCAGCTATCTTAAGACGAATTGCTGGTACGCGGCTCGGGCTCGCGGCGCCATCGCGAGAAACAGGGTTCTGGTATTGGCTTTCCTCGGCGGCGCGAGCCTTATAGACGTGCGCATTGCGACATCATGCTGAGCCCGATCAATCGATGGTTTCCGCGCAGCGCTACAACCGACGCCAAGCTGCTGCTGGCGACACGCGCGCTCCGGGGCCTTGCCGACGGGACAGTCAGCATATTGCTGCCGAGCTACCTGACCGCGATCGGATTCAATCCGATGCGCGTCGGCGCAATCGTGTTTGGCACGCTGCTGGGCTCGGCGGCGCTGACGCTATGGGTGGGGCTGGCCACCGATCGGCTGGGCCGGCGTCGAGTCCTGCTTGCGGCTTGCGCGCTGATGCTGGCGACGGGAATTGGATTTGCCGCCACGGCGAGCTTCTGGGTGCTGTTCGTAGTCGCGGTCGTCGGCACGCTGAATCCGTCGGCGGGCGACGTCAGCCTGTTTCTACCCGTCGAACAGGCGGCGCTGGCCGAAGCCGCACAGCCGCGCGATCTGACCGCGATGTTCGCGCTGTACAACGTTGCGGGCGCGACGGCCGGTGCGTTCGGCGCGCTCGCCAGTGGCGTGCCGGCGATACTCGCGGCGCGGCATGGATGGGCGCTCGCGCCGGCGCTGCGGTCGGGTTTTGTCGCATACGCGATCATCGCGGCGATTGCGTTCGCGGTTTATCGGCGTCTCTCCCCGGCTGTCGAAGTCGAGCGCCAGCCCGCCAAGTCCGCGCCGCTGGCGAAATCGCGGGCAATCGTGCTCCGGCTTTCGGCGCTGTTCAGTCTCGACTCGCTCGGCGGCGGATTCGTAATTCAGTCACTGCTGGCGCTGTGGCTGTTTCGCCGCTTCAACCTCTCGGTTCAAGCGGCGGGCACGTTTTTCTTTGCGGCCGGACTGCTTGGCTCGTTTTCACAGTTCATTTCGTCGGCGCTGGCGGCGCGGTTCGGCCGGATCAACACGATGGTATTCAGCCATCTGCCGTCGAACGCCATGCTGATCGTCGCGGCGTTGATGCCGACCCCGGGGCTGGCGATGGCATTTCTGCTGCTGCGCTTTTCGACCTCGCAGATGGACGTTCCCGCGCGCCAGTCGTATGTGATGGCGGTGGTGCCGCCCGAAGAGCGCGCGGCCGCGGCGACAGTGACCAATGTGCCGCGCAGCCTGGCAGCGGCGATGGCGCCGTTGCCGGCGGGCGCGATGCTGACTCATTCGTCGTTTGGATGGCCGCTGATTTGCGCGGGCGCGCTCAAAACAATTTACGACATCGCACTGCTGATTCAGTTCCGCGCCGTCAAACCCTCCGATGAATCCTGAATCGTCCGATGACTCAAGCGGGTAGAAGTAGCGATCATGTAAGGGAGAATCGCAGACCGTCGGCCGTATGATGAGGGTTATGGAACAGGAAGGTGACCTAGCTCCGAATCTGCTAAGATACGGTTGCGAAGCCGCTCCTTGTACCACCACCGAGCATTTTTAACTCAAGGTGTTGGGAAACTCAGTCGGCGTACGGTCCACAAGTGATGTGTTGCCAGCTCTCGAATCCGCACAGGTAACAAATGTTTGTTCGGGCTTCGCTACGCCACCTAGACCTCGAATGGGTCGCGTCAGTCTTGGCTGTATGGAAGGAATTTTGGCGGGAGTTAAAGGATGGCTACTGAGAAGAAGTCACGAGAAGATGCGAAGACCTTAGACGATTCAAAGGACTCCTCGCCTAACCCGTCCAAGGCAAGTGTCGCCAAGCCCAATGAGTCGAAGCCCAGCGCGGACGAGATTCGCACGCGCGCCTACGAAATATTCCAGGCGCGCCACGGCGGACCGGGGAATGAGATCGGCGACTGGCAAAAGGCAGAGGCATCAGTTTCCGCAGATGCGCCCAAGGCTGAGTCCTCCAACGTCACCGATGGCTCAGCGACCGGCCTTACGAGTGACGAGGCCGGCCTCCGGCTTAAGAAGTTCGGCTCCAACGCGATGCCCGACACAGCGGTGCATCCGCTGCGTTCGGCGTTGAGCAAATTCTGGACGCCGGTTCCATGGATGCTCGAGGCTGCGATCGTGCTTGAGGTGGCGCTCGGCAAGTACGTCGAGGGGGCGATCATCGCGGGCCTGCTGGTGTTCAACGCCGCGCTCGGGTTTTTTCAGGAGTCGCGCGCCCAGGCAACTCTTGCGGCGCTGAAGTCGCGGCTGGCGCTGAACGCGTCGGTCCGGCGCGGCGGTGTTTGGACGATTGTGCCCGCAGTCTCGTTGGTGCCGGGTGATATCGTGAAGCTGTCTCTGGGCGCCGTGGTAGCTGCCGACGTGCGCATCGTCGAGGGGTCAGTTTTGCTCGATCAGTCCATGCTCACCGGCGAATCAATACCCATAGAAGCCGGTCCGGGCTTGCAGACCTATGCCGGCGCGCTGGTGCGGCGCGGTGAGGCGGTTGCGGAGGTCACGGCGACCGGACCGCGCACGAAGTTCGGGCGCACTGCGGAGCTGGTCCGCACGGCGCATGTCACGAGTTCGGAGCAGAAGGCGGTTCTTCGCGTCGTGCGCAATCTCGCGATGTTCAATAGCGTCGTCATTGTCATGCTGGTGGCGTATGCCTACCGGCTCGCGATGCCGCTTGCCGAGATCATACCGCTGGTGCTGACCGCGATCCTCGCATCGATCCCGGTGGCGCTGCCGGCCACGTTTACCGTTGCGGCTGCTCTGGGCGCACGCGCGCTGGCGCGTCTGGGCGTGCTTCCGACGCGGCTCTCGGCCGTGGACGAAGCGGCAACCATCGATGTCTTGTGCGCCGATAAGACCGGCACGCTGACGCGCAACGAATTGACGGTGACCGCAGTCCGTCCCGCGCCGGGCTTCGACGAGGCCGGCTTGCTGGGACTCGCGGCGATAGCGAGCGCGGAAGGCGGGCAGGATCCTGTCGATGCAGCGATTCGCTCCGCAGCCTCGAGCAAGGGCGCCAAGCTGCTGAAACTGATTAAGTTCATCCCCTTCGATCCCGCAAATAAGACGTCCGAGGCGACTGCCGCGGATCCAAGCGGAGGCGGCGCCACGCGAGTCGTGAAGGGAGCTTATGCCGCAGTGATCGGCCTTGCGCCGCCATTGCCGGAGCTGTCCGCGGCGGCTACCGAACTGGAGGCGGATGGCTTCAGGCTGCTCGCCGTCGCGGCCGGCACCGCCGCGGCGATGCGCCTGGCGGGACTGATCGCGCTGAGCGATCCGCCGCGAGCTGACTCGGCGGCGCTGGTCGCGGAGATGCGCACGTTAGGCGTGCGGACCGTGATGGTGACCGGCGACGCCCCCGCGACGGCTGCAATCGTGGCTCGTGCGGTGGGCCTCGATGGAGCCGTCTGTCCGCCCGGGCCGATTGGCGACGCTGTGACGCCTGAGCAATTCGCGGTCTTTGCCGGCGTCCTGCCGGAGGACAAGTACAAACTCGTGAAGGCTTTCCAGAAGGGTGGCCACAATGTTGCGATGTGCGGCGACGGCGCCAACGACGCGCCCGCATTGCGGCAGGCGCAGATGGGAATCGCGGTATCGACCGCCACCGACGTCGCCAAGTCGGCGGCAGGTATAGTGCTGACCAAGCCCGGCCTTGGCGGCATCGTGGCCTCGCTTAAGGAAGGCCGCATGACCTTTCAGCGCATCCTGACCTATACGCTGAGCTCGGTTACCAAAAAGATCGTGCAGGTGCTCTTTCTGGCGGTTGGCCTGGTCATGACTGGACACGCCATCCTGACCCCCATGCTGATGGTCATCATTATGCTCACCGGCGACTTCCTGGGCATGTCGCTGACGACCGACAACGTGAGTCCCTCCCCGCTGCCCGATGCCTGGCGAATCGGCCGCTTGACGGTAGCTGGGGTCTTTATGGGAGTCTGCGAGTTGGCCTTTTGCACGGCAGTATTGGCCGTCGGCAAATTCCGGCTGGGGCTTGGGATCGAGGCGCTGCAAACCATGGCCTTTCTAGCCGTTGTGTTCGGCAATGAGGCGTCGCTCTACGCCATCCGCGCACGCCAACGCCTGTGGTCCGCGCCAAGCCGATGGCTGGTTCTGTCGTCCGTAGCGGATGTCCTGATCGCTTCGACGTTGGCCGTCTGCGGAATCGTAATGACGGCTTTGCCGGACGTGCTTGTGGTCGGCACGCTGGCCGCGGCAGTTGCCTTGGCATTCGTCGCGGATGTGGCGAAATTCCCGGTATTTAGTCGCCTCAGGATCGCCTAGCAGGCCTGACTAAGCATCCAATACGCGAGACGCGCGAGCCCGACCGAGCAGAGTGTCGGCCAGCCGAATTCATCCGGTCATCGACTACGCCGCGCTGAGGATGTGGTCGAGCTGGCCGCGTGCCCAGGTGTCCAGCATTGCTGCAAGCGACTGCAGCTTTACGGGTTTGCTCAGATAATCGTCCATCCCGGCGTCGAGGCATCGGGCGCGATCGCCTTCGGTCGCGTGCGCAGTAAGGGCGATTACCACGGTGTGCCGAGTGGTTCCTTCGCGCCGCCTAATCTCCGCGACCGCTTCGTAGCCGTCCATCTCGGGCATCTCGCAGTCCATCAAGACAATATCGGGGTGCCCGCTCGATACGACCTCCAGCCCACGGCGCGCACTGTCGACGATTTCCGCGGTGTAGCCGAGAACGTGAAGCTGCTGCGCCCCCATAGTTCGATTCACCAGATTGTCGTCCACCAACAGCACCCGTACCGCCTTGCGCCATGGCGGCGGTTGATTGCCAATCGGGCTCGGCGGCGCGTCGGCAATGGTCTTGGTGGCGATGCCATCGGGCTTTGCAAATAGCTCGAGGAGACAGGTGAACAACTGCGACGGACGCACCGGCTTGGTAATCCAGGCATCCACCACTTCGGTCGCATTCCACGCAGCGCTTTCCGCGCTAAGCATGATCGCCTTGCTATGTTTGATATCGGGGTCCTCCTTGATCGCACGCGCGAAGCCGAGTGCGCCCAAGCCGGATATCTGTTCATCGATGAGCACAACGATTTGCTTCTCGTCGCCGGCCCGCGTCTGCTCCAGGATATCCAGCGCTTCGGCCCCGCTGCCGACCGCCACATTCTCAATGCCCCACGACGACAGGTATTCGGAAATGACTTGACGACTGGCTGGATTATCGTTGACGATCAGCGCGCGCATCCCGTTGAAACATGAGGCGGCGGTCGCAGACATCCACGGACGGACAATCTCGAGTCCCTTCTCGAGTCGCGCGGTGAAATGAAAGTTCGATCCTTTTTCGGGCGCGCTTTCAAATCCGATCTCGCCGCCCATTTGATCGACCAGTCTGGCCGCGATGACCAGGCCGAGTCCGGTGCCGCCGAAGCGCCGGCTGGTCGATCCTTCCGCCTGAACAAATGGCTGAAACAGGCGCCCCTGTGTCTCGGGTGGAATTCCAATTCCCGTGTCCATCACCTCGAAGCGCACCAGCACGCCGCCGGCCGAGTCTTCCACTCTGCTTGCCCGGACCATCACCTCGCCTTGATGGGTGAACTTGATCGCGTTGGACACGAGGTTGTTGAGAATCTGGCGCAGCCTGCTCGGATCCCCGCGCAAACCGCTCGGCATGTTTACGTCCACATACAGGGCAAGCTCGATTCCTTTGGCGCGAGCAGCCACTGCAAAAGAATCGATAAGACTTTCCGTCAGTTCGACAAGGTCGAAGTCGAGCTTCTCGAGCACGACCCGGCCGGCGGCGAGTTTCGAGAAGTCGAGTATGTCGTTGACGATGGTCAGCAGCAGCTCGCCGCTGGACCGGATGATATCAGTTTGGCGGCGCTGCTCGGGAGTCAAATCGGAAAGCGACAGCAGCTCTCCGGTGCCGATGATTCCGCTAAGCGGCGTGCGAATCTCATGGCTCATGCTGGCCAGGAAGTCGGATCGCAGACGGGCTGCTTCCAGCGCAACGTCGCGCACTTGATCGCGCGCGCGATCGGCCTGTTCCCCGGCGCGCTTGCGGCTGGTGATATCCACCAGCACGCCCTCGTAGTGTTCGACTTTGCCCGCTGCATCGTAAACGGCGCGCGCACTCTGCTCGCACGAGATGATGCTGCCGTCGCGCCGGCGTATCCCCACTTCGAAGTTCTGGACCACTCCCTCGCCTTCGATGATAGCCTCGAGCCGGGCGCGCTCCTCGGCGTCCAGCCATAGCTCCGCGATGTTGGCGCGTTTGAGACTGTCGGCATCCTGAAATCCCAGCATCTCGACCATGGCCGGATTGGCCTCGAGAATGTTTCCGCCGGTTGAAATTCTGTACAAGCCCACCGGCACCCGCTCGACCAGACTGCGGTAGCGGGCTTCCTCGCGGTTGCGCCCGACTCGGGCTTCATCCTCGACGCGTTTGTGCTCGGTGACGCGCGCCAATTCCGCCTGGCTGATCGCGAGTGCTTTGGCAATGTCAGTCAGCCGCCGCGTGATCAGGAAGGCGTAGCCGCCGACTATCAACAGCCATACGATGACGATGCCGCCGCCGATCCCCAATACGATCATGCTCTGGCGCGACGTCGCGCGGGCCTTTGCGGTGCGTTCTGTCAGCAGCAGCTGTTCCGCCGCGGACATTTGCTGCAATTGCGCAACCATTTGGTAAACAACAGTACTCAACTCTGCAAGCTGCGGCGTCCTGATCGACTGTTGCCGGTCAAAGGCCGGAGCCGAACGAATAATGTCCTCAGAGAGCGCTGTCATTTGCCGCCCAATCCGATCGAATTGATCGAGTCGATTCTGCTGGGACGCGTTATCCAGGGTCACGGACCGGAGTACTACCGACTGGCGCTTGAGTTTGGAGGCGATATCGATAACGCGATCCAGGTTCCGCGGATCGTTGCTCTGGTAGTAGTTTTGAATTGCCGCGAGCGCGGCGAGGGTGTTCCCTCGAGTGTCGTCCAGAACACCGAGAACATCCTGTGTGTGAGTTATCCACGTGCTCCAGGCGTAGGACTCGTTCGCGTCTTTATAGGCAGTCCCCCCGATTAGCACTGCGGCAACGATCGCCGCGGCAAAGCCAGCCCAAAGTAATCTGTCGCTGAAGTTCCGTTTCGCAGGCATCTTTTCGCTCACAGATTCCCCTTCTCACTTCACTGCCTTGGCAGCGCCTTGTTCTTCCAGTTCAAGATTTATGCCGCGCGCGGTGAATAAATGGGCTGGTTGAAAGAGAACTGAGCGTGCGGACGGCGGCAATTCAATGACAGCGGCGGCACGAAAATGCCGCGCTAACAAATCCGGGCAGCTAGCCGCGAGCCGCGAGAATCATGGCGATCGGCATCGAGACTAGCTCTTGCGGTGCGCGCGCGGGTCCCATTCCGGCAGTGGCTGCGGCTCGGGCATCATGAGGTCTTTTGCCGCAACGATGCCGACGAGTTTGCCCAGGTGCATAACGGGAAGGGCGCCGACCTTGTACTCGCGCATCAGGGTGGCCGCATGTTCCAGCGTTTCCGAGGGTATCACGGTGACCGGATCGCGCGTCATCGCGGTTTCGACGAGCGTCGAGTCGAGCGCGTCCGCGTAGCGTCTTAAGTCAAATTCGCTCACGATCCCGACCAGCTGGTCTGCCTCGACGACCGGCAGCCGGCGAAATGGTCCCGCCTTCATTTTGGATGCTGCGGCAGCGAGCGTATCGCCCGGTCTTACGGTGACTACATTTCGCGTCATCCGGACCTCGACCAGGTGCATCATCTAACTTCCTCCAAAATGCCGCTGCGGCCGATGCATCGATCGGAACGGCCGCCGGATTGAGTGAAATCATATGGCAGGCGCGGCGGTGGATGCCATGCGTGGCGGCGGGACAACTGCGGCGCGCTTGTCCGATGCCTCTTTGACATCTGAGAGGTGATCAAGATCCCAAAGGAGCTTTTCTCAGGTAGTGCTTCTGATGGCCCCGCGGATAGTCGGCATGAGTGGCGACAATCTCAAACCCGAGACTCTGGTAAAAGCCCGGTGCCTGGAAGCTGTGAGTGTCCAGGACCATCTGGCCGCAGCCGCGTGCAATTGCCTCGGCCTCCGCGGCCGCCATCAGACCTTTGCCGTATCCACGATTGCGATAGTCCCACCGTACCCAAAGATAGCGAACTTCGCAGCATCCACCCCAGGTCCAACCGTAGAGGCCGGCAATGATCGTTCCGTCTTCCTCGCGCACCAGGTAAGAGAGGATTTTGCCGTCTCTGATACCAGTCCGCTGGACGTTGTACTCATTGATACGATCTTCGAGAAAATGGATTTCGCTGTCAGGAAGATGCTCGTCGACGGGCGGGATGTGGATCTTGAAATTCATTAGTTGTCCTCCGATGTTCCTTTTACGACCCCGGGCGGCCGGTGGCGAGCCGCGACAATCGCGGCGGACGGTCATCAGCTCTTGCGGCGCGCGCGGTAACGGCGAATCAGCGCATTAGTCGAGCTGTCGTGGGCTAGTGGAGGTTCCGCAGGAGATTCCAGCTCCGGGATGATTTTTTGCGCCAGGACTTTGCCCAGTTCCACGCCCCATTGATCGAATGAGTCTATGTTCCAGATTGCGCCCTGGGTGAACACGCTATGCTCGTAGAGCGCGACCAGCTTGCCGAGCGTTTCGGGAGTTAGCTCGTCGGCCAGGATTACCGTCGAGGGACGATTGCCCTCGAACACGCGATGCGGCGCCAGCCAATCCGGCGTGCCTTCGGCCTTGACCTGGTCGGGCGTTTTCCCGAATGCCAGCGCCTCGGCCTGCGCGAACACGTTCGAGAGCAGCAGATCGTGATGGCGTCCGAGCGGATTCAGCGCTCGGCAGAAACCGATGAAGTCGCACGGAATAAGTTTCGTCCCCTGATGGATTAGCTGGTAGAACGAATGCTGGCCGTTGGTGCCGGGCTCGCCCCAGTAAATCGGTCCAGTCTGATAATCGACCGGCGCGCCTTCGAGCGTGACGTGCTTGCCGTTCGATTCCATCGTTAGCTGCTGGAGATAGGCGGGAAAGCGCTTGAGGTATTGCTCGTACGGCAGCACCGCGACGGTTTGCGCGCCGAAGAAATCGTTGTACCAGACGCAGAGCAGGCCCATCAGGACCGGCAGGTTGCGCGCGAACGGCGCAGTGCGAAAATGCTCGTCGATGGCGTGGAAGCCGGACAGCATCGCGCGGAAATTGTCGGCGCCGACCGCGATCATCGTGGAAAGGCCAATCGCGGAGTCCATCGAGTAGCGGCCGCCGACCCAATCCCAAAAACCGAACATGTTTTTCGTGTCGATTCCGAACTTCGCCACTGCGGCGGCGTTGGTCGAGACCGCGACGAAATGCTTCGCCACCGCCTGGTCGTTGCCAAGCGCGGCGAGACTCCAACTCCGCGCGGTCTGCGCGTTGGTCATCGTCTCGAGCGTGGTGAAAGTCTTCGACGAAATGATGAATAGCGTTTCGGCCGGGTCGAGATCGCGCGTGGCCTCGGCGAAATCGGTTCCATCGACGTTGGAGACGAAGCGCACGGTCAGATTACGGTCGCTGTAAT
The DNA here is from genome assembly GCF_050015535.1 of Binatus soli (SeqCode). Taxonomy (NCBI): domain Bacteria; phylum Candidatus Binatota; class Binatia (SeqCode); order Binatales (SeqCode); family Binataceae (SeqCode); genus Binatus (SeqCode); species Binatus soli (SeqCode). The sequence continues at coordinate 77,437 of NZ_JBEKBF010000001.1, read as the reverse complement.
GGCGCAGCGCCTCGTACGCCATGACCGGGCCGAGGTCGGAACCGCCGATCCCGATATTGATCACGTTGCGGATACGCTTGCCGGTGTGACCTTTCCAGGAGCCGGTTCGGATGCCCGCCGAAAAATCCGCCATGCGATCGAGTACCGCGTGGACTTTGGGCACCACGTCGTCGCCATCGACGCCGATTGAAGCGCTGCGCGGCGCTCGCAGCGCGACATGCAGGACGGCCCGCTTTTCGGTCACGTTAATTTGGTCGCCGCGGAACATCGAGTCGATGCGCCCGCGGAGTCCCACCTCTTCGGCCAATGCGAGCAGCAAGCGAAGAGTCTCGTCGGTCACGCGATGCTTGGAATAGTCGAAGTACAGGCCGGCCGCCTCGACGACGAGCCGTTCACCGCGCTTAGGATCCTCGGCGAACAGAGTTCTCAGGTGGCGGCTGTGGATCTGGTTGTAATGCGCCTGCAATGCCTTCCACGCGGGGCGCTCGGTTAGAGAATTCGTTTTCGTTGATGCCGGCATGGCGCCTTCTTACTTGACGGAGCGGAGGCACGGCGAAGCGTAGCGCAGGATAGATGTGCGGCGGTAGCGAGGCATGAGTTGATTATGGCAAAGGCGGCAGCCGATTGCCTACTCCTCAAGATGAAGAAGGGATGCCGCGTCGGCGATTGAATCATTCGATGTATCGCGATGGGACACAGGCAGTCTCAGATTGGCCCGCTCGCTCTTTCTTTGGGCGGCTACGTCTAACTTTCTCTCGAAGCAACGGCTGGCATGAGTGGTGCACCTAAACCTCACTACGGGGCAGTGAGCCGAATGCTGAACGGATCGGAGATCTAAGCGGAAGAGCTGGGCTCATTGCAGAAACAAAATGAATTTGGCAGGCAACACAAGCGCCGCGGTCAACTGCCGGGTAACGTGGAACAAATCGATTGCGCTGACGCAACGCGCAAAGGAGAAATCAATAATGAACTACATCAACAAACTCATGGTCAGGGTTCGCGAGAGCAAGAAGGGCCAGACGATGACTGAGTACGTGCTGATTGTCGCGGCGATCGCGGTAGCCGGTTACATCGCGTATGAAGGCCTCGAAGGCGGAATCAACACGATCATCACCAACGTGACTGCGACGCTGAAGGCTGCGTAAGAACGCTGGTTCTCGCAACCAGTCGATTGCGCTGAGGCAACGCACAAAGAGGGGCATCGGCAATGAACTACGTCAACAAACTCATTGTTCGGGTTCGTGAAGGCCCAGCGGGCCAGACGATGACCGAGTATGTGCTGATTATCGCGGCGATCGGGTGGCCGGTTACATCGCGTATGAAGGCCTCGAAGGCGGAATCAACTCGATCATTATTAACGTGACCGCGAGTCTGGAGGCTGCGTGAGACCAGCCCCCAAGCCCGCGAGGCCGAAACCCGGCGCGCGGGATAAGCGGCGGGGACCGAGTGCCCCGCCGCGCAAAATCAGGGTTTCTTTGCAGACGAAGTGACGGGTCGATGCGAGGGAAACAGTGACTTCAGGAAGCTCCGAGTTCGCCCGGTTCGGCGCAGCTCGCGACGGAGGTCGTAATGGGAGCGTGAGCGATTGAATTCTGCTGGTGCTGGCGGTCCGCACCGGCGGGTCGCACAAGAACGGGGGCATAGATGAAACGACCTATAGGTTTCGTAATCCTTGCAGGAATGGGCGCGGTGCTGGCCGCGATTGTGGTCTTTTCAGCGATCAGAAAACGCGAGTCCGAAGTCCAGCGCGCGATGGCGCACACGGTCGAAATCGTGGTCGCGGCAAAGGACATACCGCTCGGCGCGAAACTTGAGCCCGACGCCGTCAAAGTGGTTCGCTGGGCACGCGACGGCGTTCCGCAGGGCGCGTTCACGGATCCGCAGGCGGTCGCGGGCTCGTTCGCCAGGAGCGAGTTCGTCGCCAATGAGCCGGTTGTCGCGAGCAAGCTGTTCATGGGCGAAAAGACCTCCGGCGTGATGCCGCTGCTGATTCCAGCCGGGATGCGTGCGATGTCGGTGCCGGTGGACGAGGTCGCGGACATCGCAGGCTTTGTCGCGCCACACACGCGCGTCGACATCCTGGTCGCGGTCTCGGGCACTGGCCCGAGCGAGGGGTCCTTCTCGCGGATCGTTCTCCAGAACATCGAGGTTCTGGCTGTCGCCCAGGAAATCGAACACGTCAAGGACGAGCCGGAAGTAGTAAAGGTCGTGACCCTGTTGGTAACTCCGACCGACGCCGAAAAACTTACCCTTGCGAGCCATGAGGGAATGCTGCGTCTGGCGATGCGCAACTACAGCGACAGCAAAATTGTCGCGACCAGAGGAATCGCAGTCGGCGAGCTTTTGCATGCGGGCGGCCCGACCTTGCCCGTGATGCAACAGCAGCCGGCAGCGGCGCTCGGCGCGCGCCCAGTGCATGGACCCACGCCGCTTCGAGTCGAAGTGGAAGTGATGCGCAATGGCACATCGTCGGAGGAGATTACCTTTGTCAATTCCGGCGTGGGAGCGCGTTCTTTCGTTCAAGCGCATCAGGACGCGCCTGCCATTTCGGAGCCGCAGTTGCCTGCGCCTCCGGGATTGCCCGACGCACCGCAATCTCCGGTCTCGGCCGCAAAGCCTGCTTCGTCCGCGAGCTTTGCCGGATGGACCGCGAGCGCATTCGCGGCGCCTATCGGGCCGGGGGATCCGGGGCATGTACCGGCGCCGAAGACCTATGAAGTTCAGTGATCGCAGGTGGCAATAAGGGGGGAAGCCATGAGGGTACGCAAGAACATACGCACGAACATTCCCCGCTTCCAGGCGGCCATACCCAGGAGAAAGATCGAGTGCCAGTTGTCGGATTAAAGAGTGAGGGTCGTCGCAGCACGATGAAGGTCATGCTGGTCGGCGATCCCGGCGAGCAGCGCAGCCAGCTCAAGACGGTGCTGGCGGCACTGGCTGAGCCTGAACTCGAGATCGTCGAGGGCGAAACTGCCACCGCCGCGAATCTTTCCGAGAATGCCGCCGCGCCGCCCGACGCAACCTTGGTGATGGTCAACGGCAACGAGGAGGCTGCTCTGAGCTTTCTCCAGAGCCAGTCGCTCCATTCGCCGCGCCCAAGTCTGCTCGCCGTCCTTGGCGCGCGCTCGGCCGGGCTGATGAAGCGAGCACTGCGCTCGGGCGCCGATGAGATTCTCTTCATGCCGCTCGACCCGGGAGAGGCCACCCGCGCCCTGCTGAAAATAAGCGAGGCGCGCTGGCGCACCGAGCGCCACGAGGGCGGTGTGGTCATTTCCGTCACCAGCCTGATAGGCGGTGTCGGTGTGACCTCGCTGGCTGCCAACCTCGCGTTGGCGCTCGAGTCGTTGCATAAACGCGTAGCGCTGGTCGATCTCGATCTTCAGACCGGAGGCCTGGCGGTCTTTATGAACCTCGATCCGGAAGTGACAATCATGCCGCTGGTGCGGCTGGAGCGTAAGCTCGATTCGATCCAGCTCGAATCCGCCTTGACCAGGCATCAATCGGGTGTCTATCTGCTGGCCGCGCCCAAGCGAATAGAAGAAGGCGAACTGGTTTCGGACATCACGGTCGGCACGGTGCTCGATCTGATTCGTCAGTTGTTCGACTACGTGATCGTCGATTGCGGCGACCACGTGGACGAAAACGCGGTCGCGGCGTGGGAGCGCTCGGAGCATCTATTTTACGTCCTCAATCAGTCGATCGCGGCGGCGCGATGCGCATGGCGATTCGTCGATCTGTTCGAGCGCCTGGACCTGACCAGCCTCGAGCCGCGCTTCATTCTCAATCGCTATAGTCCGTCGCATCCTTTGACCGAGAAGGCGATCGAAGCAACTCTCGCCAGATCCATCTACGCGAAGATTCCAAGCGACGACCGGACTTTCGAATCTATCGAGATGAAGGCGCAGGACCTTTTCCAGCTCGCGCCGTCGTCCCCGGTCGCGCACGCGATGCTCGATCTCGCAGCTCTGGTAATGCCGCGTACGGAACCGGCCCCGCTTCAGGAAACATTTATGTCGCGGCTCAAATCCGCCTTCGCCACGCATTGAAGTCGATGAGGTATGCAAGATGAGACTCACGGACAGGCTATCGAATGCCCCCAGGGGCGGACGCCCGCCGGAGATTGTCGGCGGCGGTGGCTCCCTTATCGGCGCGGCAGTGCGCCGGCGCAAGGATGCGATCGCGGATAGCTCGCGCCGCTTAAAGGTCAAAGTTCACAACAGACTGTTCGAGACCATCGACGTATCCAAGCTCGAGACCCTCGAGCCTGCGATGGTCTCCGCCAAAGTCACCGCCGCTATCAACGATATTCTCAATGAAGATGGCCGCCTCCTGACCGACACCGACCGCAGCCGGCTCATCGAGGAACTCAAGAACGAGCTGCTCGGCTTGGGTCCCCTCGAGCCGTTGCTCCGCGACGACGAAATCACCGACATCCTGGTCAACGGCTACAACCAGGTTTACGTCGAAAAGCGCGGCAAGCTGCACGCCACCGACATCGTGTTCCAGGACGACCAGCATCTGATGATGATCATCGATCGGATCGTGTCTCGCGTCGGACGGCGCGTCGATGAGTCGTCGCCGATGGTCGATGCGCGGTTGCCCGACGGCTCGCGTATCAACGCGATCATCCCGCCGCTGGCGCTCGACGGCCCGTCACTGTCGATCCGGCGTTTCGGCAAGCATCGCTTCGACATCGGCGCGCTGGTCGAAAAGGATGCGCTCACTTGGGACCTGGTCGAGTTTCTGCTCGCTGTCGTTCGAGCGCGTCTGAACGTAATCGTCTGCGGCGGTACCGGCTCGGGCAAGACCACGATGCTCAATTGTCTGTCCGCGTTCTTTCCCGAGGACGAGCGAATCGTGACGATTGAGGATTCTGCCGAGCTTTCCTTGCAACAGCCTCACGTCGTGCGGCTCGAGACGCGGCCGCCGAATCTTGAAGGCCGCGGCGAGGTCACGCAGCGCGACCTGGTCAAGAACTGTCTGCGAATGCGCCCGGACAGAATCGTCGTCGGCGAGGTCCGCGGCGCAGAAGTCTTCGACATGTTGCAGGCGATGTCCACCGGCCACGACGGTTCTATCGCCACCATCCACTCCAACAGTCCTCGCGAATGCCTGGGCCGGCTCGAGATGATGATGCTGCTGTCGGGAATGTCGATTCCGCAGCGCGCGATGCGCCAGCAAATTGCCTCTGCCGTCAACATTATCGTTCACGTCAGCCGGCTGTCCGACGGTTCGCGCAAAGTCATGAGGATTTCCGAGATCAGCGGCATGGAAGGCGAGATGATCATGATGCAGGACTTGTTCGAGTTTGTCCGCGCCGACACCACGCCGGCAGGAAAAATCAACGGCGCCTTTCAATCGACCGGCATTCGTTCAACCTACACGCAGCGCCTCGAAACGGCCGGATACAAGACCGAATCGAAGGTGATCAAGATGGCTGCGCGATGAACCTCGGCGACCTGTTGATTCCGGCTGCGGCCGCGGGCTTCGTGCTGATTGCCTGCGCGCTGCTGTTCATGCGGCGCAATCGGCCCCGCGTCACGCGCTCCGTGATGCGGCGGATGTCGCGGCCCAACGCAATCCCGGCCGACGACATCACCAGGACCGATCGTTACCACCTGACCGGACGCGAATTTCTAAACAGGTTCTATCGGCTCGATCTGCTCCAGAAGCTCGAGGAAAACCTCTGGCAGGCCGGAATCTACGCCCGCATTAGCGACGTGCTGCTCGTGATCCTGCTGATGTTCACGGCGGGCCTGTTCGCGGGCGAGGCGATTTGGGGGATGGAACTGGTGTCAATCGCGGTGGGCGCGGCTATGGCAAGCCTGCCGATAGTTTATATCCGGGTGCGCAGGCAGCGGCGCCTCAAGGCATTCGCCAAGCAACTGCCATACGCGCTTGATTTGATGAAATCGTCACTCGAAGCGGGCCATACGCTGCTGCGCGGATTGCAAGTCGTGGTCGGAGAGTTCGCCGATCCGATCTCCACAGAATTCCGCTCTGCTATCGAACAGAGCCGGCTGGGGCTGCCGCTGCCGCGGGCGCTTGAAGAGATGCTCAAGCGCGTGCCGCAGGATGATCTCCGCCTGCTGGTCGTCGCGGTGCGGGTGCAATCGGAGGTCGGCAGCTCGCTGGCGATAATAATCGGACGGCTCTCGGAAATCGTTCGCACCCGCCAGCGCCTGCAACAGCAAATCAAGGCGCTGACGGCCCAATCCAGAATGAGCGGGATACTGGTCGGGTTCCTGCCGATCGTGATGCTGGCTGCGTTCAGCGTCATCCAGCCAAGCTATACCAACACGCTCTTTTACGATCCGACCGGCCAAAAGATTCTCGAAGTTGCCTGCGTGCTTGACGCCCTGGCGTTCCTGTCAATTCGCAAGCTCCTGAAGGTGAAGTACTGAAATAACTGCGATGCCGGCCATCTATGCAAGCTTGACGGTGTTTGTTCTGTTCGGCGCGATCTTCCTCGCGATCTACGCGGCGATCTACGGGATTAATCGCCCGTTTGACGAGCGCATCACCGAGATCGGCGTCAAGATGCGCGTCGCCTATGGAAATCCCGCCCATCTCGACATGGAATCCAAGACCTTCGCGCGTTCGCTGTTTCGATGGGTCGCCAGGCATCTTCCCGAACCCGCGCCAAATACTCCGGAGCGCGAGAAGCTCGCACAGACCTTGGTTCGCGCCGGCTTTCCCGGGCCCGGCGCCGTCCGCACCTTTCACTTCGCCCGCCTCTCATCGACGGCGGGAACTGCGTTCCTTGCGCTCGTCGTCACGATCGCGCTTGGCTTCCACGGCATCAAGCCGCTGCTGTTCATGCTGATCGGTCTGGGCGCCGGCGCATTCGCACCCAGCTACTATATCGGCCGCAAGGCCAGAAACCGTCAGCAGTTAATCGCCAGCCAACTCTCCGACGTTTTGGATTTGCTGGTGGTCTGCGTCGAAGCCGGTCTCGGCCTCAGCGAAGCCATCAAGATCGTCGGATCGGAAACGCAGCGCCAAAATCAGGAAATAGGGGCCGAGCTGTCGATCGTGTCAGCCGAGCTCGCCGCCGGCAGTTCGCTTGGCCAGGCGCTGAGAAGTTTCGCCGTTCGCACCGCCGTCGACGACATCAAACCGCTGGCCGCGACGCTGGTGCAGAGCGAAAAGCTGGGCGCGCAAATCGGTCCCGCGCTGCGTTCGATCTCGGACACGCTGCGCAACAACCGCCGCCTGCGCGCCGAAGAAGCGGCGGCAAAGACCACGGTCAAGATTCTCTTCCCGCTGGTGCTGTTCATTTTGCCCGCCATGATGAGCGTGATCGTCGGCCCCGCCATGATTCAGATCATGCGGGCACTTTCCAGGTAATCACGATCCGTTTGGATCAATCGCTACAACAGAACGCTCACCGCCCGCCATACCAGCCCCGACTTCCAGCTCACCGGCCGGCGCGACTTGCCTGCGCTGCTGACGCGCGCCGACTAATCCGCCTGCTCGCCGCGTGCGAGTAGCGGCAAACCGATGTCGCATTCCGACTGCTCGACGCCATCGAAATGCCGCATCGAGCGCCGTATGCGGCGCAGCGCGCAGTTGTGCCTATTACAGACAACCGTTCAATGAGTGTCCCGATTCCGAGCCGATGGCCCGTCATTTGCTCTGAAACCTTGTGGTTGACCTGTGACTACAGGCCAAAGACGGAGCACTGTGCAAGATACAGATACTCAATCGGCTTCAGGAACTCAGCCCGCATCCGGGACGGCTGCCAACGGGGACCGTGCAAACGAGATGGTTCCGCTCGACCATCTCGTGCGCAGTGCGGACCGGCTCGGCGGCATGGTCGTACGATCGGCGCAGGTGCGCAAGGTCTTAAAGTCGGTATCGCAGCTGAGTCCGTACAAAGCGACCGTGCTGATTTCAGGCGAATCCGGAACGGGAAAGGAATTGGTCGCGCGCGCGCTCCACACGCTGGGTCCGGTTCCAAACGGTCCCTTCGTGACGCTGAACTGCTCCAACCTCGTCGAATCGTTGGCCGAGTCGCAGTTATTCGGCCACGTTCGCGGCGCCTTCACCGACGCACGCGAGGAGTCGCAGGGATACTTCCGATCCGCCAACGGAGGCACGCTGTTCCTTGACGAGATCGGCGAATTGCCGCTCAAGCTCCAGCCCAAGCTGCTGCGCTCGGTCGAGACGCACGAGGTTCAGCCGGTCGGATCGTCGCATTGCTACAAGGTTGATCTCCGTTTGGTCGCCGCGACGAATCGCGACCTGCACGCGATGGTCAGAGCGGGCCAGTTTCGCGACGATCTTTACTACCGCATGAGCGCTTCGGCGATCTTTATCCCGCCCCTTCGAGAACGGCGCGAGGCCATCCCAGCCTTCATCGGATTTTTCATCGAGCAATACAATCGTCTGTTCGGCAAAAATGTCTCGGAAATCTCGCGCCGCGCCATCGAGATCCTCTGCGCATATCAATGGCCGGGAAATGTCCGCGAACTCTCCAATGCGATCGAAAGCGCCGTGATTTTAAGCGAGAGCAGCAGCATCGGCGTATCCGATCTCGCCGAGCAGATCGTAAACGGAACCGGCGCCGAGTTGTTGTACCCGCACGAGCAATCGTCCGCCAACGACCACGCGACCGCGCCAGTCGCGCGCCGCTTGCCCACCATAGATTTCGGCGGCGAGCCGCCGGGGTTCCTGCTCGATGACATGATCAAGAAGACCCTGATGCGTTCGCTCGAAGAGACCGAGGGAAATCGACGGCGCGCCGCCGGCTTGCTGGGCGTTTCGCGCTCGACGCTCTACCGGATGCTCCTTCGCTATGGGATCGCCGAGAATCCGCACCGGCTATCCGTCCCGCACCCTATCTAAGATTATGCGTTGGTTCCTTAAGGCCATATCTGTCATGGCGGCCGTCCAACTCTTCACCGCGGTATCAGCGTTCGGCTTCCATCCGGATCCGTCGCTCGATCCCGAGCCCCCCTTCGTGATTTGCAAAAACCAGCAATACGCGCTCTGCGCCGCGGCGACTTGCTTCGTTTACGACGGAGTCGCCTATTGCAAGTGCGCTATCTTGCAAGGTGACAGCATCAGTCTCCAGCTCAGCTACTCGAACCCTGTCAGCGAGCAAAATGTCTGTGATGTGAACCGGCAGGGCAAGACGAATGGTTATATGGTGAGCACCTTCAGCCTGCCGGAGAATGTGGAGAAGGGTGGTCCCGCGGCCGTCTACACCTGCCCTGGATCGGCTGACGCGGGAAGTGGGGTGATCGCGCCGGTAGCCTTTGGCCAATGTGACGGTGGCATTTGCTTCAAGAGCAGCACGGGCCAAAAGTTCCCGGGCTTCGCCGGCCGGCTCCAGGATGATGAGATAATTTGCTCATGCCCGATCTCATCTGACGCGACGCCAGGCAGCTCGGATAGCTTGGGATATCAAGTGTTCGGCCCGTACCATCCGGCCGCCCCCAAAGGAAGCCGATGTGACGCAAGCGCCTGTGCATCCTGCAGCGTGGCTGACCCCACCGCTAACGGAGCCGCCCTCCGCGTTGGAGCCGCAACCGGAGTCCCGAAATTCCTTGCGCTACAGCTCGACGGACCACCACTTCCGGATATCAATGAGTGTCTGTGCACATGTACCCAGGCTACGGGTCCGAATGGCAGCATCTCCTGTACGGTCGCAGAAGATACCACCCCTTAACCGGTCGTGGCGCCAGTTGCTCCCGGCTTGTGAGGCTTTCCATTCTGAGACTGCGCCGCCTGCTCTCGTCGCGTTCCGTCAACTTCGGTCAGCTTTCAGGGGCTGGAAAACCTCGATCGATTCAATGACAATTCCGTCTTGATGAGGGCGGGCGCACGACTTTTCACGGCGATTGCCGCAATCGCAACTTTTGTTGGCGTATTCCCGGCGCGGGCCGCTTCGCCGCCGCCGGACCTGGTCGAGATGGAGCGCCAGGTGTCGCTCGAGCTTGCGCACGTGCGCGACAGCGGACCCACGGATCCCGTCAAGCGCAAGCAGCTCTTCGACGCGAGCCAGCTGGAACAGAAGGGCGAGGTGGCAATCAAATCCGGCGATTACAAATCCGCCGAGGACAGCCTGCTTCATGCCCGCGAGATTCTCCGCCATCTGCGCGAAACCTCCCACTGACACCGGCGACCGCATTCATCGCGAGTGCGCGTTCTGGTAAGTTCTAATCACGGGTTCAAATGAGTGGTTCGGATCGAATCTGGGCTGAAGCGCTGCGCACCTTGGAGCGCGGGCAGCCATTTGCGCTGGCAACGGTGGTGAACGTTCGCGGCTCTACGCCGCGTGAAGTCGGCGCCAAGATGATCGTCCGCGAGGACGGGCAGTTCGGCACCATCGGCGGTGGATGCGGCGAAGCCGAGGTCTTTCGAAAAGCTCGTGTATTACTTGAAGAAGGCGACGAAAGCGGCGCGCGGCTTGCGGAAGTCGATCTCACCGGCGATTTCGACCAGCCCGAGATCGGTACCTGCGGCGGAATAATGGACGTGTTCGTCGATCTGTGGTCCCCGGCCCGCGACCTGGCAATCGCCCGCAAGCTGGCCGACGCCGCCGGCCGCAGCGCTCCCGGCGCACTGCTGACGGTGGTAGATCCGGGTTCGCGGAGCGAAATGCCGGCCGGGTCGCGGACGTTTATAGATCCGCGGGATGCGGGCGCGCGAGGTGCGGGACCGATCGATCTGCCCGCGGCGGAATTCGCACAAATCGTTGAGCGAACGAACGGCGCGATTCCCACCTTGCTCGAAATCGATGGCGCCGGCGGGCTTCAACCCATCACGCGTCTCGAACCCAATGGCGGCGTGCGCCTGTTCGTCGATCCGATCGTTGGTGCGCAGCGGCTGATAATCGCCGGCGCGGGCCATATCGCGGCGCCGTTGTGTGCGCTTGGAGCGATGATCGGGCTTCACGTCACGGTGATCGACGATCGCGCATCGTTTGCGAACCGCGAGCGGTTCCCGGATGCCGACGAAATAATCGTCAAACCTTTCAAGGCCGCGATCGACTCGCTCGCGCTCGACGGCCACTGCTATCTGGTTTCCGTCACGCGCGGTCATTCTTTCGACGAGGAAGTTGTGCGTGCGGCCCTGATGCAGCCGTGCGGATTCGTCGGGATGATCGGTTCGCGCCGCCGGGTGAAGGCCACGCTCGAGAGAATCGGCGAGAGCGGGGTTCCGATAGAGCGGCTCGGCGACCTTCATGCGCCGCTCGGCGTCACGATTGGCGGCGAGACGCCGGAGGAGATCGCGATCTCGATCATCGCGGAGATTATTCGCGAACGCCGCACCGGCGAGCGCGACGATTTCACGCTCGGTGTGCGTTTCGGCATCCTCAAACGCTCGAAGTAGCCCGCATCGATGCGGCGTCCGGCGCTTAGGTCGACACGATGAAGCGGCAGCTCGAAGGAATCATCCTGGCGGCGGGCGAGTCGCGCCGGATGGGCTATCCGAAGCCGCTCCTCGAGATCGGCGGGCGGACCTTTATTGAGCAGATAGCAGAGACGATGCTCGCGGTGGTGCCGCGGCTCGTGATTGTGATCGGGGCGCATCGCGATCGCGTTCGGGCCGCGATTCCGCGCGACGCGCGTATCGCGATCGCCGAGAATCCGAACTATTCGCGCGGACAACTGTCGTCGTTGAAGGTCGGGCTCGGTGCTGTTCAACCGGACTCGGCGGGCGCGATTGTGCATCTCGGGGACCATCCGATGGTGCGCCTCGAAACGTTTCGAGCGATCGTCGATTCGTACAATCGAACGGGCAAGCCGATTGTGATCGCGCGCCACGATGGCCGCCGGGGGCATCCGGTGATTTTCGACCGCGCATTGTTCGCCGAGATCCTTTCCGCTCCTGAAAAAGAGGGCGCGCGGTTCGTCGTGAATGCCGATGCGTCGCGGGTGGCTTACGTTGACCTGGACGATCCGGGAATCAATCTCGATTTGGACACGCCCGCTGATCTAGCCCGCGCCGGCCTCCCGCCGCCGCCGCCGTTCTCAGCGCTGTTGAGGCGCTCGACATAGTGGACTCGTTTTAAGCTGCCGTGCTGGCGGGCGTCGAGAGCAGCGTTTTGGTGTGCACGTAGCGCGTTACGCCGGTACGGGTGATGAGCCCGACCAGCTTGCCCTGATCGACGACCAGCAGCCGTCCGATGTCCGCAGCCACCATCTGCCGGATTGCATCGGTGACGCCGGCGCCGGGTGCTATCTCGATTGTCCCATCGGCGGGCCGCATAACCTGGCTGATGCGCCTGCTCGCGCGCTCGGACGCGGGACATTCGCGCACCCGCGCAAGAGTCACCACGCCCAGCACTTTTCCATCCGCCACGACCGGAAAGCCGCCGAAACCGTAGCGCAGGAAATAGTTCTCGATGGCGTCTGCGACCGTTTCATCGGGGCCGAGCACGATCGCATCGCGCACCATAATCTCGCCCACGCGCGCGCCGGAGAGCGCCTGCTCGACGATCATGCTCTGGTAGCCCATCGACGCGGCGCTGCGCAGGAACAGCCCGATGAATATCAGCCACATCCCGCCGATCAGCGCGCCCGCGAAGATCTCCATCGCGCCGAACGCAATCAGTCCCCACGCGATCGTGTTGCCCCAATCAGCCGCTGCTGCCGTCGCGCGGCGCAGATCGCCCCATCGCATCCACAGCGCGGCGCGCAGTATCCGCCCTCCATCGAGCGGAAATCCGGGCAGCAGGTTGAACAGTGCGAGCGCCAGATTGATGTAGGCGAGATAGGAGAAGACCGCTTTCCATAGCGTCGTCGCCGGAGCCGCGCCGATCCCGCGCGCGATCAGCCAGAAGATTCCCGCCATCACCAGCGAGCTAAGCGGACCCACCGCGGCGATCTTGAGCTCATCGATCCCGCTCTTGGGCTCGTGCTCGAGCTCCGCCATTCCGCCGAAGATGAACAGCGTGATCCGGTGCACTCCCTCGCCGAGCCGGTTCCCCATCGCGGCGTGGCACAGCTCGTGTGCGAGCACCGAGCCAAAGAACAGGATGGTCGCAACCAGTCCCACCAGCCAATAACTGCCGGTCGAATAGCCGGGATACTCCTTGGGGAAATATCCCGAGGCCAGTGACCACAGAATCAGCGCGAAGATGACCAGCCAGGAATAGTCGATGGCGACCTGGATGCCGGCCACCTTGAAGATATCGATCGCACCCTTGCGCTCCGCCGCCATTGGGACCTCCGCGCGGTGACACCGCGAATCTACGCGACCCGAACGGAGATGGTAAGCTCTGGGCGATTGAAAGGCACGCGGTTTTGGTTGCAGTTTCGGCCGGAAACCATGTAACCATCGGCAGGATAATGCGTATTAATAAACGGTTATGTTGGGTCTCTCGGCGCGTAGCAGGGCAGGGTGGAGATTGAGCGCCAAACCCGACGAGGAACTGATAGCCGAAGTCCTCGGCGGGGAAACGGAGTCTTTCACCGAGTTGGCGGGGCGGCATCGCCCACGTGTGGAGCGTTTATGCCGGCGTTTTTTCTCGGACGAGGAGATGGCGCGGGATATCGCGCAGGAAGCTTTCATCCGCGCGTACACGGCGCTGGCGACGTACCGGGCCGAGATGCCGTTTGGCGGGTGGCTGCGCGCGATCGTGGTGAATCTATGTTACGACGAGCTGCGCCGCCGGCGCCGGCGTCCCGAGGAACTGGTCGGAGACTTCAGCGCGCCGGAAGTGCAATGGATGCAGACGGCGAACGTCGCGTCGCCGGAGGACATCGTCGGTGAGGCCGAAGAGCGGCGCGAAGCGTACGACTTGGCGCATCGCCTGCTCGACACGCTCAAGCCCGAGGACCGCATGGTGATGGTGCTCAAAGAGAGCGAAGATATGAGCGTCAGCGAAATCGCCCAGACGCTTGGATGGAGTGAGGCCAAGGTAAAAATTCGCGCGTTCCGCGCCCGGCAGGCGCTTCGCAAGCAGGCGGAGCGGATGCTCGCGACGGGCCGCAACAGGTAACAGTCATGAATTGTTTTGAAGCACGACAGGAATTTTCGGGACTATGGCGCAAGACCGCGACGGCCGAGCGGCGGGCCGAGTTGCTGGCGCATCTGAAGGGATGCGGGAAGTGCGATCATGCGTTTCGCGTCTTCGCGCTGACGGCGCCGGTGCTGTATGGCGAGATGGAACCGGATGCGGCTCGCGTATCGCGGCCGGCCCGGCGCGAGTTCTCGCTGGCAGACAGGCCGCGGCGATTCGCGTCGGTATCGCGCGAGACGTTGTTGTCGCGGCAGCCGAATCGATGGCTGGCGATGTCGGCGGCGGCGGCGATCTTTGTATTCGCGAGCAGCGCGGCGTATCTTTCGACGCGGGCGCCGAATGAGTCTTTGGGCGAGGCGCTATCGATACCCGAGGCGAGTATGAATTCCGAAAGCGCAGGCGATCCATTGGCGCCCGAGATGCCGATGACAGAGAGCGACCTTGCCAGCTAAGTCGAATTTCCTGTTCGGCTTGGTGGTGGGAGTCTCGTGCCTTCTGATTGGTTTCGCGCTCAGCACCCTGGCGTACCGGTATCATTACTTGCGGGTGCCGGGGCCGGGGTTGATCGAGCGAATGAATCATGAGCTTCAGTTGACGCCGGCGCAACGCGATCGCATCGGCGACATCCTGCGCGATACGCGGTTCAAAGTGACGCAGGCGCGGCAGGATTTTGAGCATAAGCGGCATGAGTTGTTCTGGGATGGACTCGGCGAGATTCGCGCCGTGCTGACGCCCGAGCAGCAGAAGATATTCGATCGCGACTTCACGCAGCCGTGGACGCATCGCGGCCACGGCGGCGGCAATGGTGGCGATCGGATGCCGCCCGAGGAGGGCGCGCCGCCGCCGGCGCCTCCGCAGCCGCCCCCGTCCGCACCGCAGAATTAAGCGCGGCCGCACCCGGCCTCCTATGAAAAACCCCTCCCCCTTACTCTTCTAACGGGGCGAAGCCCGCATCCCGCGGCGGTGCCGATTCTCTTTTCACTGGGTGCAGGGGTCACTCCTGCCGTTGGTTGACCCGGCCCCAATATAATGGCATTCATAGTGTCAATATATCGATGATCGCCAACTCTGATTCCGGGTGAGGTGCGCCTTGAAGATCTTGAGAACTCCCGACGCGCGATTTGCCAATCTTCCCGACTTCGCATTCAAGCCGCATTATTACGAAGTCACGGACCCCGACGGGACCGCGGTGCGAATCCACTATCTCGACGAAGGTCCGCCGAGCGCCGCTCCAGTGCTGCTCATGCATGGCGAGCCGTCGTGGTCGTTCCTCTATCGGCGGATAATCGCGAGTCTCGCCGCGCGCGGCCATCGCG
Organism: Binatus soli (SeqCode); assembly: GCF_050015535.1. Lineage (NCBI taxonomy): Bacteria > Candidatus Binatota > Binatia (SeqCode) > Binatales (SeqCode) > Binataceae (SeqCode) > Binatus (SeqCode) > Binatus soli (SeqCode). Next base: position 62,143 of record NZ_JBEKBF010000001.1, on the reverse strand, counting down.
CGGTCGCGCCGGACTTGGTGGGCTTCGGCCGTTCGGACAAACCTGCCGATCAATCCGATTACACTTTCGAACGGCACGTGCGATGGATGAGTGATTGGCTGACTGCTATGCGCCTGTCGGGTATTACGCTCTTCTGCCAGGACTGGGGCGGGCTGATTGGGCTTCGGCTGGTGGCCGCGTTTCCAGAGAGATTCGCGCGCGTGGTGGTCGCCAATACCGGGCTGCCGACCGGCGAGGGATTCAGCGAAGGGTTCAAGCAATGGCTCGAGTTCAGCCAGAGCGCACCCGTCTTGCCGATCGGGCAGATTTTGAGCATGGGATGCCGCCGCAGCCTGAGCGAGGCCGAAAAGGCCGCCTACGAAACGCCGTTCCCGGATGAATCGTTCAAGGCGGGTGCGCGCCGCTTTCCTGCCCTTGTCCCGATTACGCCGGAACACGGCTCTGTCCCCGAGAACAAGGCCGCGTGGAAAGTTCTGGAGGGGTTCACCAAGCCGTTTCTGACCGCGTTCAGCGATTCGGACCCGATTACGAAAGGAGGCGAGCTCCTCTTCCACCAGCGCGTTCCAGGGACCAAGGGGCAAAAGCATGTGACTATCACGGACGCGGGCCACTTTCTGCAGGAGGATAAGCCGGATGAGATCGCCGACTTGATCCACGAGTTTATCGCATCGACGAAATGAAACTTCGTCCGCACGCGCGCGGAAACATCGCCGATGACCATGGCGCAGGATACACGGGCGAGACCCGAAACCATCGACGGACGGATAATCCGGCGCTACAACAATCGGCGCCGAATTGTCGCGGCGATGCTCGAGCTGGTGCGCGCCGGCGCGATCTCACCGGGTGCCGAGGAGGTCGCGGCGCGGGCAGGCCTGGGCCTGCGCACAGTGTTCCGGCATTTTGACGATATGGACAGCCTGTATCGCGAGATGGCGGAGGCGATGCGCAATGAACTGCAGCCGATCGTCGATGCTCCGTTCGCATCGCGGGACTGGAAGGGGATGCTCGGAGAAATGGCGGATCGGCGCGCGCGTCTGTTCGAGCGTGCGATGCCTTTCAAGGACGCGGCCGACGTGCATCGCCATCGCTCGGTCTTTCTTCGCAAGGACTACGAGAGAATGAGAAGCGAGGAGCGGACCGCGCTCGCGGCCGCGTTGCCGACGACGCTCAAGCACGACCGCAAATTTTTCGAGGCGCTCGATCTGGTGCTTAGCTTTGCGACCTGGCAGCATCTGCGCCGCGATCAGAAGCGGGGAGCGGCGCAAGCCCGCCAGACGGTCGAATTTGCAGTGCGCGCGCTGGTCGCCGCGGCGAGGAAGTGAAGCCGGCGGCCCCTGTCACAGCGCGCCCATCTGCTTGAGAGTCTTCTCAGCTTCCGACGCGACGGTGGGATTTCTGGCGCTGTCGCCCAGCGCAATTCTCAGATACTTGAGCGCCTCGTCGCGTTGCCCGGTCTGCGCGAGCAGTTGTCCAATTCTGAGCGCGGCGAAACTGTTATTGCGATCGAGATCGTACGCCTTGCGAAAATAAACCAGCGCGTCGTCGGTCCTGGCCGGGGAAAACGACATGTACGCCTCGCCGATATTCAGATAGGCGCTGACCTGTCTGGGCTGATACTTGATGAGCTTTTGATAAACCTTGATGACGTCGGTGAAGTCGGAGCGCGAGTTGTAGTAGAGGCCGAGATAAACGTAGGCGTCGTCGAGAGTGGGATCGATTTCGGTGGCCTGCCAGAGCAGCTTTAGGGCGGCGTCGCTGTCGGTCATTTTGATTGCGGCATCGACGAGCGCCCGAGCCTTGGCCGCGTTGGCATCCTGGGCGCGCGCCGGGAAGGCAACGGACGCGAGCGCAAGTATCAGTGCGGCGACTAGCGTCAGTGGTTTCAGCGCGGTTCGATCTCGCATGGCTTCAGGTGTGAACTGGCAGCTAAATGGTGGCATGAAAGGCGCACGCTGCAAAGGTATCATGTCGGCGCGGGTGGGATCGGCTTCGAGATGAGAAAGGAAATTCCGGGGGACGGATGAAGTCGCATCGTTTCATAGCCAACGGGCTTGCGCTGAATTGCCTTGATTACGGAGGCGAGGGCAAGCCGCCGATCCTGTTTCTGCATGGCGGTTCCGCGCACGCGCATTGGTGGGACTTTGTCGCGCCGGCGTTCGTCGGCGATTTTCACGTGCTGGCGCTCGATCAACGCGGGCATGGCGACAGCCAATGGGCGGATGAATGGGCGTACGGCTCGCGTCATTACGTGTCGGATTTGGATCAAGTGATCGGCGGATGGGGATTCGGCGCGCCGATCCTGGTTGGGCACTCGATGGGCGCGCATAACGTGCTCGCATACGCCGCCGAGCACAGCGAAAGCGAAAGCGAAAAATTGCGCGGAATCGTGGCGATCGATCCTCCGCCCGACTACCCGGAGGGGGTGGTCGAATTTTTGAAGTCGATCGCGGAAAAGCCGCCGCGCCGATTCGAATCGCTCGACGAGGCGGCTCGGAATTTCAGGGTCCTGCCGCGTGAGACGCTGGCGAAAAAGGAAATCCTGGAGCACGTCGCGCGCCTGAGCTTCAAGCGGCACGCCGACGGCGGGTGGACGCACAAGATCGATCGGCGCACGATGATTCGCGAACCGTCGCGGGTGTGGAAGTCGTTGCATCGCATCGCATGCCCCGCGCTGATCGTGAAGATCACAAAGAGTCCGCTGCTGGATCGCGAGCTCGCAAAAAAAATGGCCGCGCAGATTGCCGATGGGCGGATGGCGGAGATCGATGATTCGTATCATCACGTCATGCTGGACAATCCCGAGGCGCTGATCGAAATAATCCGGGATTTTGTGCACGGTTTGAAATGACCGCGCCGCACAGCCATCTGCTCGAAGGCTCTCCGCGGCTCCATTACCTGGAGTGGAATCCGCACGCGCCGCGAACGGTTATCCTGCTCCACGGCAACTCTGCCAATGCGTGGTGGTGGGAACCGGTGGCGCGCGCGATTGCGGCGGAGTACCGCCTCCTCGCGCTCGACCAGCGCGGGCATGGCGACAGCGAATGGGCGCGCCCGGCGGCGTACTCGCCGATCGACTACGCAAACGACATCGCGAGGTTCGTCGCGCACGCGACCGCGAATGCGGAAAAGCCGGTGGTCGCCGGTCACAGCATGGGTGGTCTGAACGTGCTGGCGTTCGCGCGGGATCATCCGGACAGCGCACGCGGCGCGATTGCGATCGACGTCCCGGTCACCTCGACTCGCGGGCGCGATCGATATTTGGAGCGGCTGAAATCAATCCCGGTGGTGACCTATGCCGATCTCGCAACGGCGAAGGCGCGCTTTCGGCTGATGCCGCGCGAGGGCAGAGTCGCCGACGAAGTACTTGGTGAGATCGCCGAAAAAAGCCTGGCGCGCACCGATGAAGGCCGCTGGACGCTCAAGTTCGATCGCGAGTGTTTCCTCGGCGGCGACGGGATGGCGGTGCTCGAGACGATCAAGCAAATCAGGATTCCCATGATGCTGGTGCGCGCCGAGCACAGTCGCATCATGACCGCGGAGGGCGCGGAGCATGCGCGCGCGTCGAATCCGAATGCGCGGCTGGTGACGATTGCCGACGCACATCATCATGTGATTCTGGAGCGTCCCGAAGCGGTCGCCCGCGTCATCGAAGAGTTCGCCGCCAGCCTGTAACTCTTTCAATCTTTCACCGCGTAACGCCGCCGATGCTGAAGCCGGGGGCTGTGGTACGCTCCGCGCAATCGACGCAACGCCGCCGCCGTCCGTTTTCGCGCACCGCCCTCTCCGCGTTCATCTCACCGGCACTTTATTGATAGGCTCTAGCATTCAAAGGAACCATTGAACGCTATGCAACTTAGACTGGTAAATTGGCACGATCCGGCGCTTTTTCGATCGCACGTCGAGGGCTCTTTGTGCGAGCGCGAGGCCGAGAACAACCTCGTGTTCGGAATCCTCTCGGGCATAATCGATGGCCGACAGAAGTTTAGCGACAAGCCGCCGCTGCTTTGTTCGGTGGAGGCCGAAACTGGAAGTCAACTAGTCGCGCTTCGGACTCCACCGCAAAATCTCGTGCTCTCGAAGGCGAAGTCAGAGGAGGCGGTCTCGGTTCTGGCGCGCGAGCTGTGGGCCGCGGGCCATCAGCTTCCGGGCGTTAACGCTCCCTCGCGAGAAGCCGATATTTTCGCGGAGACCTGGTGTGAAATAACCGGCGCCAGGATCAGGCGGGAGCACGCCCAGCGGATATATTGCCTCGATCGGGTGAATCCGCAGCGTCCAATAGTCGGGCATCTTCATCTCTGCCATCAGCCGGATCTCGCGCTGGCAACCGAATGGATGCGGGCGTTCAGTCATGACGTGGGCGAGCATCAGGTACCGGCCGATCCGAGAAGGTTCATCGGCCAGCGTGAGGCGGGCCTGTTCTTCTGGATCGAGACCGACCGGTCTCGATGGCCGGATTTTCAGGGCCAACGCCCAATGGGATAAGAATCGGTGCGGTGTACACGCCGCCGGAATTGCGCGGGCGCGGATTCGCTGGCGCATGCGTCGCGGCGGTGAGCCAGTCGCTGCTGAACGAAGGCCGCAAGTTCTGCTTCCTCTATACCGACCTCGCAAATCCGACGTCCAATCACATCTACCAGGAGATCGGGTATCGACCGGTCTGCGATGCGTCTGTGCTCGTTTTCGAATAGGCCTCGGGATCTCTTCTTCGGAATTGGTTGATAGTTATACGAGGCGCAGTTTCAACTCCCTTTCATTTCTGAGGCAACAAGGACGTCTAGAGGTCGCGTTCCATCCTGCGGTGGGCGATGCCGGCTTCGTCGAAGACGCCGCCCACGGCGATGAATCCTTCTTTGAGGTAGAAGCCCTCAGCCGTAACTTGCGCGTGCACAATGGCCCGGCGGAATCCGCGTATGCGAGCGCGATCGACGAGGAAGCGCAGGATGTCAGCGCCGACTCCCGTCTTTCGAAAGTCCCGGATGACGGCCATCCGGCCAATCTTTACTTCGCTCGCCCCCTGTTCGACCATCCTGCCGCACCCGATGGGGTTGCCGTCGAGAATCGCCAGTGCGTGAAATGCGCGCGAATCGTAGGCGTCCACTTCAATTTCTTCGGGCACGCGCTGCTCTTCGATAAACACGCGCCGGCGAATCGCGTAGGCACGTTGCATGTCGGCGGGCGTTTCGATCGCAATCACTTTGAGGCGCGAGGGTTTAGCCACGAGCCAGTGACTAACGCGCGATGGGCGTAGCGTCAAATCCACTTAGCCGCGATTTTCGCGTTGACAAGCGCGACTGGTGAAAAGCAGGCGGCCCGGCCGCAATATCACGGCCGGGCCGCCCGTTCCAATCGGTTATCAGCCCGGACTATGCCCTTCCAGCGTCACCTTGGGGTCGGGGGCGGCGGGGGTACGATGATGCGATAGGCGCCCCGCTGCGACGCGGTTCCGCTAATTACCAAGTCGGCATCAGTCGAGAAGAAATCCACCCCGTACCCTCCCATTCCGCGGATCGCAAAGTCGTCATCGTTGGTTCCGCTGAGCGATGAGCAATTGGAACCCGGGCCGGTGCTGGTGAACGTGAGGGTCAAGGCGCCAGTGCCATCCGGATTCACAGAATACGTTCCGGTGATCGTGCCTGTGCAGACGCTGCCGCCGGCATTGAAGGTCTCGGTCCCGCCGGTGATATTTCCCGTGCCGTCCGCAGTCAGATTTCCGAATCCCGCGATCGGCGAGAGCGACGGCGGGTTGCCCGTAGTCGTGCTCGGTATCAGCCAGAAGCCGCTGAACCTGGTCGAATACGTTCCGTTGAGACTAGCGTCACTGAAAGCGAACGGAGTCGGCGTCGCGGTCGGGATTGCAGGAGTAGGACTCGGCGTCGCGATCGGGGTTCCAGGAGTAGGAATAGGTAGGTGACCACGGTCATGCGCCCAGACTGCGGGGCCGATCGCAAGTAGCAACGCCAACATTGCGATTGACAGAATCTTGTTTCTCATGATGATTCACCTTCAAATTCAGTTTTAGCCATGGTCGGCGAAGCTCAACGCCAGAAGCCACAATAAAATGTGCCAAAGCGAAGACAACCCCACCTAGGATCCAACTACCACCGACACGAAGCGGCTTGCAAACGGGAAGTTCGACCCCGGTTTTGAATCCAAAGGGCTTTAGATGACCGTCTCTTCCGCGAGCGCCGCCGATTTGCCGCGATGCTTGGCATAGATGCCGGCAGCCCATTTCAACGCCGGATGCTCCGCGAGCTGCGCGCGCGCCTGCGCCAGCGGCGCCGGGATTGCGGTGGGAGGCGGGTAGGGAAACTCCTTCGGCATCACCAGCGGCGACAGCAATGCGGCCGCGGTCAGATCGGCAACCGTGAAACCGTTGCCGACCAGGTAGCCCGAAGGCTGAAGGTCGCGCGCGATTCGATCCATCGCGGCGACGGTCTTATCCCGCGCCGCTCCCGCCTCGGCCGGATAGACCTTCATCTTGCTTCTCATCAGGGGCCGCACCAACGGAAAGATCGCGCGCATGAACAGTCGCTTTCCGAGGCCGGCCTGGCTGGTGAACAGCGCTGTTACCGTGGACGAGTAGGGCAGCAACATAAAATATCCCCATTGGCGGATGTACGGGCCCAGCTCCTCGTCGAAATAATCTTCCAGTTCGAGCGCGCGTTCCCGCGCCTCGCGGTCGGCGGGATAGAGCGGCGGATCGGGATGAGCTTTTTCGATCGCTTCGATGATGCGGGTCGAGTCGAAGATGATCGCGCCACCGAGCTCGAGGACAGGCACCGCGGTCTGTCCGGTCATCCTTCTGATTCTGGAAACATGAGGCCCGGGCAGCAGCGAGCGCCGCAGGTGCGGAACCTGCTTGTAATCGAGCGCCCAGCGCGCCTTCTCGGCGTAATGGGAAATCGCGAATTGCCAGAGCACCGGCGCCCGCGCTGCCATGTCTTTTGTGTTAACCGGGATTTCCTTTTACTCTCCGGCTTCAACTCGCCGTATAGAACGAACGGCGTTCCTCTGCAAGCTTTAGCCGGTTTTGGTCATACCGCCAAGCAGACATCATCGCGACCGCCTGCTTGCCTTTCTTGACCCACTACCCGGCCGTGCCGCGGTTATTATAGAACCGCACCACTGCCCGGCTTAAAATGTGAGATTGCGCACGGAGGGCGGATTCCCAATGGCAAAGGCAAGCCAGAAAGCGAGCGACGAGGAAATTCGCGAAGGCGCGAGGATGATCCTGGCGGCGCGGTATGCGATCGCGCTCACGGGCGCGGGAATGTCCGTCGAAAGCGGGATCCCGCCGTTTCGCGGGCCGGGCGGGCTGTGGACCAAGTACGGCGAGCCGCCGATGAACGGCTTTCAGCGCTTCATGGCCGATCCGAAAAAAGCGTGGGAAGAGCGGCTCAGCAAACGCAACGACGAACTTTTCAAACCGCTTACGGTTGCCAGGCCGAATCCGGGCCACCTCGCGCTGGTGAAAATGGAAGAATTGGGAGTGCTGCGCTTCGTGATCACGCAGAACATCGATGACCTGCACCGGCAGGCCGGGCAGAAGGCGCTCGCGGAAATTCATGGCAACTGGACTTTGATTCGATGCCTCGATTGCATGACGCGGTTTCATCGCGATGCGATCAGCCTGGAGAAGCTGCCGCCTGCGTGTCCGCGATGCGCAGGATTGTTGAAGTCGGACACGGTTTCCTTTGGCGAGCCGATTCCGATCGACGTGCTGAACATGTGCGCGGAGCATTCGGCGAAGGCAGACCTGGTGATCGTGGCGGGGACCTCGGCGACGGTTTATCCGGCGGCGGGATTCGCGCTGGAAGTGAAGCAGCGCGGCGGAATACTCATCGAAGTGAACCTCTACGAGTCGGAGGTCACGCAATATTGCGACGTGAGCTTGCGCGGCGGATCGGCGGAGGTGCTGCCGCGGCTGGTGAAGGCGGTCGACGAGATTCGAAGAGAGACCATGTCGTAGAAATTCCTGCTTCAATGTAGCTGTCGGCGGGTTTTTTGGACGGCGGAGCCGGGGAACCTGCGCGCTGGCGAAGGAGGAGCATCTCGTCGGTGCCGTCGAGCGAGGTCGGGTTGCTGGTTATCACGATGTCGAAGCGGCCTCGCCTGGACGCGGGAAGCGCATTGAACAGAGCGCGCCAGGCGATCAGGTACTCGGGCATCTCCGGATTTCCTTGCGAGACGATCGGAATTGTGCGGCGGCTGTAAAAGGCGACGTCGTAGTTGAGCACGCCCAGATAGCCGACCGGACTGTCGCCCACAATTTTCATGGCATGATCGGTAAAGTCCCTGAGCGAGAGAGTGTTGGCGATGGCCGGAACGACGACAACGTTGGCCGCAACGGTGGTGAAAACCATCGCGGCCGCAATCGCGAGCACCATTCGTTCGATACGCGGACGGGTGAAGATCATAAAGACGCCGAGTGCGACAACCGCGAGCGGCATCGCGAGGTCCAGCGCCCAATCCTCGGCAACAACCGAGGTCAAGACGCGTGGAAAAGCGGGTGCGCGAATGCCCGCCGCCTGCAGCAGATCGGCGAACTCCTGTGGCCTGCCGACGAGCATCGCAAGCGCAATCAATCCGGCGCCGCCGAGGATCAGCATCGCGAGACCGGACAATCGCGCGATCCAGTGGACACAAGCGCGCGCAGGCTCAGGACGCACGACAGCCTCGCGGACATAGATCGCCACCAGGGTGGCAAAAGCGGGATACATACAGAGCAGGTACACGCCGCGCTTGCTCTGCGGGAGGTTGTAAAAGATCAGCACCGCGGCGAACCAGACGATGATGTATTTGAGGCGCGGATCGAGTGCGCGCGGCGCGCGCGCTGCCTGGACGCCGACGATCGGCAGCAGAATCGTCCACGGCATGAATCCGGCGAGAAGAGCGAGTTCCATATAGTAGAAGGGATGGATGTGGCCCTCGTGGAAATCGGCGCCGCCGGTGAAGCGGAGCAGATTTTCGGCGAGAATCTGCTTGCGGAAAAAATCCGGGCCGCCTTCGATCAGCGCTGCAAGATACCATCCTCCGGCGAGCACCAGGACGACGATCGCGCCGCGCACGAGACCGATTCGGCGCAACAGGTTCCATCGTTTCTCAGCGGCCAGCCAAATCACGGCGACCAGCCCCGGAAGAATCAACCCGATGGGGCCCTTGGTCAAAATGGCGAGCGCGATTGCGACGTAGAGCAGCATCCGCCGGCGCGTCAGTCCCTCGGCCATGAAAATGAATTCGAAGAACGCGACCTCCATGAAGAAGGTCAGCGTCGTGTCAACGCGGGCGCCGGTCCCGGCTTGCAGGTACTGAAACGTGGTGGCGAGGATGAGCGCGGCGAAGAGCGCGGTCACGTTGTCGAACAGGCGGCGCACATAGAAGTAGCAAACGATCACGCCGGCGATAGCGAGCCCGGCTGACGGCAGCCGCACGGTGAATTCGTTTACGCCGCCGGCAACGAGCGAGACCAGCGCGGCCATCCAGTGCATCAGCAGCGGCTTGGAGGGGATTTCGACGCCTGCGCGCTGTGGGAGAATCACGCCGCCGCCGTGGACGATGTCGAATACGGTGACGGCCTCGCGCGGTTCGCCCTTGGTGTAGAGCGGATAGCCGCCGAGATTTACGAGATAGAGCGCGACTCCGACAATCAGCAGTATCGGCCATGCGTAGCGCGGCTCGGCTATATACTGGAGCCAATCCGGAGGACCGGTGATTGGCGCGACCGCGGGAGCCGTAGCGGCGGGATCGAGAGGGGCTTCACACTCGGGGATAGAAGCCGGCTCGGGATCGTCGCGCGTAATCTCTTCAGGAAGTTTCAACTTTTCAACCGTTGCCACGGTGGGCAGTATTAAGAGCATCGCGAGCATCGCGACCGGCTCCGAATAACATACCGGCACCGGCGGAAATAAGCAGGGGGGAAACCTAAACCCTAACCCCTTCCCACGTGGGAAGGGGAACAATCGAGTTTACGCTGAACGAAGTCGAAGGGCCCGGAACAACTTAAAAACTAAAAACTAGTATTCGGTCTTGACGCGGGCGCGGCCGATGTCGTCGTAAACGTAAACGTCCGCGGGATTTTCGTCGCGCGTTTTCTTGTGCGAGCCGTCGCAAAATGGCTTGTTCTTCGAGAGTCCGCACGCGCAGATATAGACCGGCAACTCGGTGCCTTCCGCAACCTCGTAGGGCGTGTTCCTTTCGTGTCTGACAATTCGGGCCATGAAGAATTCCTCGCGTTGAATTTCTGTTTTCTGTTCGCGCGCAATTCCTGCGGCAGAATCTGTGGGTCACTTAAGACCAGCAGAGTCGTAGAGTCAAATGCAGGGGCCGGCACCTGCGCCCAATGCGTTTCTTGGAATGTCAAAGCGGGAATCAGATCAGGGGTTCGTGGATTGCCTCGGCGGCTTCCGAAGCAGGTTGCTTGCGATGCGGATCGGCGCCGAGGACGAGAGTCAGTACGCCGCTGACCGAAATGAGGATGCCGACGACCTCGCGGGTAGTTGCGTGCTCGCCGAGAAACATCACGGCGAACAGAATCGAAAGTATCGGGATTCCGGGCACGACCAGCGCTGTCGTCCACGCCAATGAGAGCCGGCTGATGGCGCCGTACCAGGTGACCGCGCTCAGAAAATAGATAAAAAAACCGGTCACGGCGATCACGCTGAGCGAAGTCAGGTCGGCGAGTTGCACGAGCGAGCCGCGGCGGAAGATCAGCAGCATCGCGGTCAGAACAAACGACGCATAGAAAAATCGGCCGCCGGCGACCGAGGTCGGCGTCAACGGAGGCATCAGCTTCAGACCCATCACGTGCGACGTCTGCCAGAATAGAGGAGTCGCGAAGATGATGGCCGCGGCCCATAGCGGTGAAAATGAGCCGCCGCCGGCGAACACCGAACCGATGCCAACGAGGATGGTGGCGGTCGCGAGTATCTGGCGCGCAGACGGGCGCTCGCCGATGAAGACTGTCGACAGAACCAGCGAATAGACCGGCTCGGTTTGCAGCAGCAGCACACCGGCGACGGCGCTGATGCGGGTGAGTCCGTAGGTGAGGGTGAGGCTCGTCAGCACGGTTCCCGCCATCGACATCATGAACAACCGCGCGCGATAGCGCGGGTCCACGATCAATCTCAACTCGCCGCGGAATTGGAGAAACGGAATTGAGCAAATCGAGGCGAACACGACCGCGCTGGTGCAGAAGAGCAGGGGATCGAGATGTACCGCACCCCATCGCGTGATCACGGGCTGGCCGGCGCCGATGATCGTGTTGATGATGCAGAGCGTCACGCCAACCTGAAAGGCTCGCGCGCGGCGGGCCGTGGCGTTTTCGTTGACGACCGGGGACACGGACGTAGCTGAGCTGTCGGTTCGCATCGACTACGACCGCGCCACGTAGACGGCAATAACAATCGCGGCCAGCACGATTCGATAAATCGCGAAGGGCCTGTAGCTGTGGGCTCGTAAGAAATGCAGCAGGCCGACAATCGCGAGCAAACCGAAGACAGCCGAGGCCGCAAAGCCCCATCCGAGCTGAGCGGCGAGGCCCGTATGGAAAAGCTTGTGCGCCTCGAGCATGCCGGCGCCGGCGATAATTGGCGTCGCCATCAGGAACGAAAAATTGGCGGCGTCGGCGCGATCGATGCCGAGGATGCGGGCCGTCGTAATCGTGGCGCCCGAGCGCGAGACGCCGGGGATGATCGCGAGCGCCTGGCTTAGCCCGATCAGGAGGGCATCGAGGAAAGTGAGGTCATCTATGCTGCGTTTTTTCGAGCCATACCAATCTGCAACCCATAAAAGAAGCCCAAGGGTAGTCATCGTGGCCGCGATCAGCAGCGGCGAGCGGAAGACCGTCTCGGCTTGCTTCTCCAGCAGGACGCCGATGATGGCGCCGGGAACTGAGGCGACTATCAATAGGAACAGCAGGCGGCGGGGGAGGCGGTTGCCGACGGCCAGCGATAATCCCATATCGAGCCATTCGCGCCAGTAATAGAGTAACAGCGCCAACAGCGTTCCAAGGTGAAGGGCTACATCGAAGGCAAGCCCCGGATCCTGCCATCGGAGCAGCCAAGGGACGAGTATAAGGTGGGCCGAACTGGAGACCGGCAGGAACTCGGTTAAGCCTTGGATCGCGCCGAGAACGATAGCCTGAAATACGGAAAACATAATATTTTCAGGCCCTTAGGAAAGGGCCGGACCTTTCGCGCATAATTGCGCCAGTCGGGACCCATGACCACGAAACGGACCGAGAGGTGAATACATGTCGAATTTGCTCCTTGACGGGCTCAACACATAGTCTAGAATTGGTTGCGCGGGAAGCGGCCGAATGATGGTGAGGGGAGCAGGAGGCTCTATTGCCTATGAACCGAGTTGCTAGAGGCAAAGTAATTCCGTTACGGGAAGTAAGCGTGGTCGAGTCGGACCGGGAACCCGACCAGTCTGCCGTTTGGGATAACATCAACCAGGGCGAACCGCATCCATTTCCGGTTGTTTCAACACTGCCGCGTCTGCCGGTGATGATCCCGGACGAGATTCTGGATTACTACGGATGGGTCTTTTGCCAAGGCGGGTTTCTCAATCTCCACATGACATTCGAGCAATTTCTGGCAGTGGTCGCGGCAGTAAGTCCGGCCGGCCTGAGCCCGGAATACGACGCGAGCGAGGCGTCCTTCCCTAACGACTGACCCCCCGCGATAGCGCGAGAGCATTGTTTCGATGCCTGCCCGGGCGCGCTTGGGCAGGCATCGATTTTTGCACGATTCGATTTTCATGATTTGGTTTTTCGGTTTTTCGGGCCCGGCGTGGACGCGCCTTGGGTTCAGTTGTCAGTTGGGGCTTCCTTTTTCGGCTCGCTCAGCAACGTGTTCCTGATCCAGACGCTGGGTAGATTGGCAGCGTCGGTGGGCGATTTGAGTCCGTTATCCTGCGCGATTTGCCGCCAGTTGTCCTCATTGCCGGTCGCCCGCCGGGCGAGAGCCTTCAAGTCCTCGTTGGGCAGGAGGGCGTAGTTGACGCCGCCCTCTTTGGGAGTGCCGCCGGAGGGAGGGAATTTCGCGGCGAGCTGGTCGATTTTGCCGAACAGGTTCAGGCGCGTGCTGACCTTGTACTTGTCGAGGTCCTGGTCGGGGATGTCCTCGGTGCGGACATTGACGATTATTCGGGAGCTGCGATCGCCGTTCGGCACGACTTCAATCTCGTAGCGATACTGCGGATGCACACCGACGATGCTGCCGAGGATGCCGGCGCGCGTGTCGGCATCCTTCCACAGCGTGACAAGTTTGTCGTCGGACTTGACCTCGAACAGAATACCCTCACCGCGCAGCACATCCTGGATCAGAAGGAACGAATCATTTACGTTGTACGGGACGTCGTGCTGCTCGCCCTCGACCGCATCGGTGCCGCCGCCTGCCGCGCGATTGGCGAAATATGGCGCGAAATAACATCCCGCGAAAAGCACTATCGAGGAGACGATCGCGATTTTTCGAAATTGCCCAAACACAGTCCGCGCCACACTCATCACAACCGGTAAGGAAACCATGAGAGTTTCATGCGCGCAAGACGAACTGCCGTGGCGGTAGGGGGCGGTTTTGGCTCCGCTTGAGGTTGCGCGACAGGCTCGCAGACGGTAATTAAATACCCTTATGAATGTCCCAGGAGGCAATTACAGATCCTTATGACTGATACAGCAAATGTTTCATCGCGCCACGTGATGGCCGTGATCGGGGGCGCGACGGCAGGTTCGGAAATCGCGCGGATCCTGGCGGGGTACGGCGCGCTCGTGATCGTGTTCGAGCAGAATTCGCGGCCGTACGGAAAAATCGAAGACGGGTTGCCGCGATGGCACGTCAAGCAGCGCCACGATGAGTACGAGGAGATCAACAAACGCCTCGACCATCCCAATATCGAATACGTGCCGATGACGGGGATGGGACGCGATATCGATTTCGAGGAGCTGCGGACCCGTTGGGGAGTCAGTGGAATCGTACTGACCAACGGCGCATGGAAGGATCGCCCGCTTCCGATCGAGGGCGCAGATCAGTACATCGATCGCGGGCTGGTCTACCAGAACAAGCTGATCTATTGGTGGAATCACTATCCGGAAAAGTCTTACGACGGTCCGCGCTACGAGCTGACTCCGGGAGCGCTCGTCGTCGGCGGCGGACTGGCGTCGATCGACGTGGTCAAGGTCGTGCAGATCGAGTACGCGCTTGCGGGGCTCAGGGCGCGCGGCATCCAGGGCGACATGCTCGATCTCGAGCGCGAAGGGATCGAGCCGGTGCTGAATGCGAAAGGGTTGAAGTACGCCGACCTCGGCATCCCGCCATGCAGGCTGTATTATCGCCGGCGCGTAATCGACATGCCGCTGTCGGATATTCCTGCCGACACGCCGCAAAAGCGCGCGGACGCGCTCAGGCAGGCGCGGGTAAAGATCGTTGACAAGGCGCAGCGCAAATTCCTGTTCGAGTTTCACGAACTGCGCGCGCCGGGCAAAGTGATCGCAGAGAACGGCACGATGGTCGGGTTGAACTTCAACCGCACCGAAGTCACGGGCAGTCAAGTGCGCACGGTCGAGGAAGGGGTGGAGGACGCGCTCGCGAAGCTGACGATCAGCTCGATCGGAAGCATCCCGCAACCGATCCCTGGAATTCCGCAGAAGGGCGAGACTTATATCTACGCCGATCAGAAGATCGGCCTGCTGATGGAGGGGCCGACCGCGGTCTTTGCGGCCGGAAACGTGCTGACCGGCAAGGGCAACATCAAGGACTCGCTCGAAAGCGGAACCGAGATTGGACTGCGCGTGGCCGAGGCGTACCTGGGACTGTCGGACGAGAAATTGAACCTCGCAGAGGGCGCGCGCAAAGAGGCGGCGGCGTCGGCCGAGAAGATCGCGGGCGCGATGAGCGTGCGGCCGAAACTTGCGCCGGAAGCCGTCGCGAGCCTTCTGCGCCGGGTGCGCGAACGCCAGCGTGCGGTCGGCTACGAGGGCAATTTCCGCGCGTGGCTGGCCAAGGTGACGCCGGCCGATCTGCAGTAGCAGGCTGTCGAAAAATTTTCGCGCGCCGACCGGCGGACAACTCCATCGCGAGTTGTCCGTCCAGTTTTGCGTCGGTGCGTCCGCGCCTATAGGCTCATCGGATGACGGCAATGGAGGTGCGGCGTGGACGAACTCAAGCGAACTGACCCGGAGATTTATCAGCTCATCAAGGATGAAGAGCGCTACGAGATCGATTCGGTCCGGCTGATACCGTCGGAGAACTACGTCTCCAAAGCGGTGCTTGAAGCGACCGGATCGATTCTCACCAACAAATATTCCGAAGGCTACCCGGGGCGCCGTTACTACGAGGGCCAACGCTATGTCGATCAGATCGAAATGATCGCGATAGATCGCGCGAGGGCGCTGTTCAAAGTCGATCACGCAAACGTTCAGCCGTACTCGGGGTCGCCCGCAAATCTCGCGGTCTATTTTGCGCTGCTCAAGCCGGGCGACACGATCATGGGCTTGTCGCTTCCCCACGGCGGGCATCTGACGCACGGATGGCAGGCGAGCATCACGGGCACGTTCTGGCGTTCGGCGCAGTACGTGGTGGATCGCGAGAGTCACGTCGTGGACTTCGACAAAATTCGCGAGATGGCGCGCGCGGAGCGGCCGAAAATCATCGTGACCGGAGGCACGGCGTATCCGCGGCTGTGGGACTTCAAGAGCTTCAGCGAGGTCGCGAAGGAGGTCGGCGCTATCCTGCTCGCCGATATTTCACATATCGCGGGACTCATCGTTGGCGGCGTGCATCCGGATCCCGTGCCGTACGCCGACGTAATCATGACGACCACGCACAAGACGCTGCGCGGCCCGCGCGGTGCGATGATCATGTGCCGTAACGAATACGCCGAAGCGATCGACAAGGCGGTTTTCCCCGGGCTGCAGGGCGGTCCGCACAATCATACGACGGCGGCGATCGCCGTTGCGTTGAAGGAAGCATCGACGCCGGAGTTCAAGGCGTACGCGAAAAAAATGGTGAGCAACGCCAAGACGCTGGCCGACGAACTGCTTGCGCGCGGCTTCAGCCTGGTCTCGGGCGGCACCGACAATCATCTGATCCTGGTCGATTTGACGAACAAGAAAGTGATTGGCACGAAGGGCGCGAAGGCGCTCGACGCGGCCGGAATCGTCTGCAACAAAAACACCGTCCCGTACGATCCGCGCAAGCCGTTCAGCCCCAGCGGGCTTCGGTTCGGCACGCCGGCGGTAACCTCGCGCGGGATGGGCGACGCGGAGATGCGGCAGATCGGGAAGTGGATTGACGAGGCGATCGCGCACGCCAACGATGAGGCGGCGCTGAAGCGCATCGCGGCCGAAGTCACCGAGATGTGCCGCAGGTTCCCCGCGCCGGGAATCACGCTCAACTAGCGATCGCGGGCGCGCGCGAGACCGGCGACGCCGGATCGCGCGGGCGAGCCGGCCTCAGCCCGCCATGGTCAGGCCGCCGCTCACGCTGAGCACCTGGCCCGTGACGAAGTCCGAATCGGAAGAAGCGAAGAATGCGACCGCGCCCGCCAGGTCCGCCGGTTGCCCGAGCCGGCGAAACGGGATGCCACGCGCCATCGATTCGAGAACTTTCTCGCGCCCCGCCATCGCGTTCCTGAGCAAAGCGGTGTCGGTTGGCCCCGGGCAAACGACGTTGACATTGATGTGATTTGCCGCGAGCTCGCGCGCGAGTGTTTTGGAGAAACCGATGATGGCGGCCTTGCATCCCGCATATACGGCTTCGCCACTGGAGCCGACGCGGGCCGCGTCGGAAGAGATCGAGACGATTTTGCCTGCGCCGCGGGATTGCATCCGCGGCGCCACGGCTTTGCAGCAATTGAGCATGCCGCGAAAGTTAATCGCGATCACTTTATCCCAAAGATCGGGGGTGGACTCGACGAACGGCAACACGACGTCCCATCCGGCGTTGTTCACCAGGATGTCTATTGGTCCCAGTTCACTTTCGACGCGATCGGCAGCTGCGATTGCTTCGGCAAGTTTGGTGACGTCAAGTGCAACCGCGATCGCGGCTGCGCCGCCGCGGCGAATTTCCGCGGCGGCCTGCTCGGCGGAATCGACTTGGATATCCGCCAGCGCCACCTTTGCGCCTTCGTCGGCGAGCCGGAGCGCGATCGCGCGCCCGATCCCATTGGCTGCGCCGGTTACGATTGCGACTTTGCCTGTGAGGCGGGCCACGATTCTAATTTAACTGACGATCCAGCCGCCGTCGATGATGAACGGCGCTGCGGTGGAATGGCGGACCAACGGCGAAATCGGGCAGCCCGTCGCTCATTCCAGAGTGAGCCGGCGCCGAGTTGACGCCATGCGAATTGCCGGACGGGGTCGCCGCCGAATTGCCGCGACCCCGTCCAACTGGGGAGGTTGCCGAACTTATTTCCTACTCGGCCGGTGTTGAATCGCTGCCGCCTTGCGCCCACAGAGCCTTCATCTCGGCGTGAATCTGGTCCAGCTTGGCCTTGGTCGCGGAGATTTGCGCGAGCTGAGCCGGAGTCAGCAGGTTGCGGATCGCGATAGCGTCCTGAATCCGCTCGTTCGCCATCTGATCGTGGATCTGACTGGCTGTCGAAACCGAGCCGGCCACGTCGGCGGCGGCTACCGGGCCGGTTGACGTGAACTTGGCCGCGATTGCCTCCTTGGCTGCCTTGAGCTGCTGGAATTCAGCCTTCTGCGAAGCGCGCCGGGCCTGGAAGATGGCATGGATCTGCGTCTTCTGCGCGTCAGTCAGATTGGCGCTCTTCAGCAAGCGCATAAACGGAGCGCTGTGCCCTCTCATACCGCCATGCATGCTGCAATGCCCCATGGGGCCGCCACCGCCTGAATTCGAGGAAGCGACATGAGCAACCGCAACGACCAGGATGATTGCCATGACTACGGAAACGACACCGCGAGACAACTTTGAAACCATAAAAGACTCCTTGAATGCGTGGAGCGGCCACCTTGATTGGCGACGATTGCTCTAATCTAAATGTACGTTAACCGAAAAAACCGGTTACGAGCTTTGTGTGCCGTCGGCGACCGGGTTCGGCGGGGGACGTCGATTCGTGCGTGAAATCGCGCGATCAATGAAAATCATGCGACGGCGGAACCGCGCCGGGAAGCTTGATTTCCTCGAAGCGCCGCGCGCGAATCGCGGTCACGCCGTCAACCGTTTGCAGCACGCCCTCGGCCAGCAGAATGCCGGCACTGCGCAGCAGCAGGCGGTTTTTCTGGAACAGGTCGGGCGTGACGATCAGGTTGGCAATTCCGGTTTCGTCCTCGAGCGTGATGAACAGGAAGCCCTTGGCCGTGCCGGGGCGTTGGCGCACGATCACGACGCCGGCGGTCTTCACCCAGGATTGATGTCTGGCGCGCGTGAGATCGTCGGCGCTGAGAATTCCGCGCGCGCTCAAATCGCCTCGCAGATACGTCATCAGATGAGGTCCGGTGGTGAGGCCGGTCGCGGCGTAGTCCGACAGCGTTTCATCGATAGGCGCCATCGAGGCCAGGGGAACCTCGCTATCGCGCGGCTTCGCGCCCGCAAGCAGGCTGGTTGGATCGCGTTCGACGGCGGCCGCATTCCACATCGCGTCGCGCCGCGCCAGGCCGAACGCGGCGAACGCGCCCGCGTAGGCGAGCGCGTCGATCTCGCGGCGGTTCGGTCCGACGCGCGCGGTAAGATCGGCAATCGAATCGAACTGTCGCCGCGCACGCTCGCTTTCGATTCGAAGTGCGATTTCCTCGCGGATGCCCGTGACGTATCGCAGTCCCATGCGAATCGCGGGCCGCCGATCCACAATCTCGATTGTGCATTTCCAGTTCGAGCGGGTCACATCGACGGGGATCGCGACGACACCGTGACGCGCGGCGTCCTTCACCAGCGTTGAGGGATGATAGAAGCCGAGCGGGTAGCAATTCAGCATCGCGGCAACGAACGCCGCCGGATGATGATGCTTCAGGTATGCCGACGCGTACGCGATCAGCGCGAAGCTGGCGGCGTGCGATTCGGGGAAGCCGTACAGGGCAAAGGATGTGATCGAACGCACGATATCGTCGGCGAGGTTGCCCTGCAGGCCGTTTCGCAGCATCCCGGCGCGCAGCCGTGCTTCGATTTTCTCCATCCGCTCGGCAGAGCGCTTGAATCCCATCGCGCGGCGCAGTTCCTCGGCCTCACCGCCGCTGAAGCCCGCCACCGTCATCGCCATTCGGAGCAACTGCTCCTGAAAAAGCGGGACGCCCAGCGTGCGTTTGAGGATCGGCTCGAGCGAAGGATGCGGATACTCGACGGGCGCACGATGGTTGCGGCGATCGAGATAGGGATGCACCATTTTGCCGACGATCGGGCCGGGGCGAATTATCGCGACCTCGACCACCAGGTCATAAAACCGCTCCGGCTTCATCCGTGGCAGCGTCGCCATCTGCGCGCGGCTCTCGACCTGGAAGACGCCGACCGTGTCCGCGCGCCGGAGCATCGCATACACGCCGGGGTCGTCGGGCGGAAGATGCGCGAGGTCTATCTCGACTCCTTCGTGCGCGCGGATCATCGGAAGAGCCTCTTTCAGCGCGGCCAGCATCCCGAGTCCGAGCAGATCGATCTTGATAATGCCGAGATCGGCGCAGTCGTCCTTGTCCCATTGAATCACCACGCGGCCGGGCATCGAGGCCGGCTCGAGCGGGACGATTTCATCCAGTGGCTGCGCGGCGATCACCATGCCGCCGCTATGCTGCCCGAGATGGCGCGGCACGCTCTGAATCCTGCGCACGAGATCGGCCAGCATCGCGATTCGCGGCGCTTGCGCATCGACGCCGCCGCGCTTGAGCAGCGCCACGAGATCGTCGTGATGGTCGCGGAACTCGTACACCTGGTTGAGCCTGGCGAGACGGTCAACCTGTTCGGGCGAAAAGCCGAGCGTCTTGCCGACTTCGCGCACGGCGCTTTTTGTTCGATAGGTGATCACGTTCGCGGTCATCGCGGCGCCGCGTTCGCCGTAGCGGCGATAGACGTATTGAATCGCCTTCTCGCGATCGTCGCCGCTGGGCAGGTCGAGGTCGATGTCGGGCCATTCGCCGCGCTCCTCGGAAAGGAAGCGCTCGAACAGGAGTTCCATCTTGACCGCATCCACCACCGTGATTCCGAGCGCGTAACACACCGCGCTGTTGGCCGCGGAGCCGCGTCCCTGCACCATGATCCGATTCTCGCGGCAGAACTGGACGATGTCCCATACGATCAGGAAGTAGCCGGCGAGCTTGAGCCGCTCGATGATCCCGAGTTCGTGTTCGAGTTGGCAACGGGTGCGATCGTCGATCGCGCCGCGCCATCGCTCTCGCGCACCCGCATAAGTGAGTATTCGCAAATAGCTGTCGGCCGTTTCTCCGGGTGGAATTGGATAGTCGGGGAAGCGGTATCCCATGTCGGATAGCTGGAAGGCGCATCGTTCGGCAATCGCGCGCGAGGCGGCGACGGCGCCGGGCAGATCGCGAAACAGCGCGGCCATCTCAGCCGGCGATTTCAGATGACGCTGACTGTTGATCCACAGCGCGCGGCCGGCTTCCTCGAGCGTGGTCTTGAGCCGGATGCAGGTCAGCACGTCGAGCAACCTGCGATCCGAGCCGCCGTGGCATACGTCGTTGGTCGCGACCACCGGGATTCGCGCCGCGCCGGCAAGCGCGGCGAGCTTGCGATTTAGGCGCTCCTCGCCGGCGTCGAGATGACGCTGCAAATCGATGTAGAAATTTCCCGCGCCGAAAATCCCGCCGAGCCGCCGGCCCAGATCGCCGGGATCCTCGCCGCGAACGAGCATGCATGACAGCGGGCTCATCACGCCGCCGGCAAGGCAGATGAGTCCGCGGCCGTAGCGTTCGAGCTCGTCCAGCGTAATGCGGCTCCCGCCCTTGGCGGGATAGACGGGCGGCGCGGCGGAGCCGTCGCGTGCGAGCGCGCCGGGATTGAGGACGCGCATCTTCGAGTCGGTGATCATGCGGCAGAGATTTTGATAGCGCTCGCGATCCGGTGCGAGGACGTAGAGGCGCGAGTTGTCGTCCAGCGTCAGTTCTGCGCCGACGATTTGCCGGATTCCCGCGGACTTCGCAGCCTGGTAAAAGCGCGGTGCGCCGTAAAGTCCGTCGCGATCGCCCAGCGCCATCGCGCTGTAGCCGAGTTCCGCCGCGCGCGTCGCAAGATCCTCGGGCGTGCCAGCCCCCTCAAGAAAGCTAAAAGCACTCCGCGCGCGAAGCTCGATGTAGTCGGAGTTCATGCCGATTCGCCGCGATTAGTCAGTCGTAGGCGCCGTCGAGAAACCACTTATCCGAGTTCAAGTCGCGGAAGATGCGGTAAACGCCGCCATCTTCGAGCGCGAGTTCGTAATAATCGCGGACGAAGCCGCATTTATGCACTGCGGGATTTTTTTCATCGGATGAATCCGCGCGCATATCCACGACGAATCCAAGCCACCATTCGCCATCGCGCCGCCATGGCCCGGCGATCGAAATCACGCGCGCGCCAAGATTCTCACCGCGGACGAACTCCGGAATCTCCCGCGAGCACATCACCTCGATTTCCCGCGCCGGACGAATCGCGCGTATCACCAGCTGCGTGACATTCTTCGCTGCCGCATTTTCGGGGATCGGCATCGCGGCAGGCGGTGCGAACGGATCGAGCCGCATCGCTTCGGGCCGATGCGAATTCTCTGCCCTTAGCATGCCGACGTTGCCGGGGCCGCATAGCGCTGCCAGCCGCGCAATCGTAGTCTGCAGCTTGTCCGGCGCAGGACTGGGCGGCAGAAACATGTCGGTCTGCGCGGGACGCGGGACGCGCGGCGCAATCTCGATTCGAATCGATTCGACGGCGGCCTCGGGCGGCGCCGCTTCAAGGCTCAGGTTGATGAGCGTGAGAATCGCGCGGACATCGTTCGACGGCGCCGCAACCGCGACCCGGCGGCTGAAACTGCGATGACCGCTCATCCCGAACGCGAGCGTGATATCGCCGGCGACCAGCGCGCGCATCGAAAGCCGCTCGGCGAGCCGCTCGAGCATCGCACGCATGACGAATCCCAGCGGCTCCAGGTTCTCGATTCCGTATTCAAGCTCGATAGTTTCGATGAAAAACTCGGCGCGGCGGCGCGGCACAAGCGGCGAAGAGCTTCCACCGCGCGCAAGGCGGACCAGCTCGACGCCGCGACGGCCCAGCCGCGTGCCAACAGCGTCGGGATTGAGGCGCGCCAGCTCACCGAGCCGGCGCATCCCCCATCTGGCGAGCGTGGTCTCCAAGTCGTCGCCGCGATCCGATTTTCCCAAGCCAAGCATGTCGAGTGGCAGCCAGTTCAGGAATTCGCGCTCGCGCCCGGCTTCGATCACGCGCACGCCCCCGCATCGCGCGGCCAGATGCGCCAGTTCCTTGTTGGCCGCGACGCCGGCGGCGGGTTCCATCCCGACTCTGCGCACGCATCGCACCAGCTCGGCGGTAATCTCTTCTTCGCCATTGTAGATGCGATGCAGGCCTGCGAGATCGAGCCACACGCATCCCGGCGCGCCCGACTCAACGATAGGCGAAACCGATTCGACCGCGTCGAGCAGGGCAGAATGCGCCGAACTTTCCGCGGCGGGTGAGCGATGGACTACGGCCAGATCGGAGGAGATCGCCCGCGCCTGCGCGATCGTCATCCCGGGGCGGATTCCAAGTTCACGCGCGTGCGGCGAGACGGTGTCGAGCTCGGCGTGCGGAGCCAGGCTTTGGCCTATAGCCAACACCTTGCCCTCGAACGCGGGATTCGAACGCACCAGCGCCGCGATCGAAAAATCGGCGACCATGATGCACGCGATACGAGCCATCGGGACACCGCACTAGCTGCTTGCGGAAACTCGAACCTGCGGATGCAAGTCGGTTGGATTTGGAATTGGAACCGGATCAACGAGAGCGCGAACGCGAACACGCCGCCCCGTTCCGCCCATCTTGTTCCGCGCAACCATCGCATCCACCGCAAGTCCGTCGAACATTACCGGTGAGCCGGGAGCGAGCCGGCTGAACGACGCCTTGGCGCGGCTGGCAGCCAGACTCAGCGCCGCGAACGTCCCGCACATCCGCCACGGTGCGATTGCGATCACGGCTGTGCCGCTGCGCTCGGCTGCGCGGGCGATTCGAAGCGCTGACGCGTGAGCGAGTGCGCGTGGCGCTTCGCCGAAATCGACGACGACCAGGCCAAAGCCGCCGGCCTCGAGCACGAGTTCCGCAGCTTTGACGATCGCGGATTGATGGCGCGCGAGCGGGCCGACTGCGAAGCGGCTGTACGGGAGAGTCGCACGCGCCATCCGCGACGCTGTCGTTGTCGTTTTCGTTGTCTTCATCGACGCCCACAGCATCCGGGCAAGCTCTACTCCGGCAGCCGCCATGCTCTCGGGATCAAAGGCGCCTGAGGCATCGAGCCATGCGGCGACCTCGCCACGGCGGGTGGCGAAGGCGGCGAAAGATGCGGCAATCGAGGTCTTGCCCGAACCGGCGCGGCCCGTGATCTCGCTGATTCGCCCCCGCGGGATTCCACCGTCTATCAGGGCGTCGAGCGAGGCGAGTCCGGAGCTTAGGCGGCGATCCTTGCGGGTAAGTTCATGGCCACGAAAAACCCCTGAAAATACAAGTGGTTGTGGCCTTTCGAGCGGGATATGAGACGGCAGTCTGAGGGCCTGAATCGGGCTTGAAGGTTTGCTCCACGAGGGTTTTGGGAGTGCTGCCATCAGCACTGTTTTCGCTCTTTTTTCGCCTCATGTCAACTGTTTCAGTGACGCGGATTTACTTCGCGGCACGACTAACAAACCCAACGCGGTCGGCGTGGGCGCGATTCCTGTTTCAGTGACGCGGATTTACTTCGCGGCACGACTAACAAACCCAACGCGGTCGGCGTGGGCGCGGTTTTGAGTGATCGAAAAGGGCGGAAAAGAGCAATTTCTACCATTACTTGTGGTTTTGGGACGGGTCGGCTCTATGGGTAGTTTCGTTCCGTCAAAAATTGTTTTTGCAAGAAGCGGGCGGCGGCCGATTTCGGGCGAGTGCGGCCAGTCAGGGGCATCGTGACGGTTGTCCATGCCGTACGCGTAGCACGGCAAATCCGGCGGGGTCAGGCTGAACAGTTCATCCCCAAGCGCGAGCGCGGCTGCGTGGCGGGGGTTCATGCTTTGCGCTTTAGCAGCTCTTGGAGCAGCTCTTGGAGGAGTCTTCGGTTTCTGTCGCTCTCGATTTCCGGGTCTTCGAGCTGGATAAACTCTATCGCCTGGAAGTCGTCTCCGCGCTTCCGGTTCTGGCGGGGTTCTAATCCCTCGATCAGGACCGCCTCCATGGTCGCGATCACCACATCTGTGCCAATCGCTTCTAGAGCAGCGGCAGTTCTTAGAGTACCGTTCGGCTCGACGGGATACACACCGAACCAAGAGAATCTAGTCCAACGGCCCGCGAGTCTGTCGATAGTGTGCTGGTAGAGTCTACGTCCGAGACTCTGATCGGTGGTACGCCCGACGTAAACGACTCCCTGTGAATCGTGCAGGAGATAAACACCCCTTTGATCACAGAAATCGACGCTGCCAGAGGCAGTCTGTTGTTGCCCTAGGATCTTGGGTTGTGATGCCCAGAGGATCTTGGACCTTTCCCAAAACATTCCAAACGCATTGACTAGCCCGGTCACCTCCGAGGTTTCGGTCTCTGACCCTTCCTCCAAGGCGGGCGCCTGCTGCTCGGCATCGCGAAGGGAATAATATCCTCGGGAAGTGCGAGAAAAAGGCGACTCAGCGCCGTCGTTTTTCAGAGACGTGGTTATTATGGCGACGACGGTGTTGGCGGGAGTCGCGGTAAGTTCTTGCCGTAATGAGCCCTCGGCGATCTTCTCAGCGATCTCCGTATAGTGCATAGGCGCTTTGGCGTCTTGAAGCACCTTAACGATTGCGTCTTTCCACTCCATGACCTGGAACGAGCTAACACTTGGAGAGCCCTGCGATCAAGGATTTCGCCTCATGTCAATGTCGACCGAAGAAGGGCAGGACGATTACTGCTTCATCACGGGGGGGGGAATTCACGGGAGCGAGCGGGCGAGTTCGCGGTAGACCGCCGGATTGTAAACCAGGCCCGAGTGCGTGCCCGTCACCTCGACGTTGCGCGCGCCGGTCACGATTGAAGACTCGGGCGGGACGATCGGATCCTCGCGGCTGTAGATCGAAAGCACAATCGTCTGGGGAGCGAGCGAAGCGCGCATGTTAGCGACGAATTCGCATCCACAATCCGGGAAGCGGCATTGAGGATCGAGAATCCGGCGCGCGGTGTTGCTCGCATTCCAGACCGTGCTCATCGTTGGATGCGCGATTGGCGGGACGTCTCCGCGCTGCGCGAACGACGATACGAGCCCCATCGGCGATCCGAGCGTGACGAGATGTGACACCCGGCGCCCAAGCCGTACGGCCAGCGCTCGCGCAAGCAGGCCTCCGCGGCTATGACCGATCAGCACGAGAGGTCGATCGTGCCGCGGCTCCTGGCGTTCGACCCATTTCTGGATGTCTGACGTGAGCCGGTCGGGACATCCCGCGTTGACCCACAGTCCCGAGGTGGCCGCGCGAAAGCCGATGCGAGAAATCCATCCCCGCAAGGGCCAGAGATAGAAGTCGCTGCCGAAAAGCCCGGGAATGATTACGACGAGGCGTCCGTCGCCGCGCGGCACGCCCTCGCCGCGATAGATTGGATCTCTGCGCAGCGAGGCGAACTCTCTGAATGCGAACGCCTCGCTCGCCATCACCTGCCATCGCGATTGTTCGGCCGGCGGATGATTTTCCATACTGGCTATTTCATCCGCCCGATGGTTGTGTGGCGTTTTACGGGACTTGGCCGCCTTCCCGCGTTCCATTTCATCGAAACTGAACCATTGCCGGCAAGGCGATTACTGTTTCATCACGACGCGGGTGACGCCGTTGAGGAATGGGCCCGCCAACGTTCGTAACCCCAAAGCAGCAGCATCGCCATGAAAGTTACCAGCGTGATCGATAGGCCGATCAGGAAATGCTGGCTTCGATAAACCAGTTCGAGGCGCTGTTTGCCGGCGGGTAATTGTACTGCGATCAGGCCGTTATTTGCGGCGAGTGTGCCCGCTCCTTGCGCCACGCGCCAGCCCGGTTCGTAATTCTGATTGACCACCATCATCGTTGGCGCCGGCGCGTCAATGTCGAAGCTCAGGGCGTTGGGGGTCCATCGCTCAAGCGTCACCGTGCCGGCGCCGAGCAGGTACTGCTCTCCCTGATAATCCGGCTGATCGAAGCCGAGAGGGTAGCGGGGCGGCCGAACCGGTTCATAGCACGAAAGCACCCCTATATTCGCTTTCGCAGCCATGAACATGTGGTGATGAAGGTACTGATTGCGCCACTGGTGGAAAACGGGCGATGGCGACAGCGCAGCATCGTGGCCCTTGACTACATAATGGAGGTAGCGCGTGCTGACGGACCAGCAGTCTATCAGCGCCAGTCCGATCAGCAACACGGCAATTCTTGCTCCCCACGGTTTTGCCATCGCGCGGATCGCATCGGTCCCGAAGCCGGCCAGCACTCCGACTACCAGCGTGAATGGCAGGAGCAAGCGCACCGGCACGCGCGTGGAGGCGAAGAAAGGCAGTTTGTGTATCAGGACCCACGGGGAGTACGGCCCAAAGCCCCCTGCCACCAGGAGCAGCAGCGCGAAAGCCAAAATTGCCCAGATTAAAGCGCGGCGAAACTGCAGGACGATCCCCAGCAGTGCTAAACCCGCGAACAACACTCCAATGTAGGCGTCATATATATGATTGCCGAATCTCGTGGGGCTCTGAACGCGCGAGAAAAGCTCGAACCAAAGTAACGGCAGATGATTGACCTGGTTCGGAGGCCACAGCCGCGCGTAAACCCCGGTGAACGCGAGCCCGGGGAGGAGCTTGATCGCCCCAAAACCAACCGTGAATGCACCCATGACGGCCAGCACCATCAAGGGGAAGAAGCTCCGCCGCTGCAGCGCGATCATTGGCGCAAGCAACGCGAGGAGCAACGCCGTATGCAAGAGTGCGTATACGCCACCCTCCGTTAACATCAAGGCCATCACCAGACCGCCGAGCGCGGCAGGCGTCAGCCGACGGCGCTCCAGGCCAAGGCACAGCAACGCAGCCGCCCATGGAAGGTAAGCGTATGGCATGAAGACGTAGTGTCCTATTTCGGTGTGGAGGTAGTACCACGAGCTGCCGGCAAAGAGACCCGCACAAGCGACCGCCCCGAGCCTGGAGATCCCCAGCACGCGAGCGAGAAAATAGGCGCCGCCGAACGCTATCGCAATATGGCTGACGAACTCGAGACGCAGTCCGATCACCGGTCCAAACAGCAGATGAAGGAGCAGGAATGGCGTGAGCACGGATGATTGAGGGTTACCGAATAGCGGCATCCCGCCGCACCTGTACGGATCCCAAAACGGAAATTGATGAAAATGGGTTATGGTGTGGAAAGAGATCCAATGAAGTGACAGACCGTAATCCCAATCGCTATAGCTGAATTTGGGAACATCTCCCCGGGTGAGATGACGCAGGATTGGATAGCCAAAGCAGAGCGCGAACGCGATCGAGCCAAGCGCCACCCATACGGCTTCGGTTTTGATCGGAGAGGCGTTTTTCATGCGGCGGCGCCAGAACCCAGGCGGCGTTTGTACAAACCAAAGCGCGAGCATCGCGCGGACGCGGCCCGTGCAAAGGGTTATCGGGCTAATTTTCATCGTGTTTCAGCATCCGGATGGTCACCATGTCAATCAATCGAAGAAGGGTAAGACGACTACTGCTCCATCACGACGCGGGTGACGCCGTTGAGGAACGGATCGAATCGCCGGGCGAGGAAGCCGGCGAGGAAAAGTTTCGCAAATGCGATCATCGGCGCGCTAACGACGATACGGCCAAGCAGCGAATTCGACATCACGAAGCGCGGTCCGAGCTGCTGCATGTCCTGTATCGTCACGACCTCGGGCCATCGCTCGGCCTGAATATTGCGCGCCGCAAAATCGAGCATGGCCTCGTCGGCATGCATCACGAGCGCGCGACCTAGATGGTTGGCCGCGACGACCGCATCGCGCAGCGCGACGTTGATTCCTTGCGCTGCGACCGGCGACATCGGATGCGCAGCGTCGCCTATCAGGAGCAACCCGGGGACGGTCCACTCGCGCAGCCGGTCGCAGATGACGTCGAGCAAGAACGGATGCGCCGGGCCGGTCTTATTCGCGGCGAGAAAATTCCTCAGATCGGATGACACGTGCGGCGCGAGCGCGCCGATCCATCCTTCGGCGCCAAGCTTTTTGATGTCGCCGAAGGCCCCTTTGTCGATGACCCATCCGATCTGCATGTGCCCTTCGGGAGAAGGATAGATGATGAGCAGGCGCCCGTTTCCGATGTAGCCGCGCGCGGTGCGGCCGTCGAGAAAATGGCCGGGGACGCGGCCCCATACGACATCGAAGGCCTGCATGATGCGGTCCTGGGGGAGGGCGGCGCGTTTTCGAATCGCAGATGCGCGCCCGTCGCATGCGATCACGAAGTCGGCGCGATAATCGCGCGGACCCTCGAGGGTGTCGGCATGAACGCCGGCCACGCGGTCTTTTTCATAGATCAGATCGCGCACGGTTACGCCGCGTTCGAGCTTGAAGCCGGGGAATTTCGCTTTCGTTGCCTCGGCAACAATCATCTCAAGCATCGCAGGCTGCGGCACAATCCGCGGCGGCGTCTCGAAGCCGTCAACCGGAATGGCAACTATTCGCCGTTCGCCGCGAAAGATCTCGACGGTTCGAATCGATAGATTCGGCAAAGCGCCGAGCGGTTGACGAAGTCCGGCTTCGTGGAGCGCCGCGATTCCCGACGGCATCAGGACCTCACCGCGAAACTCGCGCGAAAAATCAGTCTGTCGTTCGAGCAGCGTCACCGGGACGCCGCGGCGCGCGAGCAGGTAGGCGAGCAGGGCGCCCGCCGGTCCGGCACCAACGACGATTGCATTGAGCATCTGGAGTTCCCCGTTGCTTCGGTTTCAGCCTGTGGAGAAGTGCCGCGGCAGCGCGCGCGAGTGTCTCAGACTTCGCGGGAGATTTGGTCGTCGATCAACGTTGCCAAGCCGTCGCGGTAGGGCGACGGTTCGAGCAGGCCTACGATCGACCGCGCGATTGCGACTTGCTGTGCGGCAAGACGGCGTGCGGTGGTGATGATTTCAGGATCTCGCAGCAGGTCGAGCGCGCGCTCGAGCACCGCGCCCTTCATCCTGGTTCCGTTCTGGAACAACGCGCGCAGCTCGGCGCTGCGCTCGACACCGAGCACGACCGGCAGCGACAGAATGCCGGCGCGCAAATCGGAGCCGACAGGTTTGCCGATTTTTTCTTCCGGCCCCAGGATATCGAGCAGATCATCGACCATCTGGAATGCCAGGCCCATCGCGGTTCCGAGCTTCGCCATCGCATCGATCGTCCGCGACGACACGCCTGCGAGGTCCGCCGCAACCTTGCCGCCGGCGTGGAACAGTGACGCGGTCTTGCGATCGATGACCGCGATATAGTCGGCCAGAGTCGCGGCCGTATTGTGACGGAATCTGCCCTCCATCACTTCGCCTTCGGTCAGATGGATGCACGCCTGCGCCGCGGTGTGTACGAGATGTTCTTCGAAGCGGCCGCATACTTCGAACGCGCGGCAGAACAGATAGTCGCCCGCGATCAACGACGGGCCAAAGCCGTAGCGTGCGAACGCCGACGGCTTGCCGCGACGCAGCAGGCCGCGATCGATGATGTCGTCGTGGAGCAGTGTCGCGGAATGGATCAGTTCGAGCGCGATTGCAGCGTCGATCGCGTCCGCCACTTTCGCCTCAGTTCCGCCGCATGCGCGGTACACCAGCAGGATGAACGTCGGTCGCAGCCGCTTGCCGCCCGCGTCGACGAGGTAGTGGCAAACTTCCGCGATTGTCGATTCGTTGGAGTCGAGCAGGCGGGAGAGTTTCGCTTCGGCCGCTGTCAGGTCGGCTTCGACCAGGCGCGCGGGGCTCAAAGCCTCAGGCGTCGATGCGGCAGCGAGTTGAGTTGCCTTGGCTCTTTTCACTTTTCACTTTTCACTTTTCACTGTTCACTGGATGCAGTTAGCGGAATAAATCGGCTTCGGCGGGACGAATCAATACCTTCGCGCTGCCCTCGAACGGTTCATATTTGTACCCGCGCACGACGACCGCCGGAGTGGCGCCCGCTTTTTCCATCAGGAGGCCTGCGGCGGACGCGATCTCGTCGGCGATTGCGACCACGGTATGATGCAATTCGCGGCCGCCCAGGTCGGTGGTGCCGCGCAAGTCGAGGATTGGATTCATGCCGGCTATTCCGAGGCATACTTCGGTAAGGCCGTCGCGCCACGGACGGCCGAAGGTGTCGGTAACCAGCACCGCGACGGTAACGCCGGAGCGCCGGCGAATCTGGTCGCGAAGACGGCGCGCCGACGCGTCGGGATCGTCGGGCAACAGGATGGCGCGGCCGTCTTCAAGGCTGTTGGATTCATCGACGCCGGCATTGGCGCAGACCCATCCGGGTCCGGTCTCGACAATTAGTACACCGCGGTCGTTGCGGACGATTCTGCTGGTTTGGCGCAGCACGATTTCGACCGCGCGCGGATCTTTTTCCCACCGCTTCGCATAGCTTCGGGCGAATTCGGAGGGCTCGAAATCCTTCAAATCCACGACGCGACCCTCGGCTTTCGAGACTACCTTCTGGCATACGACGAGAATATCGCCGGGTTCGAGTCTGAAGCCGGTGTCGTCGAGTCCCCGGGCAATCAGCGCGGCAAGATCGTCGCCCGCCTTCACCATCGGGATTCCCTCGATCGCAGTGAGACTTATCGTGCGCATCGGCGGGACCAGCCTACTACACCTCAAGCGCTTGCAGAACCACTTCGGCCAAAGCGGCGGCGCGCTCGGGAGTGGCCATGATCGTGTCGGTTGCGAGCGCGCGCATCCCAAGCCGTTCGATCGACTCGAGGTAACGCCGATCGGCGTTGTCCAGCACGAACAGTCCGGCTATATCGCGATAGAGCCGCGCAACTCCAAGCGGCGAGGCTTCCATCCCAAGGCCGCGGAGCATTTTGTCAGCGGGACCTTTGATCGTTTTGCCGGCCACGATCGGACTTATGGCCGCGACGCGCGGTTTCACGCGGCGCAGCGCCGCGCGCACGCCCGTCAATTTCAGAATCGGGCCAAGCGAGACGAACGGATTCGACGGCGCCAGGATGACCGCGCCGGATTTGCCAATCGCCCGCAGGACCGCGGGATTGACGCGCGCGCGGCTGATTCCACGCAGCTCGATCTTTTCGACGGCGCCGCGTGCGCGCCCGCGCACGAAGTACTCCTGGAATGGGATGGCGCGGCGTCCGCGCAATTTCACGAAGGTCCGCACCCGGTCGTCGCTCATGGGCAAGATTCGCGACTTGACTCCGAATGCGTCGGCGATTTCCGCGGTGATTCGGCTGAGCGATATGCCCTGATGCATCCGCTCGGTGCGGTACAGATGCGTGGCGAGGTCGCGATCGCCCAGGCCGAACCACGGCTTGCCATAGAAACGCGCGAGCGCGCGGAGCACGTTGAACGATTCTCCGTCCAATCCCCAGCCTTGCGCACGACTGACGACGCCCGCGAGCGTGTAGGTGACGGTGTCGATATCAGGGGAGACGTGAAGCCCGTAAAAGGTTTCGTCGTCGCCGGTGTTAACGACGACGGTCAGCCTTTCGGGATCGATACGCCGAACCAGTCCCCGGATGAACTTAGCTGCACCCACTCCCCCCGCAAGCGTGGTGATCTGCCGGGACGGGAGAGGACGCGATTGGCCGCGCTCCATTGGGTGCCTTTCTTCCGTAGAGCTTCTTGTAGAGCGTGGTACGTTCGACCGCGACGCGGCCCATCTCGCGCGCTTTTTCCTCGAACAAATCGACCGGCACGAACTCACCCGAGTCGCCGCCGGCCAGGGCCGTGATCATTTCCTCCATCAGCGTGCCCGAAAAATCATTGCATCCGGCCTTGAGCGTGAGCGCCGCGAGATCGAGGCCGCACTTGACCCACGAGGTCTGGATATTGTCGATTTGCCCGCGCAGGAACAGGCGCGAGAACGCGTACATCTGGAAATCCAGTTGACCGCGATCCACGGGCGAGACCAGGCCCTTGCGGTAAAGCATCGTGTTCTGATGGATGAATCTGAGCGGCACGAACTCGGTGAAGCCGTGCGTCTGCTTCTGGATCGTGCGGATCAAGTCGAGATGATTCACCACATGGTGGGGAGTCTCGACGTGACCGTACATGACGGTTGACGTGGTTGGCACGCCGACCGCATGAGCGGTGGTGATTATCTCGACCCACGCGGAAACATCGACCTTCTTATGACTGAGGATCTCGCGCACGCCGTCGTCGAGGATTTCCGCGGCGGTGCCCGGGATCGAGCCCAGTCCGTGCTCCTTGAGCATCGTGATGTATTCCGGATAGTCCATCCGCACGCGTCTGGCGCCGTACATTATCTCCATCGGCGAGAAGGCGTGGATGTGTATCTCGGGAAATGCGCCCTTCATCGTATCGAGCAGGTCGCGATACTTGAACGGCGGCATGTCGGGGTTGATGCCGCCCTGCATGCAGATCTCGGTCGCTCCACGCGCGACTGCGTCGGCCACTTTGCGCACGATCGTTTGGTCGGAATGATCGTAGGCGTCGGCCTCCCAGCGTTGACGCTTGAAGCCGCAGAACTGGCATCCCACGAAACAGACATTGGTGAAGTTGATGTTGCGATTGACGATGTAGGTGACTTCGTTGCCGACGTCCTCGGCGCGTGCGATGTCGGCGCATCTGATGGTCGCGCGCAAGTCGTCGCCCTCCGCGGTGTATAGCAGCAGGCCTTCTTCGGGCGTCAGTTCTCTTTTCAGGAGAGCGTGTTCGAGCGCGGTGCGCACGGCGGGGGACGCCTTGCCAAGCAAAGCGTCAACGGGAGTCGCTTCGATTTCGTCAACGTAATCTCGCCAGTACTCCAGATTCATTGTTGGCCTCCGACGGATCGATCCCATATCGCGCGCACTTTAGTCGCGACCGCCGGGTCGAGCCACTCATCATTGATGTATTCGGGATAAATTGCGAGCCTTTCATCGAGCCTGAATCCAGCTCGCGCGCATCGCTCGGCGAGCCTTTCGATGTGCGGCCACGGCGCCTCGGGGTTCACGTAGTCCTTGCTGAGCGGCGAAATTCCGCCCCAGTCGTTGATTCCGGCGCTCAGGAACAACTCGATCTGACGCGGCGACAAGTTAGGCGGCGCCTGTACGTTCATCGCCGGCCCGAGCACCAGGCGCGCGGTCGCGATCGCCCGCGCCATGTCGTATGCGTCAGGCTCCGGCGCATCGGCCATCGCAATTTCAGGCTTGGCGCGAAAATTCTGGATGATCACTTCCTGGATATGGCCGTGACGCTCATGGGTGTCGCGAATCGCTGTCAGGCTCAGCGCGCGTTCGGCCGGAGTCTCGCCGATCCCGAGCAGGATTCCGGTCGTGAACGGAATTCGGATCGCGCCTGCCTCATCTATCATCTTAATCCGCAGCGCAGGATCCTTGTCCGGCGCGGCCTGATGCACTGCGCCGCGCGCGCGCAGTCCCGGCGAGATATTTTCGAGCATCAGACCCATGCTCGCGTTGAGCGGACGCAGCGCGCGCATTTCATCGGACGTCATCAGGCCGGCGTTGGTATGCGGCAGCAGTCCCTCAGCCAGCGCGATTTCGCAGGCGCGGCCGACGTATTCGATCGTGGTGCGGACGCCCAGCCGCGCCAGCGTCTCGCGATATTCCTTGAATGCGACCTCGGGCTTGTCGCCCAGGCACATCAGCGCCTCTTTGCATCCGAGTTCGGCGCCACGCCGCGACCAATCGGCAATCTCGTCAGGCATCATCGTCCACGCGCCCGGGTCGCCGGGGTCTTTGCGGAACGTGCAATAGGTGCATCGGTCGCGGCAGAGATTGGTGACGGGCAGAAAGACTTTGCGCGAGTAGGTTACGTCGCGGCCCTTGCCACGATCGCGGAGTTCAGCCGCCGCGGAGAGCATGGCGTCGAGGCCGCCATCGGGACATTCGATAAGCGCGATCGCGTCGGCATCGCTTAAGCGCGCGCCCGCGAGCGCTCGATCGAGGATATCGCGGATCGGCGCGCGTTCCCGCGGCGCGGAAGCGAGCGATGAATGCATCGACGGCATCAATCGCGTTTATAAGCGATCAGTTACGGTGAGGCAACCTAGTTGCAAAACAAAACTGCGCCGCTCGCGATCTGGGCGCGCCGATTTACGCTCAAGCCGGATGCGCACCCTGTTGCGAGCGCACCTGGCGCAGCATGTTCGCGATCTGGCCGCTCAGATCGCCGACCGTTCGGCTAAGCGCAGCCGCCGCATCCGTGGTATCGCCGGGCTTGGAGGGCTGCGTCAGATTGGACTCCGCAGTATACAGGATGTTCTTGCCGGTGGAGTCGAGAATCGTCCATTTCGCCGATAGTTGCGCGTTGCCCTGGCCGTCGGTCTCGAAGCGATAGACGTCAATCTGGACCTGAAAATCGATATGCGTGGTGTTGTACCACGGGAAGATAATCACGCGCCGCGTCCCGGCTTGCGCGGCGAGGTCGCGCGCCATCACGTTCGTGAAACCGTTCTGCAGCGATTCGCCCCATCGCGCGTCCTTTGAGAGCTCGAGACGATTGGGGGCAGCCCGCGTCACTACTTCCTGGCGATCGAGGTACGGAGGCAGTTTGATCGGCCCAAGTCCGATCGCGAAATCGCCGCCCACGCCCTGCGCAGCCGCCGGCGCCGCAGTGCCCGCCGTGGGTGTGAGGAGATAAAACTTCGTGATATCCGGCTGTGGGGCGAGAATCGTTTTGGCGACATCGGAACATCCTGCCAGCGCCATCGCGATCGCGCCGACCGCACAAGTCTTCACAAGCTGTCTGGTCGAGGTCATCGTTAATCCTGGCTGATGTCGCGCCCGCGAATGATTGCACTCGGGTTACGTTGCAGGTAGTCGGCCAGCTCCTTGATCGAGTGCGCGGCGGCGGAGACGTCCTGCAGCGTCTGCAGCACCTGGTAGTTGACGGGAGAGTTCGGCTCGATCGCCGTTTGGACGGCGCCGAACGTCAGCCGGGCCTGCTTCGCTGCGGCGTCTGCGGAAACCGAGGTCTTCTGCAAAGAGTCCGACAGGGGAGGTACCTGGCTGTTCATCGTGCTGAGAGTCTGCTGTGCGCCAGCCAGCGTTCGTTCCAGTTGCCGGCGTGTTTTTTCGGAATTGGCCACCGCTTCCCTGAGCCCAGGCGAGCTGGTGAGTTGCCTGATGGAATTCACCATATCGGTCATCTGCTGGAAAACGGCGCCGAAGTCCACCTTGTCGAGTTTTTCGAAAATTCGGACCGCCACCGCCTGGGCTTGTTCGAGGGTAGTTGGAATTGCGGGAATTTCCTGCAGCGGAGAACCCGGCGGCGCGACCATTTGAATCGGCATATTCGGCTCGATGTCCAGCGCCACGTATAGCAGGCCGGTCACGAAGCTGTCCGAGCCCAGTTGCGCGCGCAGCCCTTCCCGGATCAGGTTGGGAATTGTATGCGGGTCGCTCAAGTCCATGGTGGTGCCGCCGTGAGAAAGAATCTTTTCCTGATCGAGCTCGATGATTACCGGGATGCGCACCTGGGCCCTCAACTTGCCGGTGTCGCGGCTCACCTCCTGCTCCAGGCGCAATCGAATCTGTTTGACCTGGCCTATCTCGACGCCCTTGAACTTGACCAGCGCGCCGACCCTCAGGCCGTTGATACCGCCGCCGCCGCCGCCGAAGTAGATGACAAATTGGTGGGTGGTGCGGAACAGGTTTCCCGATCCGAAGGCCACAACCGCCGCCAGGATCAGGCCCAGTCCGCCCAAAACGAACGCACCCACGGTGGCCGGATTGATTCGTTTACCCATGATTCCTCGCTGATTTGTCCGCGTCTTTTCCTCCGCGGGTGAGGAAGGTTTTCACGCGCTGATCGGTGCAATGCGCCAGCAGGTCCTTGGGGTCGCCGTGTGCGATCATGGCCCTGCTCTCCGCGTCGAGAAAGACGCTGTTGTTGCCGATCGCAAAAATGCTGGCCAGCTCGTGACTCACGACGACGATCGTCGCGCCGAGGTTGTCGCGCAGTTCCAGGATTAAGTCGTCGAGCAGGCGCGAACTTATCGGATCGAGGCCGGACGACGGCTCGTCAAAGAAAAGTATTTCCGGGTCCAGCGCGATCGCACGCGCAAGTCCCGCCCGCTTTTTCATCCCGCCGCTGATCTGACTGGGATAGTAGTCCTCGAAGCCCTTGAGCCCGACCAGCGCCAGCTTCAGCGCAGCAACTTCCCGAATTTCCGCGTCCGACAGATCGGTAAATTCGCCGAGCGGCAGTCCCACGTTTTCCGCCAGCGTCATCGAGTTCCATAGCGCGCCGCTCTGGTAGAGAACGCCGAAGTACCGCAGCATCGCCTCGCGCTCGAGCGGCTCGCCTCTGGTGAAGTTGAAATCGCCGTACCAAACCTCGCCCTCAGCGGGCACGATCAGCCCGAGCAGGTGGCGGAGCAGGGTACTTTTGCCGCTGCCGCTGCCGCCCATTATTATGAAGATGTCGCCGTGATTCACGGTGAAGTTTATATCTTTCATCAACACGAAGGTTCCGTACGCCATGGTGAGATTCTTGACCGTGATGGGCGGAGGACCCTCCTTGGGAAACTTCACCCTGGAGAGGCGTTTGCCGTCCGAAGACTTGATTGATGAGGGGGTGGTGGCCATATCAGCGCGCCGGGCTGTGCAGGTTGATTCTCACTTCCAGCTAAAGTCCGAGGAGATTGAAGATGAAGGCGAACATTCCGCACGCGACGATTACATAGACGATTCCCGTAACCACCGCCGAAGTCGCCGCGTCACCGACCGCCGACGAGCTGTCGCCGCACTGGAACCCGCGCAGGCATCCGGCGACCCCGATAATTACGCCGTAAACAGCGGCCTTGAATACGCCGCCCAAGATTTCGGTGAGTGTGACCGCGTTTGCCGTTTCGCGAATGTACGTGCCGACCGAGATATGCAGCATCGTCGCGCCGACGAACGCTCCGCCTGCTACACCGAGGCAATCGGCGTACACGCATAGCAGCGGGATCATCAGGAACAGGGCCAGCACGCGCGGCAAGACCAGGAATTCGAGCGGCGAGATTCCCATCGTGGTCAGCGCGTCGATTTCCTGCGTCACTTTCATCGAGCCGAGCTGCGCGGCAAACGCGGCTCCGGTGCGGCCGGCCATGA
Organism: Binatus soli (SeqCode); assembly: GCF_050015535.1. Classification (NCBI taxonomy): domain Bacteria; phylum Candidatus Binatota; class Binatia (SeqCode); order Binatales (SeqCode); family Binataceae (SeqCode); genus Binatus (SeqCode); species Binatus soli (SeqCode). The sequence continues at coordinate 24,814 of NZ_JBEKBF010000001.1, read as the reverse complement.
TGATCGCGGTCATCATCGCGCCCATGTCGCGGCTCATCGCAATTCCGACCAGGTCGGCGACGTATATTGCCGCGCCGAATTGTTGCAGCTGAACCGCGCCCATGAACGCGAGAATCACCCCGACCAGGAAACTGACCAGCGTGATGATGCCGAACGCGCTGGCGCCGCAATCCTGGATCGCGATCATCAGGTCAACCCTTCGAAAACGCGCCTTGCCAACGCACAGCATGGCGAACGCGATCGCAACTTCGCCGAGGAAGCGCAAAAATTCTTGCAGCCCGCGCGCATACAAAATCGTCGCCTGGCCAAGCTCTTCGATGAACGTGGCATGCGACGCCTCGTGGCGCGCGCCGAGTTTTTCCGGCACCGCTTCCGCCAGCTGGATCAAGCCCCGCACGCCCTCGGGAAGCGGGCTCCAATCCGCGGGCAAGTTGCGCTTATGGCAGATCTCGCTGACGCCCATGAGGAACGTGAGCAGGCCGCTGTCCCAGTCGCCAAGCCCGGCAGCGTCAAAGGTCAGCCTGACGGGCTTCGGCGCGGTGTCGAGTTGTTTCAGTACAAGGTCAGGCTCAGGCAGGCCACGGCGAAGATGCCAATCGCCGGCGAGCCGGACGACCAGCGTAGAGTTATCGGAGCGCGCAAATGAAAGTTCGCCCGACGGTTGGGATTGTTTGAGCGCCTGCATCCGTGCGGCTCAATAGAGCACGCCGATAAACGGTAGCACAATTATTTGCCTTTCGGTGGCTTACGGGGTTTGTTGGCAGGCCAACAACGGACGCGTCAGGTATGATATTTCCAGTTCGAGTTCAATCGTTGCAAATGAGATTGATGAAAAAATGAAGGCGATGGTGGTCGAAAAGCCCGCGCCGATCGAATCGGATCCGCTCCACGCCATCGACACGGCCGTGCCCGAGCCGGGGCCGGGCGAAATTCTCGTGCGAGTACGCACTTGCGGCGTATGCCGGACCGATCTTCACGTCGCCGAAGGCGACCTGCCGCCGCGCCATCCGCGAATCATCCCCGGCCATGAAGTGGTGGGCGTCGTGGACAAGCGCGGGGCCGGCGCCGTTCGTTTCAAGCAGGGCGATCGAGTCGGGATCGCATGGCTTCGCGAGACCTGCGGCGGTTGCATCTATTGCCGCCGCGGGCGCGAAAATCTCTGCCCGAACGCGCGCTTCACCGGCTACGACCACGACGGCGGTTACTGCGAGTGGGCCGCCGTGCGTGAGGATTTCGCTTACGCGATCCCCGATTCGCTTGGCGATGAGGAAGCGGCGCCCCTGTTGTGCGCCGGAATAATAGGATTTCGCGCAATCAAGCGTGCCGAGGTCAAGCCGGGTGCGACGGTCGGCCTCTACGGCTTCGGCGGCTCGGCTCATCTTGCGATTCAGGTGATCCGCCACTGGGGATGCCGCGTGTTTGTCATGAGCCGGGGCGGACCGCATCGCGACCTGGCGAAAGATCTTGGCGCCGAATGGATCGGCAACGCAGAGGATCCGCCGCCCGCGCTGCTGGATGCGGCAATTCTGTTTGCTCCGGCGGGAAATCTCGTGTTGCCGGCTCTGAAAGCGCTCGATCGCGGAGGCATCCTGGCGGTCGCGGGAATTTACCTAAGTCCAATTCCGGCGCTGGACTACGAAAAGCATCTCTTCTATGAAAAAGAACTTCGCAGTGTGACGGCTAACACACGCGCCGACGGCGAAGAGTTCCTGAAGCTTGCGGGCGAGATACCGATTCGCACGAGTACCGTGGCCTTCGGGCTGGCCGAGGCGAATATGGCGCTCAAGATGCTCAAACACGACGAGATCAAAGGCGCCGGCGTGCTGCGAATTTCGTGAGATGCCATGGCAGTGCAAGTTTTCCTTCACTCAGAACGGCCGTCTCATTAGGGTTCGTTGACGTGGCGACGCGATGCTTGCTACCCTTCAACCGTAGCAATCTAACGTAGACATCCATCGCCAGAGGCATCAATGGCTTTAATTAAGAGCGGGCTCGAGTCGTCCAAGGGCGACGAGAATATGCTGGGCGACACCGCGGTCCTGACCCGGCTGGACAAGGCTCTTGGTTGGGCGCGAAAGTTTTCGATTTTTCCGTATCCGTTCGCGACCGCCTGCTGCGCGATGGAATATATGTCGCTCTCGATGACTCCCTACGACATCGACCGCTTCGGCGCGCTGCTGCCGCGCTTCACTCCGCGCCAGGCGGATCTGCTGATGGTGATCGGCACCGTAACGGTCCGGCAGGGGCCGATTTTGCGCCGCGTTTACGATCAGATGGCGGAGCCTAAGTGGGTGATGGCGTTTGGCGCATGCGCCTCGACCGGCGGCTTCTACGACAATTACGCGACCTTGCCCGGCATCGACACAATTGTCCCGGTTGACGTGTATGTTCCTGGATGTCCTCCGCGGCCGGAAGGCGTGCTCGACGCACTGATGGCGCTACAGCGGAAAATCCAGGGCCAGAAGCAGAAACTGATGGCGCTCAGCGGCAAGCATCAAACCGCCTGACCGGATTCACATGGAACGGATACTGACTCGCTGGCTGGATATCCCTGATCTTCGCAAGCTCGACGTGTACGTCGGCAACGGCGGATACAAGGCGCTGCGCAAGGCGCTGTTCGACATGAAGCCCGAGGAGATTATCAACGAGGTCAAGAACTCGAACCTGCGCGGGCGCGGCGGCGCGGCGTTTCCAACCGGCGTGAAGTGGAGCTTCATTCCGAAAGATTCCAAGAAGCCGGTCTATCTATGTTGCAACGCCGACGAGAGCGAGCCCGGCACGTTCGCCAATCGCTACGAACTCGAGTTAGATCCGCACGGCATCATCGAGGGCATCGCGATCACGTGTCGCGCGGTCGGCGCGCATATTGCCTACACTTACCTGCGCGGCGAGTTCACCGTGCAGAAGAGAATTCTTGACGCCGCAATCGCCGAGGCTTACGCCAGCAACTACCTGGGCAAGAACATCCTTGGCTCCGGCTTCGACCTCGACGTCTTCACGCATCGCGGCGCCGGCGCATACATCTGTGGCGAGGAAACCGGCCTGCTCGAATCGCTCGAAGGCAAGCGCGCGTATCCCCGCAACCGTCCGCCGTTTCCCGCCATCCAGGGCGCGTTCGGATGCCCGACCGTCGTCAACAATGTCGAGACGCTCGCGAACGTCCCGCACATCATCAATCGCGGCGCCGACTGGTACAAATCGATCGGTCCCGAAAAAAGTCCCGGTCCCAAAATTTTCTGCCTCTCCGGTCACGTCAACAAACCGGGATTGTACGAATTGCCGATGGGCTTTCCGCTCAAGGATCTGATCTACGATGTCGGCGGTGGAATCCTCGACGGCAAGGCGCTCAAGGGCGTCATTCCCGGCGGCTCGTCGTTTCCCATCTTCACCGCCGAAGAGGCCGTCAAAGTCAACATGGATTTCGAATCCGTGCGCGCTGCCGGTTCGCTGATGGGGACTGCGGGCGTGATGGTGATGCACGAAGACACCTGCATGGTCGATGCGCTCAAAACGATCGCGCATTTCTACCATCACGAGTCATGCGGACAGTGTACGCCGTGCCGCGAAGGATGCGGCTGGATCGAAAAATTGGTCACCGAAATCGAAGCGGGGCGCGGCAAGATGGAAGATCTCAAGGTCCTCATCGATGCCGCCTCCAACATGGAAGGCAACACCATTTGCGTGCTCGCCGACAGCCTCTCGATGCCGGTGAAGAGCTTCGTGCCCAAGTATCGCGACGAATTCGAGGCGCACATCAAGCTCGGGCGATGCCCGTTCAAAGATCGTGACGGCAAGGCGGGCGGCCTCAGCGCCGCGGCCGGCCACTGAGATTTTCAGATGCCCAAGCTCACCATTGACGGCAAGGAAGTTGACGCCGGCGCCAACCTGAATCTCATCCAGGCGGCCGAACTCGTCGGCATCGAGATTCCGCAATATTGCTACCATCCCGGCTTGACGATCGTCGGCAACTGCCGGATGTGCCTGGTCGAAGTCGAAAAGGCGCCCAAGCTCCAAATCGCCTGCAACACGCGCGTCGCCGAGGGGATGGTCGTCCATACCAAAAGCGACAAGGCCAGGACCGCGCAGAAGGCGGTGCTCGAGTTTCTGCTGATCAACCATCCGATCGATTGTCCCGTTTGCGATCAGGCCGGCGAGTGCAAGCTGCAAGACTACTACATGGACTACGATCAGCAGCCGTCGCGCTTTCCGTTGCCCGAGAAAAATCACAAGGGCAAGGCGATCGACATCGGCTCGGGCGTGATGCTCGATCAGGAGCGATGCATCCTGTGTGCGCGATGCACCCGGTTCTTCGATGAAGTGACGAAGACCTCCGAACTGGCGATTTTCGAGCGCGGCGACCATAACCGCATCGACATCAATCCGGGCCAGCCGGTCAACAACAAGTACGCGGGCAACGTCGTGGACATCTGCCCGGTCGGCGCACTCACCGAAAAGGAATTCCGCTTCCGGATGCGCGTGTGGTACCTGCATCGCACCGCGTCGGTGTGCGGCGGATGCGAGCGTGGATGCGCGATCGACATCCACCACCATCGCGGACGAATCTACCGCTTCAAGCCGCGCTTCAACCCCGGCGTCAACAGCTATTGGATGTGCGACGAGGGCCGTCACAGTTTCCCCGCGCTGCAGAACGAGACGCGCCTCACGTCGCCGCTCGTGCAGTCCAAGGACCAGCTGGTAACCGAGCCCTGGGGCGAAGGTATCAGGCGCGCAGCGTCGATCATCGCGGATTACAGGCGCCGGTACGGCCCCAATTCGATCGCGGCGGTCGTCGATGCGCAGTCCACCAACGAAGAAGCGTTCGCGCTGAAGCAGTTGATGAAGACCGCGATCGGATCGGATCGAATCGCGACGCTCAGTTGGTCGCCGCCGGGCGCCAGTGGCGATGACGACTTGCTGATCCGCGCGAACAAAAATCCCAACGCGCGCGGACTCGCGGCGCTGGCGATCCCGGCCGATGGACTCGACGGACTAGCAGCCGCCGTCGCGTCGGGCGAACTCAAGATGCTGATCGCGATGCGCGCCGACCTGGTTCGCGCATTGGGCGAAGAAGAGTTCGTCAGGCGCTTCGGTGCGCTCGACTACATGCTGGTGCTATCGAGCGACGCCAACGAGACCTGCCAGATGGCCAACCAGGTCTGGCCGATCGCGGCGTATCCCGAAATCGACGGCAGCTTTACGAACTTCAAGGGCCGTGTGCAGCGGATCAACGCGGCGTTCCCGCCGCCCGGAGCCGCGATCGCCGCCATCGAGGCGATCGCGAGGCTCGGTCATGCGCTCGACGGCGTCGATCGTCCGAGCTCGGCGGACGCGGTGTTTGCGTCGATGACTGCCGCGGAGCCTGCCTTCAAGGGCCTCAGCCTCGCGACCCTTGGCGAGCACGGCGCCGACTTGGCAAGCTGAATTCCTCTTAGCCGTGGCAGTTGGAGCGAAAGCTCGCCGCCAATGATGCCGTTGCGCTAATCCTTGGACGGCTGGAACACTATCTCGAGACCATCCATGTAGTTGAGCAGCTGACGCGCGAGCGTCGCCACTGCGCCATCGTCGCGCATCGCGGCGGCATGCTCGAGCGAGCGGCCCATCTCCGTCATCGTTTCGAATCCGTAGCTGCCGCCTTCGCCCTTGATCCGATGCGCGATGCGGCTGATCTCCGCGTAGTCGCGGCGCGCAATCGCGTCGAAAATCGTTATGACATCGGCGCGCTTGTGCGTCAGGAACCCCGGGATCAGGTCGCTCAGATCCTCGTCCACTTCCACTATTACTCGGTCGGGCATGTTTCCTCCTTGAGATTGGCAAGGTCCGCCCGCTTGTCGTCCGACGGGTCCCCTTCTATCGCGTTGCGAATCGCATCGAGCAGCGTCGATTTCTTGACCGGCTTGGTTACGTGCGCGTCGCACCCCGCCGCCTTTGTGCGATGCACTGCTTCTTCCAGCGCCGACGCCGTCAGGGCCACGATGGGAGTGCGGTGGCGATGGTTGGCCCGCTCCCAGCCGCGAATGAAGGTGGTAGCTTCGTAGCCGTCAACGATCGGCATCTGGATGTCCATCAGCACCAGATCGAACTTCCCCGCGATGAATTTGTCGATCGCCTGCCGGCCATTTTCGGCGTCTTCGAGACGGTAGGGGGTTTTCTTCAGATACGCCCGGATCAAAGCGCGGTTATCGTGCGAATCGTCGGCCATGAGAATTTGCAGCGGCCGATCGAGCATTGGCGGAGAGGTTGATACCGGCGCGATTGCCGGCGCCGCGAACCGGTCGCCGCGCGATTCGAGGTGCGCTTCCTCGCACGCTCGCGCGACGGCTGCGAACAACTCAGCGCGCCGCACCGGTTTGACAATATAGTTGTTGACCCCGATCGCACGCAGGCGCACCAGCTTGCCGGTCAAGTCGTTGGTGGCGACCATCATCACGATCTGCGGCGGCGCGGGCGCGCCGGTCATGGGGTGTTTTGCGAGGTAGAATCCGCCCGGCACAGGCATCGTGCTGTCGAGCAGCATGATCTGGAAGCACGACCCGGGCGAAGCGCGGCTGCGAAGTTCGTCCAGCGCCTCGGTGCCCGACGACGCCTGGGTCAGATCCGCTCCTTGCGCTGTGAGCAGGTCGGAGAGAATCGATCGGCTGTCGGGGTTGTCATCGACCAGCAGAATTCTTACGCCGGCGAACGCCGGTTCCCGCGGCCCCGACGGCGCCGTCCTGGCGCTGGCCGTCCCGAATTGCGCGGTGAATGAAAACGCGCTGCCGATTCCAGGTTCGCTCGTTACCGCAACCTTGCCGTTCATCAGCGCGACCAGTCGCGAGACGATTGCCAATCCGAGACCACTGCCGCCGTATTTGCGCGAGGTCGAAGAGTCGGCCTGGCTGAATGCATGGAACAGCAGGTGGAGGCTGTCGGCGGGAATTCCGATTCCGGTATCGGTGACCGTGAACTTGAGCCCGCCGGCGGTGGTGGAGTCCGGGTCGGGCTCGACCGACACCAGCACCTGTCCGCGCTGGGTGAATTTGATCGCGTTGCCGACCAGGTTGATCAGGATCTGGCCGAGTCTCAATGGATCGCCGAGCGCGAGCTCGGGGACCTGCGGCGCAAAGCGGACCATCAGCTCGAGGCCTTTTTCATGGGCGCGAATCGCCAGCGTCTCGAGGACCTTCTCGGTCACGTCTTTGGGATCGAATTCGACCGCCTCGAGGCTGATCCGGCCGCTCTCGACCCTGGCTAGGTCAAGGATGCTGTTGATCAGTTCGAGCAGTGCGTGGCCATTGCTGATGACAGTGCTCAAATATCTTCGCTGCTCGTCGCCGAGCTCCGTTTCCATCAGCAGATCGGCCATCCCGAGGATCGAGTTCATCGGGGTGCGAATCTCGTGCGACATGCTCGAGAGGAACTCCGACTTGGCGCGCGATGAGGCCAGCGCCGCCTCGCGCGCTGCGACCAGTTCGCGCTGCGTCATCTTGAGGTCGGATATTTCGCGCGAAATAGTCAAGCAGCAGTGCTGTCCATGCAGCTCCAGATTCACCGCCGAAATGAGCATCGGCAACTCCGAACCGTCCTTGTGACGGATCGTCACCTCGAGGTTCCGGACTTCGTCGGTCCTAAAAAGTTGATCGGTGAAGGCAATCATTTCGTCCGGATGGATCCACTGGTTGAGTTCGGTGAAATGATGGCCGATGGTCTCTTCGCGCGAAAACCCGGTTGCCCGGGTGAACTCCTGGTTGACATCGATATATTTTCCATCGACTCCGGTCAGCGCCATGCTGTCCAGGTTCGCGTCGAAAAGTTTGCGTAAGGTCTCCTCGTTGGCGCTGAGCGCCTTTACCTGCCGTGACAATTTCTCGCGCGCCGCCATCAGGTCGCGCTCGTTGCGCTTGCGCTCGGTGATGTCGCGAATCATTTTGACCATGCAGTCTTCGCCATCGAGTTCGACACGCACGGCGGACAGCAGCGCCGGCATCAGACCGCCATCGGGCTTCAGGAAATCGACCTCCATGTTGCGCACGACGCCGTCGGCCATGATGCGATCGTGAAGCTCCTGACGCTGTTCGGCGTTGGCCCAGATCTGACGGCGGCCATTGCGGGAATCGTCGGGATTCTGGCGCAGGTCGCCGATCTGCTCGAACTGCTGGTTGAAATCGATGAAGCTGCCGTCCGACAGCCTGGTAACGACGATGATGTCCAGGGTGGCGTCGAAGATCTTGCGCAGTGCGGCGTGGCTGGCGCGCAGGCTGGTCTCGACGCGCTTTATCTCCGTGATGTCCCGGAGCATCGAAATCACGCACGGCTCACCATTGACTTCGACCACCGAGGCCGAGATCAGCTGCGTCTCGTCGACGGAGCCATCTTTGCGGCGCTGGGTTATTTCCATGTTCTTGACGCGCCCGGTTCGCCGAATGCTCTCGAGGAACTCCGCTATCTCTTCTTTGTGCCGCCACGCCCCAAGGGCGATCACGTTGGTCCCCATCACGTCGTCGCGGGTGTAACCGCCGACCCGGTAATTGTCGTTGACGGCAATGAAACGTCCGTCGGAAAGGCTGTTGATCGCGATGTTGTCCGGCGCCGCTTCGAATACCTTGCGCAGCATCGCCTCGCTTGCCTGCAGCTGCTCGTGATCGCGTTCCAGAGCGGATGCGGTTTGCGCGCGCAGGTCCATCTCGCGCCTGAGCAAACGATCGTTCTCGGCCAGGGCCGCCAATTGCTCGGCCAGTTTCCGGCGATAGCGGGTAGCAAGGACCGCACTCAGTTGGGATAAAAGCGCCGCGCTGAGCAGCATTATCCAGGCGATCGCGAGGCGCGAATTCGGATCCGCGGTTTGCATCGAGTACTCCAGCAACGCCAGCGCTCCGCTAACATTGAATGCCGCCTGCCAGCGCGGGTTCCATGGAACGAACACACCTGAGGCCAGGAAAGACAGCAGAATCGACGCGACCAGTACGTCGCCGTCGCTATTGATCGCTCCAATCCACGCCGTGATCGCCAGAATCGACGCGCAGATTGCCAGCGCGATCGCGCGCCAGTTCCGCATCGCACGCGGGGAGAGCGTTGCCATGATCGCGACCAGGCCCAGCGTAATGGTTGCGATATGAAGCGGAAGAGTCCGCGCGAAGGTCTGCGGATACTCCGCGCCGTCAAGCACCGTGTATCCGATCTGAAAAGCTATGATCGCCAATGAGCTCGCGCGCAATATCGACGACACCCACTCGAAATTGTCATCGTCGCCCATGACGAACGTCATCGCTTTGTCAGAGCCGCCCGCCGGGTCCCGTCGAATGCCGTCGGTTATGGGGGGAAATGCGTCACGCGTGGCCGACGCAGCCGTACCGTTGGCTAAGTGGCGCGGGTCAGCAATCCCTAAGCCGTCGACGGACGGATCGATCCGATGGTCCATACCTCAATAGCAAGTCCAATGCCCCGCGCGGAGCACGTCAACGACTTGCTATCGCAGCCTGACGTTGGCTTCAGTCGCTGAATTTTTACGCAGTCGCGGCGAGTGTCCCAAAATGCGTTGCTCGTGCCGAAATGCCATTAGTCGGCCGGCGCTGTCTCAAAATGCATGACTTGGCGTGTTGCTGAACCGGATGTAGCGCAGGTCCTGAGTCTGGCGATTTTTTATTCCGCCGCCGACGGAAAGCTCAAGGAAAATAGGTGTCGGCAACCTTACGGCCGGTGGGCGCTTCGACGGGCAAGGCGGCTCGCGCGAAAAGCGCCGCGGTCGCATCGCTATAGATCAATTGCCAGCGTCCGTCCTTCCTGACGACTTCGTAGCCCTTGGTGTGCGGGCCGATGAGCACGAAGTTGTGGGGAAACGCGTCGAGCACACCATCGGCGCCCTCCAGCCCGTAGAAAAAGACTGCGTACTGGCGGATCAGCCTGTCCGGGTAGACCAGCTCGCAGCGTCCATCGATAAAGACCCGGCTGTCATTACCCACGTGCCAGGCCAGATATTCGCCCCATTCGAACTGGTTAAGGATGTTGCCGTGAAGGCCATGCCGTTCCATGAATGCGACCGCACCGGTAGGCACGGGCTTCCAGGTTTTGAGTCGGTTGGAGAAAGTTCCACCCGCCAGCGCCACCAAGAGCGCCGAAATCGCCAGCAGCGCCGTCGTCGGTTCGTTACCGAGAGTCGGTTGCGGCGGGTCGGCATATTCCAAGCGGTCACCAACCTTGATTGCTGGTGTGGGTTCCAATGCCAAGGTGGCATGGCGCGCCAGCGGAATCGCGAGCGCGATCACCGCCAGCGCCACGTTACGTGAGGCATAGAGGGCGCTCCCGATGAAGATTGTCGCGACCGCGAGCAAGGCCGCGTCCCCGAGGTCGGGAGCCATCGCAACTGCCGCGATAAAACTGGCAAACAGCAGGAGCGGGGCAACATACTGAAGCAGCTCCGGCTTGGATTCGCGCCACATGGATAGCAGCGTTTCCGGCAACGGGACCCAGTCCGCGACTATCTGCCGAATCAGCGGATCGGAGACCGAATGCGCCACTCCCGTCCACAAGCCCGCTCCGAACGGATTGAGAATCGTCGCGCCCGCGCATCCAAGCGTGACCAATCCGAGCCTGCGCGCCGACGTCTTGCGGCCTGTGTCTCCACGGCCCTGGATAAACAAAACCGCAACCGCAATGATCATCGCGCCAAGTCCTATCGTGTAGCCGCCGTGAAGATTGGCCCATAGCGCGAACATCGGAATCAGCGGCCACAGTATTGCCCCGCCCCGGTAAACTTCGATCGCGATTAACGTCATCACCACGCTCAACATCATGAAGGTGAAGAGCTGAGGTCGAAATTGCATCTGAGTCGCCAGCGCAACGCCGGTAATAATCAGCGTCAGCCTTTGGATCCGGCTCGACGCGTGCGTCGCGGAGATCCCGATCGCCAATGCCAGTATCGTGATGCTCGCGCACAGCAGTTTCAGGAGCTTGGGGCCGAATACGCCGAGATGCGCGTAACTGACGGCCAGTGCCAACTGCGCCAGCCATTCGTGATTGTGCCATGGCATTCCCGCCGCAGTGTAGGAGTAGGTATCGAACCGTGGAATATGGCCGGTGCGGAGGATCGCCTGACCGGTCAGAATGTGCATCCACAGGTCCGGATCGGCGAAGTTGTCAGCTGTCGCGAGTGCGATCGAAAGCACCACCGTCCATCGCGACGCCGAAAGTAGCGAGTAGCGCGGCAGCTCAAACTCCTTGGGGTCGCGCGAGACTCCGCGGTCGCATCGCCGCTTGTCCGATCGCGATAAAGACAGCTGCAATCGCGCCACCGGCTATCATGTCAACTAAGTAATGATGCCCTGCGAATGGAATAGCTACTAGCATTAGTGCATTCAGAATTCCCACCGGCACGAAGCTTCGCAACGGTGGACGATGAACATACACCAGCAGAACAGCCATAACGGTATGGACTGATGGAAACGCTACGATCCCGGTCACGTCAGCCAGTGTGAATTTCGATAAAGTACCGTTGCGTATCGTCACCAGGACCGCCGACCACGCCGGCATAACGCCTTTCGTGTAAGGACCAAGGGCCGGAAAGGGACCTGACAGGGACACAGAAATCAGCACCGACAACATTCCTATCCACAGCAGCTCCCGATTTCGGTCGGTGCGGTTGATCAACGCAAAAAAGGCAATCGACGCGAAGATCTGGACCATCATACTGTTGTAGGCATGTCCAAATACGTATCGGACCGTCCAATTCGATGTGATCAAATCAAAGCCCGCGCTCCAGTTAAATCCAAGCGCCGCGTCCATCCGCGCAAACCGGAGATCCCACATCGGCATTCGAAGAGTCGCCACTACGTAACTATAAATGGCAAGCGCTACCGCGAACGCTATCCACAGCGCGCTATACTGCGCCGCCTCAGACACCGGCCGCGCGCGTCCTGTGTAATCGAAAAAGAAGCCCAACGCCGCGATCATCGCGACCCCCCGCACCGCCGGGCTGATTCCATCAATCTCGAACCCCGCGCGCCGGGCCCATACCCAGTCGATCGCGACAAGGATCAAGATCGCTGCCCACGCTCTTAGTATGTAGTCAGGGTCGTCGAGAAATTTCCTCAACGCGCGCGCGCTCGCGCCGGGCGGATTGTGCGGGGATTGCGGCGGCGCCTCTGAATATTCGGAAACCGGTGCTGGCGAATCAGTGTTCATCTTGTCCAATGAGTCCGTGCCTCAGCTCAAGTACTTCGCCACTGACAGTGCCAATGGGCCGACACCTACTATGCCAGAATCGTCCGGGCTAAAAAGCATGGACTTTGACCTCCGGCGATTTCGAAGGATACCAATTAGCTGCCGGATTGCATCGACGCAACAAACTCTGCTCGCGCACCCGCGCGCTTTCACCGTCCCCGTGGCGCCGGTAATCTAGTCGTCGGCAGGGTCTCAGTGAAAAAGTGAAAAAGTGAAAAAGTGAAAGCTCTCGTAATCGGCGGCGGCATAATCGGAAGCTCGGTGGCGTGGCGGCTCGCCTCCGGCGGCGTCCAGGTCTCCGTCTTCGAGCGCGGCCGTCTCGGCCTTGAAGCTTCGTGGGCGGCGGCTGGACTCATCAGCCCGCAGGCCGAGGCGTACGAACCCGGCGTGTTCTTCGATCTTGCTCTCGCAGGCAAGAAATCCTTCGACGCCATCGTCGAACGGCTCATCGCCGAGAGCGGCGTCGATCCCGAGTACGACCGTCACGGCGTGCTCTACGTCGCCTTCGACGACGCGGCGCGCGCGGAGCTGCAATCGCGGGCGCGATGGCAACGCGCGGCCGGTGGCGACGTCGAGGAATTATCCCCGCGCGAGGCGTTCAAGCTCGCGCCCGTGCTGTCGGAAAAAATCATCTTCGCGCTCCACATGCCGAACAATCGGCGCGTCGAGAATCGCAAACTCACCCTTGCCTATATCAACGCCGCCACGCACGCCGGCGCCGATTTCCGCGAAGGCGCCCGCGTCGATTCGATCGCCACTACCGCCGCGCGCGCCACCGGCCTTCGCCTCGCCGACGGATCGCTCGAGACCGGCGATGTCATCATCAACGCCGCCGGCTCATGGGCCGGCGACATCCGCGGCCTCGAAGACGATCGAATCCGCTTCTACCCGGTGCGCGGCCAGATTCTATGCTTCGACGCGCGGCCGGGCCTGGTGGTGCCTTCGCTGTTCTCGGGCGGCGCAATATTGGTGCCGCGGCGTGACGGGCGGCTGCTCGCCGGCTCGGTCTTCGAGGATGCGGGCTTCAACAAGTCCGTCACGCTCGATGGGATGGAACGGATTCTGCGCGCAGTGCGTGCGATGGTCCCTTCGATCGCTTCGATTCCCTTTCGCGAAGCATGGGCTGGACTTCGCCCCGCCACCGACGACTTGTTGCCGGTGCTCGGCCCATCGCCGACGGTCGCCGGCGTGTTCTACGCCGCCGGACATTTCCGCAGCGGCATTCTGCTCTCCGCGCTCACCGGCGAAGTGATCGCCGACCTGGTCAAGGGCCGGATGCCCGCCATTGATCTCGCGCCCTTTTCGCCCGCCCGCTTTCGCGACGGCGCCGCCCGCCCGGTCAAACTCGCCGACATGAGATGAGCGCCCCGATCATGCGCGATATGACCGCCCAACGACATCGATTGCTGGGAAATTGATCATACCTGCCGCTCGCTCAGAGTGAGGGCGCCTGGCTCAATCGCCGCTCGCCAGCTCGTGCAGCGCCCGCGCGCATTCCACAGGATGCGTGAACATCACTTCATGCCCGCTCTTCACGAACTTGAGCGTTGGATTCCTGAGCCGGCTGGAAAAGTGCGGATGCCAGTTGGGTGCGCCCGCGACCGGCGTCTGGTCGTCTTCGCAAATGATATAGCTGCTGGGAATTCCGGTGGCGAAGTAGGGCGCCATCGGCACTGGCGCGAGCAGCGGCGCCAGCGGCTGCGGGCCTAGCGCCGAAAAAACATATTCCTTCAAGGCCGGTGCCATGTCGTTGGTAAGCCCGTCGATAAATTCCGGGCCAATCATCTCGATTGTAATCGATCGCTCCGGCAACGAATCGATCGCCGCCGCCAGCGGCGACGCCGACGGATCCATGATTGGCTGCCCGTCGAGCGCCACCATCGCCGTGATCCACACCACGCGCTTGATCCGCCCGGGAATCTTGGCCGCGACGCCGGATATTGTGATCCCGCCGAGACTGTGTCCCGCCAGCACCACGTTTTTCAGATCGTGCCGCTCGATAAACTCCGCGACGCTGTTGACGTAGCTGTCGAGCGTCACCTTCGCGCGATCGGCGCGGTTCATGCCATGCCCCGGGAGATCGACTGCGTAGGCTCTGTCGCCCAACCGCTCGAGTTGATTGATCACCGCGGCCCAGCACCATCCGCCATGCCACGCGCCATGCACCAGTACAAACGTCTCCGCCATCTTCTCAACTCGATTGTTCACCTTCCATCGAGGGAAGGGGTTAGGGGTTAGGTTATTACGATGCCACCGGCGTGACGGCCTGTCCTTCCTTGAGCGTCGCCGGCGGTACCACTATCACCATCTCGCCGCCGCTCAATCCCTGCCTGACCTCGACGCCTTCCTGGAACTCGCGCCCGAGCACGACCGGCGTCAGATGCGCCGTGGCGCCGCGCACGACCCACACCGAACTGGCGCTGCCCTCAGTGACGATCGCCTTCTTCGGCACCAGCGCCATCGGCGCCGCCGCTGTCGCTGTCTGCGTCATAATCGATTGGAACGTAACCTTGGCGCTCATTTCCGGCTTGATAATCTTCAAATCAGGCTGAAGGATTCTGACTTCGACTTTCACGGTGCCCTTCTGGCGGTCGGCCTCCGGATAAATCTTCACGACCTGCGCCGCAAACGGATTGTCGGGGTACGCGTCCGGGATCACCGTCGCCGGCGTTCCCATCTTCACCTTCGCGATATCGCCTTCGTTGATATCGACTTCGCAGCGCAGATCGCTCAGGTCTGCAAGCTGCACGATATCGGTGGCGCCGCCGCCGGCCTGGATTTCGCCGCCGAAGTTAATCGTGTCGCCGAGTTCGCGATACTTCTGCAGCACCACGCCGTTGATTGGCGCCGTGATCACGGTCTGGCTCACGTTGAACCTTGCGAAATCGATCGCGCCGTCCGCCTTCTTGAGCTCCGCCTCCGCCACCGAGAGCTGATTCTCCGCGTCCTCGAGCGAGTCCTTCGATTGCACGCCTTGCTTGTAGAGTTCCCGCAGGCGCTGCGCGCGCGCCTTCCTCAGCACGACGTTGGCCGCCGCCAGATCGCGATCTGCGTAGGCCTGCTTCAGTTGCGCCTGGTAGTCGCGATCGTCGATCCGCGCCAGCAGGTCGCCGACCTTGACGCGCTGCCCTTCCTCGATCGGCTCGGCGACTATCTGGCCGAGAATCTTGGTGCCGATCACGATGTACTTGTGTTGCGTCACGATATAGCCGCTGCCGGTCAGCACGGTGCCGGCCTGTCCCGCCTGTTTCACCGTGACGATCGCGGTTTGCACTTCGGGCGGACGGCCAATCGTCCGCTGATAGACGAAAAATCCCGCCGCGCCGGCCACCGCGAGAATCGCGAGCACGATCGCAGCCGGGATGATTCTGCTCGGCTTCTTCGGCTCGGCCGCGCGCGCAATCCGCAGCGACTCGAGCTCGCGGATATTGGGTCCCCTGGGTGATTCGGTGGACAAGGTCAGATGCTCCTGAGCGCATCGACGATCGACATTTTCATCGCCTGTCGCGCCGGCAGCCAGCCGCCGACCACGCCCATCACGGCGGCGAAGATCAGCGCCTCGATCACTATTGCAAAAGTGACGTGGAAGCTGAACGCCAGGGTCGAGAACGTGACAAAGTTGCCAAACGTCGAAGTCAACCCGTTTATCGGCATCGCCAGCACGATGCCAATCGCGCCCGCCGTCACCGCCAGCACCAGAGACTCGAGCAGGAACGACGTCATCACCGCGATCGGCGCGAAGCCGAGCGCACGCAGCGTGCCGATTTCGGTGGTCCGCGACGAGACCGCCGCGTACATCGTGTTCATCGCGCCAAAGATTGCGCCGACCGCCATGATTACCGCGACGATCATCCCGAGCACCCGCATCTGGTTGGCGACCACCGCCTGGTCCTTGTAGTAGTCCGCCTCGGTCTCGGCCTGCAGATTGATTCGCGGATCGTCCGCCAGCCGCCGAATCAGCGCATCCGCGTCCGCCCCGGCCGCAAGTTTGAGGCGCACGTCGGCGTAATACGCGCCGCGCTGCGCGTCGTCCTGCACATTATGGATATCGCCCCACACCTCCGACTCGAACGAGCCGCCTTCGGCCGTCATTATCCCGACCACCTTCCAGTTGCCGCGCCCGAAGCGAAGGGTGGAACCGAGCGTCATGTTCTCGTAATGCCCCATCAGGCCCTTGCCGACGATCACTTCGTTGACCGACGGATTGAACATCCGGCCCTCGACGATCTTCACCTTGGGATGAACTTTGAGCGCGATCGGCAGAACTCCGCGCACCACGATATTGTCGCGCCCGCCGCCGGTGCGTTCCATCAGCGCCTGCACCGGCAGTTCCGGCGATGCGTCTGCCTCGCCGTCGGGCTCGCGCCGAATCTGCGGCAGGAACTTCATCGCGTCGAACTGATCGAGCTGGATGGCGGAATAGGTCTCGGTAGTCGCGCCTTTGCGCAGCACGATTACGTTGTCCGGGTCGCCGGTGTCGGAAATCGCCGAGTTGAGTCCCGCCACCAGCGCCATCACGATCACGAACACCGCCACCACCAGCGCAATTCCACCGCCCGTCATCGCGGTCGAGACGCGCCGCACCAGCAGCGAACGCACGTTGTACTTCAGCGGAATAGCCATCTCAGGCAACCGTCCTTAGCGCATCAACGATATTGCGCCGCGCCGCCGAGCGGGCCGGCACGAGTGCGCTGAACAGTCCTATTAGTGCGGCCACGACCAGGGTCTCGGCCAGAATCGCCGGCTGCATGCGGATCGTGCTGAGCGGGCCCGTGCCACTGCCGACCGAAAACACTTTCAGCACGATATACGCCGCGCCGCATCCGATAATCCCGCCGGCCAGGCCTATCAGGATCGACTCGGCCAGCAGCATCGACAAAATCGTGCGCGACGGAAACCCGATCGAGCGCATCACTGCAATCTCGCCGCGCCGCTCGCGAATCGACATCGCCGCCGTGTTGGCCGCCACCAGTCCTATCATCAGCACCACGATAAATCCCAGCACCTCCGCCATCCTGAAAAACGTGCGGTACTGGTCCAGGAAGCTGCCGATAAACGCCGCCTCCGACTCCGACGATGTCTCCGCCGACGAGTTGGCGAAGCCTTCATCGATCGCCGCTATTACCTGCGGCATATTCTCCGGCTTATCGACCTTGACCCAAATGAGATCGACCCAACCGGGCCGCCCGGCCGCCTCTTCCAGGTAGTCGCGCCGAAAGAGCAGGTAATTGGGCGGCGCCTTGCCGCCGGTCGTGCCCACAATATTCAGCGTCACGTTGAACGGGTAGAGCGTCCCGCGCAGCTGGATCTGCTGCCCGATGTGCAGATGGAAGCGCTTCATCGTGTCGGCGCCGACCAGGCACGCGGTGCGGATTTTCTTGAACTGCTCGAACTGCTCCTTGCTGATTCCATAGTCGGGCCACATCAGATCGACCTGCTCGGGATCGACCGCCAGGTTCGGAAACTGATCCGACACTTCATGGTACACGCCGCCGAACCAGCTCTCCGGCGCCACCACCTCGACGTGCGGTATCACCACGATTCGCTGCTTGTAGGCGATTGGAATCGCGTAGGCCAGCCCGGCCTTATTATGCGTCGCGATCCGGGTGGCCGACGCCGTGTCGCCGAGGATCTGGTTGGCCGCGGTCGGGATGCTGACCAGCGCCGAGAAGATGAACAGCGAGACCGCGATCGACAGCACGGTCAGAATAGTGCGGCGCTTGCTGCGCACCAGATTTTTTAACACCAGCCCCGTGTACTTCATGCTAACTCACGCGTTACGCATTCGCCGCCGCTTCCGGCGTCGCGCCGCGCTTGCCCGGCTCGACGCCCGCGAGCACGCCCTTGTCGAGCCGATAGACGGTATCGACGTAACGCTCGGCGCGGGGGTCGTGCGTGACCATCACGATCGTTTTCTGGAATTGGCGATTCATATCGACCAGCAAGCCCAGGATTTCCTCGGCCGACTTTGCGTCGAGGTCGCCGGTCGGCTCGTCGGCGACGATGATCGTGGGATCGGCGACGATCGCGCGCGCAATCGCGACGCGCTGCTCCTGCCCGCCCGACAACTGGCGCGGATAATGGTCCATCCTGTCGGCCAGTCCCACCACCCTGAGCGCCGTCTCGACATGCTCGCGCCGCTCGGCCTTGCTAAGATGCGTCAGCAGTAGCGGCAATTCGACGTTCTCGAACGCCGTCAGCACCGGAATCAGGTTGTAAAACTGGAACACCAGCCCGATATGGTGTGCGCGCCAGCCCGCCAGCTCGCGCTCCTTCATGCGGGTGATCTCGTCGCCGCCGACCGCCACTCGTCCGGTAGTCGCGTGATCGATTCCCGCGATCAGGTTGAGCATCGTGGTCTTGCCCGATCCCGACGGCCCCATGATCGCCACGAAGCGTCCGGCCGGGATCTGCACGGTCACGTCGTCGAGCGCGCGGACCTCGAACTCGTCGCGCTTGTAGATTCGGGTCACGTGCTCGAAGTCAATTGCGTACTTTTCTTCCATTTCGTTCCGCCTTTTGAACCCGATGCCGGTTCACTTTGCGCGCGCAGCGGTGCGGGCCGCGGCAATGCGGGATGGTTTGAGCCGCGATCTCGCGCGCCGTTTCATTTGTATTTCACGCTTCGGTTGCGAACAAAGCCTTGCCAGCACATGAGCCTTGGCGTCGATGATAGCGCGCCCCACCTCGGCCCATGGATAAGCATCAAGCCTGATGGTAGGTCGGGGCGTACTCGTTGGCAACGCAGCGATCAGCTTGCAAGCGGTCTGGAACTGGACCTTGACCGACCAGTAAAGGGACGTATTGGTCAAGGAAGTCGAGAAGCGTCGCGCGGGAGCCGATCGCGCGGCGTGATCGACCCATGCGTGCCCGTCTGGTACATCGTAATGCAAATCGCGGATGTCAGCTGAGAGGAGCGCGGCGAATTCACAATGAAAATTTCCCGTATCATCGCAATTGGTCTCGCGGTCGTATTCATTCTGGCGATCGCGCGGCTGGCGCGGCTGGAAAATCGCGGTCCGTCGCACGTATCCATCATGTTGCCAGGGCAGGAGCCGGCGACGATGTACATGCCCGGACCGGCGCGTCAGTTCTACATGCAACTCCCCAAACCGGCGGCCGAGCGACCACCGGCGGTCGTGCTGATTCACGGCTTCATGGCGGATCGCAAGCTGATGAGCGTGCTTGCGCGACGGCTCGCGGAGAACGGGTACGCGGTGCTGGCGATCGACGTTAACGGACACGGCGAGAATTCCAATCCTTTCGCTGGCGGCGTAGGCGACGTCGGCAGCCTGCGTGAGGACGTGAAGCAGGCGGTCGATTATCTTCGCAGCAGCCCGTTTGTCGATGGGTCGCGAATCGTCGTGATGGGGCATTCGATGGGCGCGGGCGCGGCGCTCGACTACGCCACGCACGATCCCAATCTCAAAGGCGCGGTGATGATCTCGGGCGGCTGGCAGCTCGGTCCGGAACGTCCGAAGAATGCGCTGTTCATTTTTGCCGAGCGCGATCCGGACATGATCCAGGACACGTCCCCTGCGCTGGCGTCGTATCTGGCGGGCGCGGCGCAAATCGAGCTGGGCAAGACCTACGGCGATTTCGCCCAGGGCAGCGCGGTCGAAGCGGTTCGAATGCCGGGGCTCGATCACATAACCATCGTCTATTCCGCGGCGGCCGCGACGACGATCGTGAAATGGCTCGATAGCACGTTTGGAACCACCAGAACCGGAGTGATCGAGGTTGCGGATGCGCGGATGGGGGCAGCGGGATTCGCGCTGTTGGTCTTTGTGATTCTGCTGGTGCCGATGGGCAGAGTCTGCGGCTCGATGGTGGCGAATTGGGCGGGCGAGCGGCCCGGACCGAGCGGATTGATCGGACTGCTGATCCTGGGCGGCGCGCTGATTGCAGCGATGCCGCTGGCGGAGTCAGACCCGGCGGCGTTTGTGCCGGTGGTGGTCGGCGATATCCAGATCTCATGGTTCGCGGTCGCAGGGTTGATCATGGTGGGCGTGCTCGCGCTGTCGCATACGCTGGATTGGTACCGCATCCGCGAGGGCGCCGGCGCCGCAATATTCGTCGCGGCGGGGGGGTTCGCTGTGGCTTACGTGTGCCAGGTGGCGATGACGGTGGCGTTCCATCACCTGTCGCTGTCGCCCGAACGGCTGATGGTCATGGCGATGGCGTGCGTGCTCCAGTTTCCGTTCTGGATGGGCTTCGAGTTGCTGGTGCGGCGCGGAGGAGCGGCGATTTCGACGGTTTGGGCCGCGCTCGGTCGCATCCTGATCGTGGTTTTGATGGTGGTGGGCGTGAGCCTGGGAATACTGCCGTTCTTCCTGATGCTGATCCTGCCGATCATCGCGCTGAATTTCGTGATGATCGAAGTATTCTCGGCGGCGGCCTACAGCGCGTCGCGCAATCTGACGCTGATCGCGATTTTCGAAACGCTATGGTTTGGGTGGCTGATCGCGGCGTCGAGCCCGATAACTTTCATGTTCTAGTTTTCGAGTAAATGGTGGATGACCGAGTCCGATGCGTACTGCTCTCCTGTCAACCTGTCAACCGGTTGACACCCATACGGCCGTTGACACTATGAGGCGGTTGACAAGCGGCGGTTGACGCCGGTGGTTGATGCGCGCGGCTCGCTTCTCGAAACGCTGTTATTTTGCGGACGAATGAGCCATCGTTGTCACTTCCAGTCTCTCTGAAATCATCGCTCACGGAGTTGGTTCGCGACCGATTGCCATTCCTGCGGCGGATAGGGGCGGAAGGCACCCGGCATCGCGCCCCATCCCGCGTAGCGGACGAGGATGGATTTTTCCGCTTCGGTTGCGTCGCGATTTTCTGTTTCGATCAGTTTGAGTGTGCGGATGGCGTCGATGTTGGTGAGGGCTTTTCCCCGGAGGCTGCCTTCGCCGATGTGGTGGGCTGAGATTATCCGGAAGTCGCGGGCGGGGGTTTCTTCTTTCTCGGTTTCGAGGCCGCGAACCATGGGCCCGGCCCCAGGGGGAGGAAACCGATTTACCAACCCTCGAGGATCTTTCTGTTAACCAGATCGGGGATGACAGGAGTGACCGAGAACTGGAGGTTCCATTTCTGGCCGAAGACGTCAGGACGAACCGGCATGTACTGAGGTTGAACCGCAAGTTTCACGGGGAGCGGACCGATTTTGATTACCTTGCTGACACTCAGGCCGATCGGGAACGTTACCTTGTTCGCGTTGTTCGTGTACCAATTGACCAGCATGTTCGGCGACGTGCCTATGCCCCAACCACCGCCCGGCAGATAGACGAAGAAGTATTGAAGGTTCATTTGGCTTATAGTCTGCGAGCCATTGCCGCCGACCGAAAACCACTGTTGCGGAAATACTCCCGCCAGCCACTTATCACCGAGGTAGCCGAATACGCCAGCCGGTCCCAGCTGCCACTTGTTCTGTCCCAGCCTCGAATTGCTCGCGGTAGGCAAGATAAAACTGGGACCTGCGCCCAGCAGCCAAGGGCCGGCAAGCTTCGGACTCGGCGAAAGCACCGACCCGACTATTGTGTCGCCAAAACCGGTGACGCGATGGAGATGGAGGCTCTCGTTCACATAGGGCGTGGAGTTGAACACCTGAAATACGGGCCGGGTGATCAGGTTCCAGTCATCGGTCAACGCCAGAGGCAGCACCGGCTGAAACTGCATATTTACAACGTTTCGATCCGGCTTATTCAGCCAGTAAGTGTTCTGCTGGAGTTGCAGCGCCCAGATGCTCGAAATCGGGTTAGACAGTTCTTTGTTGACCTCGTCGAGCGATTGGCTATCGGCAGCGTCCGCCGCCGCGGGAGATACAATCGTCAACGCGAGGGCGATACAAAAAAGTAACTGCACATATCTAAGCTTCATTCTGGCCATCCTTTTGCCGCTCGAGTATTTGCACACGATTGCCATCATTCGATTTGCTTGCTGGAGCATCATCGGGTTGTCTTGGGTTGCTTTCTTTTCAACATCCTATCGAGGGCGGGATTCATCGCCCTAACCAAAAGCAAGGGCGACGCTGAACATCAATTGCCGGCCCGACGGGGTGGCATGCGCGTCGAACTCTTCATAGTAGCGCAGCGAGAAGAGCCCGTACTTCGTCAGTAGATTGATTGAAGGGCCCGCCGAATAGACCTGTGCGCGCGTATCCTCCAGCGTCTTGATAACTGCGGCAGCGGTTTGGTTTTGGCTAGCGATATTTATCTGGTTGTTCGTTGTCTGCCACTGGGCGTAGCCTACCGCGCCCAAGATAAGCTGCTGGAAAATGCTGTTGTTCAAGTTGAGGGTCTTTCCCGCACCCCACTCGAACGGTACGACATCGCCGAGCGTATATTTTGCGCCCAATTGCGAAGCGTACAGCAGGTAGTGAGTATAAATGGAGAGCGACCAGGTTCGAGCGGCGTCGGCGTAGGCGATACCTCCAAGGCCAAAGGCGCCCGTCCAGTGGCCATAGCCAATGTTGAGCGCCGCTTTCGAGTTGTACGGTCCTGAAGGCGCGAAGAACCCCGAGGAGACGATGGCGTCCAGCTGGCGAAAGTGCCAGCCGAAATCTACCGGCTCCACGTAAATATCACCGATACTGCCCTTGGTTACCCCGGCGGAAGCTTGTAGCGACGGCGAGCTCCCGTGCAGACTCAGGACGGGTTCCAGGCTCGCAGCACCACTGGCATCAGCGATGGCAAACGGCACATCGACAAACAATCCATAGTTCGCGCCCAGGACCTTATAGGGCGAGGTCCAGCCAATAATGTTCTGGTCAACGAATTCGTCGAGACTGCCGCTGACATTAAGCTTGAGAGGCCCGTTACCCCCGGTCCCGAGCGGTGGTGCTGGTGACGCGAGTGATACGAAATTACTGCCTGAGGCGTGATAGTACGACCAGACGTTTGAATAGAAAATCCCTTCCGGCGCCTGCTGAGCACTCAACAAGCCGTCGGTTCCCATAAGCCAGTCGCCGTGCTGGGCGTGCGCCGGCTTCGCGAAAAGAATCAAAAACGCCAGGCAGCCTAAAGCTACGAGCACCGGTCTGAATCGCATCATTTTTTCTGCCGCAGGAATATTCACGATCCCCCAGATTCGGGTTGACGTGGCGAAGATACTCTTCTCATGTATGTCCGACAATAACACTGAGGCTGTTTCTCAAATAGTTCCCTTGATAACCAAAATGTCAGAGAAGGCAATCAGAGAGTTGTCGGGGCGGACGTGCTGGCGCATTCTTTTAGCGATTCGCGTCTGGCCTGGATCCAGAAAGGGAATTCTTCATGCTAGACGCCGAATCGTATCGTAAGGGCATCTTCAAAATCACCGCAGGTTGACTGAACCAAGCAACCGCAGAAAGGACGAACCAATGAAAATTACCGGCATCGGCGTCAAAGCATCCGCGCCCCGCAAGTTCCCCAGCGCTTCCGGAGCGATATTTCTCGCGATCCTCGCGTGTTCGCTCTTTTTCGCGAAGCCGGCGCCAGCCTGCACCAGCATCAGACTCAGAGCCAGCGACGGGAGCGTCGTGTACGCGCGCACGATGGAGTTCGCTATCGTTATGGATTCCGCCGTGATGATGGTGCCGCGCGGCTATGCGCGAACCGGTACCACACCGGAGGGCGAGAATGGGCTGAAGTGGACCTCCAAGTATGCATCGGTCGGCGTCAACAACGGTGGCGACATGCCGTTTTTGGTCGATGGCGTTAATGAGAAGGGATTGGCTATTGGCCTGCTCTATTTTCCCGGGACCGTCGGCTACATGAAGTACCACGCTGCCGAGGCCTCCAAGACCGTCGCACCCTGGGAGGTCGGTTCCTGGATTTTGGAAAATTTCGCGACGGTCGAAGAAGTCAAACAGGGCATGGGAAGCATCACAGTCCCGGCGGTCGTGGTCAAGCAGATGGACTTTGTGCCGCCGCTTCACTACGTGGTGAATGACGCCTCGGGCAAGAGCATCGCGATAGAATATGTGGAAGGAAAACTTCATGTCCACGACGACCCGCTGGGGGTGATGACCAACTCGCCATCCTTCGATTGGCAAATGACCAATCTGCGCAATTACGTAAACTTCTCAATAGTGAATGTTCCGCCGGTGAAAGTCGGCGGCATCACGCTGACCGGCTTCGGCCAAGGCACCGGGATGCTGGGGATGCCGGGCGACTTCACCCCGCCGTCGCGGTTTGTCCGAGCCGTGGCTTTCAGCGCGTCGGCGCTGCCGGCCAAGACCGGCGAAGAGGCGGTGCTCGAGGGGTTTCATATTATGAACAACTTCGACATTCCCAACGGCGTGTCCCGCCAGGGAAAGAAGGACGAGCACGGCAACATCGTCGCCGACTATACGGTTTGGACCAGCGCCGCCGATTTGAAGGCGAAGCGATACTACTTCCGGACTTACGAGAACAGCCAGATTCGTTCGGTGGACCTGATGAAAATGCCGCTCGATGCCAAGACCATCACGACCTTTTCCATGACAGCCCCGGAGGTCATCAAATCACTGAACCCCTAGGGAACCTCTGCATAAGTTGATCGATTGGTGTACAAAGGAACTGGTTGAGTGGCGGATGAGGAGGTGCGGTGATGGGTAATCAGCGGACGTTCGCTTCGGTGGCTTGGACGCAGAAAGGAAAGG